>CAZWVF010000013.1:0-49070 GCA_964637695.1 uncultured Gemmatimonadota bacterium | reverse complement strand
TGGACCAACATTGTCTTCCCGGACTGCCTGGGCCCCGAAATGACGACTACCCTGTATTTCTTGATTAATCGGGCAATAACTTTCGATGCGGTTCTCTCAATAAACATGTGAGTAACCTCGAAGCAGCAGGCGGATTGTAATCAGTATTTACAATTAGCATTATGTCATTAACGGACAATTAGTCAAGCTAATTGTCAATTCATTTTACAATTAGCACATTACTGCCACCTGCAATTCGTCAATGATAACTCTCGTTGGCTGGAGTGGTTCGCCGGCTTGTGCCGCATGATTCCCTTGTGAAACAGATCGAATACGATCACAGTGTGAAACAGAAAGCGATGTTATTGGTCGGATGGATTTATTCGGGGGGACAAGGGGTATCGCGTGACTGTTGGATTGTATGATCCGATCCCCAACGCTCAAATTCTTTTCAGGTGATTATTGCGGGCTCAACCAGATGTATATCTTTTGCTCCACGTGAGTGCATGGTATCCCAGAGATCGACGGCCTGCTGTAAGTTCAGCCAGAATTCCGGTTCGGTATCCGTGAATCGAGCCAATCGGAGGGCAGTATCAGGAGTCACTGCCCTCTTCCCGTTAACGATCTCATTCATCCGCGGATAGGAGATGTGGAGTCGTATGGCTGCTTCCCGCTGGGTGATACCCAGGGGAATCAGGAATTCATCCAGAAATATCTCCCCAGGGTGAGCGGGACGGCGGTTTTTCGGCAAGCGAGTCATGGTCAGCTCCTTGTACATCACCGATCGGGCGCATACTCAGTGGTAGTCTAATATTTCGACGTCTTCAGCTCCAAGTTCTGTCAATCGGAAACAGATTCGGTACTGGTCGTTTATCCTGATTGAATGGAAACCGGCTCGATCTCCCTTTAGTTTCTCGAGTTTCAATCCTGGGAGTGAAAGAGATCTCAATGACACTGCTGAAGATAGCTGGTCGAGTTTCTTCCCAGCAACCCGGTGTAGTTCTCGCGGAAGTATTTTAAGTGCAGCCTTGGTATCCAAGCCATCATAGATATCTTTAGAACTCTTGTTCTTGAATGAAATGATCAATCGAAGTCTATCCCGACTGGATCTATTCGTACTTTCTTGTACATATTAATGCTTAACATTAAGCATGTCAATATCATTAGTGGGACTATCATCAGAATTCATCCAAAGCACTGATTATCTGTTCAATCGATGATCGTCCACACTATAGCTAAACCGCAATACCTTGAAACCGTACATCCTGGACCTGATTGCCTTTCCGAGTACGGTTAATAGAGCCAGGCAGGGTCGCAGGACAATGGTTGAACAACACGCTACCTGCCTGCAGTAGATATCTGAACTCAATAAGCCTGGCAGTTCGTCCATTCCCTTCTCCAATTGAATGCGTCTCATTGCGTCTGGCGCAGCACCTGCTGGCTCGATGGAAGAGGCAGTTGGAGGAGGATTCTGAGGCATTCCCTGGCAAAGGGTATCAGAGTCCGGAAAAGGAAGAGATCACCAGGCCACACGGCAGCTTAGAGCAAATCACACCGGCCGAGTTCAAGGCCGAATGGCAACTGACCGCGAACCCGAAAAAGCTGGCAAAATGGCTCTCGTAATGGACCAAGATTGGGGGCAAGAGCCGTCCCAACAAGCTACGCTGTGTGGCCTGCGGCTCACGACATGTAATCTGCCGGGGGCAGAGGGAGCGTACCTTCCGAGTTCCGCCGATGGGATCCAAACCCGTAGAGATCACCCTGGCCGTTCAACGGGTAGTGAAGGTAAACGGGTCAACAGGACCGACAAGGAGCAGTGGTTTGCCGGCATAGTCAGCAGCCGTGATGGAGTGGTATGAGAAGGGGCAACGGAGTCCATCGTCAAGAACACAGAATTCCCAAAGTTCATGCCGGCTTTTGACCAGATATTGGTGGATTCTGAAGGAAACGTTCTCATCCACGCCTACCGTGAGGGAGTGCAGGAGGAACGATTCCGATACCGCTTCTATGACACTTTCGATTCTGAGGGAACATACCTTGGAGAGATACAGATAGCAGGAGAAGGTTGGTTTCCTATCCTCGGAGCTCAGATCATCGATAGGTATTTCATTACCGGGGAATCAGCTGAAACCGGGGAGATCCGCCTTATCAAATATCGGATTGGCCGCTAGGACTGTCGTCGGACTGTGTCACTGTATAACCGCTCACTTTTCAGCGTCTCCAGATGTGATTACAGCCATCACCTCGATGAAGAGACCTTCCGGGAACCGGGTGATATTCGGCCGGACATGCCGCTCGAAGATCGCGGCCCCGCTGTCCTGCTCGGGATCGTTGCTCACTACGTCCTTCAGGATCGACAGGAACCCTTCCTCGAGATCGATCCGTGTCTGAGCCCGCGCGATCTGGATGCTGTCGCCCACGCACTTCGCCTCCGATAGGGCCAGGCAGAGGGATCGGTGAACGAGGACAGCCATGCGTAGTGTGATCGCACAAATTGGCGCCATTCGCTAATTTATGAGACTGTATTGCACAGTAGCGGAGAGTCCCAGAGGATCGTTCGAGGAATATTTACTTTCATAAGTTAGCGTAATATGCTAACTTATGAAAGTGTTATACGCATGAATGTGTCAGGAGAACGATCCAGATGCCGTCGAGACCAGCCATGTCACATTGGGTAGAGCATCTCCAGTCACTGGGCTGCTACACCTTCACGCGGACCCAGGCGGAGTTCGAAACCGAACGATCCTTCGTCGCAGCGCAAACCGCCCTGCGCAGGATGAAGGAGCAAGGACGGATCGTATCTCCCAGGCGCGGATTTTATGTCATTGTTCCTCCGGAATATCGGGCGACTGCCTCGCCACCTGCCAGCTGGTTCATCGACGAGCTGATGCTCTATCTGGGTCAGCCCTACTACGTCGGGCTGCTCAGCGCGGCAGCGATCCACGGTGCCGCCCATCAGCAACCCATGGTGTTCCAGGTGATGACA
The DNA here is from genome assembly GCA_964637695.1 of uncultured Gemmatimonadota bacterium. Taxonomy (GTDB): domain Bacteria; phylum Blakebacterota; class Blakebacteria; order Blakebacterales; family Blakebacteraceae; genus JAGLTZ01. Next base: position 46,105 of record CAZWVF010000013.1, on the reverse strand, counting down.
AGCAAGCCGACTCGCGAAATGCGCGCTGGTAAGGTCGCCATCCAATTCTTCATGAGCAGCAAGGTCGATCAGATGCCGGTGACTGAAAAGCAAACCGAGACGGGAATCATGCGTGTCGCCACTCCCGAGACCACTGCGTTCGATCTGGTTCGCTACCAAGCTGGTGCAGGACACCTGAGCAACATAGCAACGGTACTCGCCGAGCTGGCTGAGAACATGGACGCACAGGCACTGGTCAGTACAGCGTGTCTTGTGCGGCTACCGGACGTCCAGCGCCTCGGATACCTCCTCGACACCGTCGGCGAAGGCAACCTCGCCGTACCGCTGGCCAGGTGGCTCGATACGCGGAGACCACGCACCATTCCTCTGCGGCCCGGAAAATCTGCGGACGTCGAGGTCGACCAGCGTTGGCATATTCTGCCGAATGAAGAGTTGGAAGTCGACCTTTGATTCCGCGCGCGAACATCACGGCGTGGCGTACAAACGCCCCCTGGCCGTCCAATGAGCAGGTCGAACAGGATCTGATACTATCCCGCGCGCTGGTCGCCATGTTCGGCCGACAGCTTGTAGCCGACCAGGCCCTCTTCCGTGGAGGCACCGCCCTGCACAAGCTGTTCTTCGGGACATCCGAACGCTACTCGGAGGATATCGATCTCGTTCAACGGGATGCCGGGCCGATCGGTGTGCTGATCGACGCCATCCGCGAGACCCTCGACCCCTGGCTTGGTAGCCCACGATGGAAGCACAGCAAGGGACGCTTCACGCTCAACTACCGCTTCGAGACGACCTTTGCCCCGGTAACGACCATGCGGCTGAAGATCGAGATCAACACGCGGGAGCATTTTTCCGTGCTGGGTACGATCCGGCAATCGTTCACCGTCGACAACCCCTGGTTCAAGGGGACGACCGAGATTCCCGTTTATCACCTCGACGAGATCCTCGGTACCAAAATGCGCGCACTTTACCAGCGCAAGAAAGGTCGCGATCTCTACGACCTCTGGATCGCGCTACGGTCCGGTGAGACCGACAGCGATCGGATTGTCGAGTGCTTTCAGCGCTACATGGACCACGATGGCGCGACCGCCTCCCGCGCCGAGTTCGAGGCGAATCTGGCCGCAAAGCTCCGAAGTGCTGTTTTCCTCGAGGACATCCGGCTGCTCATTCCTGTTGGTTTCGAGTACGATCCCGTGACCGCCTCGGAAATCGTACAGGACGTTCTGATCGCGAAGCTGCCTGGCGAGCCGTGGAAGGGGGCGGGAACATAGAGGACAAGTAATTCAATCGCGCGTGTGTATTCTTCGTTAATCCTTCAGGTGCTGCGGGGGAATTGAGACCGGACATGCCGCTCGAAGATCGCGGCCCCGCTGCCCCGGTCGGGATCGTTGCTCACCGCTTCCTTCAGGATCGACAGAAACCCTTCCTCGAGATCGATCCGTGTCTGAGCCCGCGCGATCTGGATGACCCGTCCCGCGTACCGGAGGATCTGCACCGTCTCGATGTCCCCGGGATCATCGAAGAACCAGCCGCAGCTAGTGTACATCAGCATGGCGTAACGCTGGAGTTCAAGGAGCGGCAGGACATTCCGGGTATCCTCCGGGGTGACTCCCAGGTGTGACTGCTCATCCAGAAACCGCGTGATCGTCCCCTCCGATGAGTCGAGGATGACATCGATATACGAGTTACGGGCCCGCCATGGATCCACGAGGTATCGTCCGGCCTCCTGCTCGAAGAGATGGGCGGCCGAGTCCCTCAGCCAGTCGAGCGCCTCCCTCAGGGGTGCCCGCCAGGCCTGGTTTCCATCGGGATTTCGCCCCCCCGAGCACCCGCAGTCGGAACGCCAGCGTTCCACCCCGTGCGGACAGCTCCAGGAGGTGTTTTCCTCGATCCGCGCTTCATGCGCTGGCGGGAACCGATCAAGGAACTCCGCGTAGATCGTCAGTTCCGCGTCCCCGCTGCTCTCGAGCCGGTCGAGGGTCCAGGCGAGGGTCTTCTCACCCCCCCTTACGTGATGGCCGAATGTCTCTCCGTCGGTCGCGAAGTGGATGAGCCGCGGCCGGTCGGGATCGGGGTCAGGACCGCCGTTTCCGAGCAACCGTTCCACGAACGCCTCGCGGTCGTTGAGGAGTCCGCCGAAGGAAACCGCCTTTGCGATATCATCATCATAGAAGAAGACGCTGATCTTACGGCCTGAAGGAAGATGGACGAGATACGGTATGGTAGTATCAAGCCCCTCCGACCGGGCGAAACCGCCAGCAACCTCCTCCTTTTCCGCCTGCTTCACTTCCGCCCGCTCTTCTTCCCTCAGCCATGTCCATTCGGTACTGCCGATCGGCCGGACGGCCCCGGCCTGGTGGGGCGCCAGGATCGTGAACCTTATGCCCTGTTCCGCCAACGATTCGAGGCTTCCGGTATCCACCGCCGTCTCTGGCAGCCAGAGCCCTTCCGGATCGCGATCGAACCGATGCCTGAAGTCTCCGATACCCCAGACGATCTGGGTCATCCTGTCACGCCTGCCGGCCAGGGGATGGATCACGTGATTGTAGGCCTGGGCCAGCGCGGGTCCGTGGCCACAGAATCGTTCGATCCCGAGCAGGTCTGCCTCCTTGATGGCATCAAGTATGTCCGGCCTTGATCGTTCGAGCCACGAGAGGAGGGTCGGGCCGACGTCGAAACTGATCCGGGAGTAGTTGTTGAGGGCGGCCGCGTTGGGAGCGTAGCATTCCTCGGCGATCCGTTCGTTCCAGTCGTGCCAGGGGGCGGCCGACAGCTGCTTTTCGATTTCCCCCAGCCATGGGTTCTCGCGCGGGGGCTGATAGAAGTGCCCGTGGATGCAGACGTACCGCCCCATCAGATGTACCTTCCCATCAACGGTAGAAATGGATCGATCTGGGAGGCAGAGTCACCCGGATGGTCCAGGAGAAGTGCCCGGTCTGTTCAGAAACCGCCTCGTACGACATTGATCCATCATCGCTCCCACCACCGAACCGGGCAGCGTCACTGTTGATGAGTTCCACCCATTCGCCCTCGTGCGGCACCCCGACCAGGTACTCCTCGTGCCGCCGGTCGGAGAAGTTGCAGACCACCGCGACCGGTGCCACTCCCTCGCCCCCGCTGCGCAGGAAGGCCAGCACGCATCGCTGGGAGTCGTCGGCGGTGATCCACTCGAACCCCGCGGGTTCACAATCGAGCCGGTGCAGGGCCGGCTCTTCCCGGTAGAGCCGGTTCAGGGCCGTCACCCACATCTTTATGCCGGCATGCGGAGTCTTATCGAGAAGCTCCCAGTGAAGCGGAAGGTCGTGGTTCCACTCCCCCTTCTGGGCGAACTCCCCTCCCATGAAGAGCAGTTTCTTGCCGTGCAGGGCGTACTGATAACCGAGCAGCAGACGCAGATCGGCGAACCGCTCCGCCCCGCGGCCGGGCATCCTGTTCAGGAGCGAGCCCTTCCCGTAGACCACCTCGTCATGCGAGAGGGGCAGGACGAAATTCTCGGAACCGGCGTAGAGCCCCCTGAAGGTCAGTTTGTCATGGATCTTCCCGCGCCGGGCCGGCTCGATGGAGAGATAGGCGAGCGTATCGTTCATCCAGCCCATGTCCCACTTGTAACCGAAGCCCAGTCCGCCGCCCGAGACGGGATGCGAGACACCCGCCCAGGCGGTGGATTCCTCGGCGAAGGTCTGTACGTCGGGATGTTCGGTGTAGATCGTTTCGTTGAGCGCGCGCAGGAAGTCCACCGCCTCGAGGTTCTCGTTCCCGCCGTACCGGTTGGGTATCCACTCCCCCGCAGCCCGCGAGTAATCGAGATAGAGCATCGAGGCGACGGCATCGACACGCAGCCCGTCGGCATGGAAGAGATCGAGCCAGTAGTGGGCACTGCTGAGCAGGAAGCTCCTGACTTCGGGACGTCCATAATCGAAGATCAGACTGGTCCAGTCGGGGTGATAGCCCCTGCGTGGATCGGCATGCTCATAGAGACAGGTGCCGTCGAACCGGCCCAGCGAGAAGTCATCAGAGGGGAAGTGGGAGGGCACCCAGTCGAGGATCACGCCGATCCCGGCCTGGTGAAGCGTATCGATGAGGTACATCAGGTCATCGGGCGTTCCGTACCGGCGGCTGGGCGCGAAGTAGCCGGTGCACTGGTACCCCCACGACCCGTAGAAGGGATGTTCCATGAGGGGAAGGAATTCAACGTGGGTGAAGCCCATCTCCCGCATGTATCCGACCAGCAGGGGAGCGAGTTCCCGGTGGGTGAAGAACCCGTTTTCCCCTCCGCCGGGGCGCTGCCACGAACCGGGATGGACCTCGTAGATTGAGATCGGCGCTCTGAGACTGTTCCTGTCCGCCCGATCATTCATCCATCCGGCGTCGCCCCACTCATGAGAGGGCTTCCAGATGATAGATGCGGTCTCCGGCGGCTCCTCGCCGGTACGTGCGAAGGGGTCGGCCTTGTTGAAGGTGCCGCTGCGCCGTTTCCCCTTGATGCGATACTTGTACCTGTCACCCGGAGAGGCACCGGGCACCCACCCTTCCCAGACACCCGATCCCCGGATACGGGAGAGCGGATGTGAGGCCGGATCCCACGAGTTGAAGTCCCCGATGACCGAGATCTTCCTGGCATTCGGAGCCCAGACAGCGAATCGGACACCTCCCGCACCACCCGGTCCATGACCGGGATGGGACCCGAGCACCTCGTGGAGCCGGTAGTGAGTTCCCGCACGGAACCGCCGGATGTCCTCCCGTGTCAGGAGGGATGAGCCCGATTCGGGTCCTGTCATCTCTGTCGTCCCTGCGGTCTCTGACGGGTTGGTCCGGCCCTGAGCCGATCGATCGCCTTCAGGGCTTCCACTACCGTTGCGGAATGCATCATCTCCTCCAGTGAGAGGGTGCTGCGGCGGCTCCAGTTCGGCTGTTCGCCGGTCGTTCCCGGTACGTTCTGCGGTCGGGTTTCGAGCCAGAGATCCTCGAGGGTGACCATCATCGCCGGGGCGCTGCCTGCCGCAAGCAGGGCGTGACAGGCCGAGACGATCTTCTCCAGGTCGGGCGCCCCCTCCTCCAGCAGCCCTTCTTTCATGAGGTATACCAGAAGAGCGTTCCTCCGGTCACCGCATTCCGAGTCGATCCGTCTGGCATCGTCGCGGTCGAGATGACCGAGCTGTCGCAGGAGTTCAGTGTCCTCGTCCTTCCAGAAGGCGGCAAAGAGGGGCATGTCGTGCGTGCCGAGCGAGGCCAGACAGTCAGGAGTCGCGGGCGTCACCGCATCCTCCGCGTCGCTCCGGAGTTCGCTCTGAAGTACGTACATCCGCCCGATTCCCTCCTTCTTCATTCTCGATCGAACACTTCCGGGAACGGTGCCGAGATCCTCTCCGATGAGTGTCGCTCCCGATCGGAAGGCCTCGATCCGCAGAACCGCGTAGCGTTCGGCCGCATTGGACCGCAGGTAAGCACCCTCTCCCGCCTCGAACCCGTCAGGTATCACGTAGATCCGGTGCAGTCCCATAATATGGTCGATGCGCAGCATTCCGGCGTAGCGCAGGTGATTTTGGAGCCCGGCGATGAAATAGTGGTATCCATGCACACGCTCCTGCCATGGATCGGTGGGGGGGAATCCCCAGTTCTGTCCCCTGCGGAAAAAGGTGTCGGGCGGAGCACCTACGGAGCATCCGGGCAGGAAGAGATCACGGAAGCGCCATACATCGAACGAGTCATGAGGTACGCCGACGGGATAATCCAGATAGAGATCAACATCGTTCGCTCTGCCCCGTGTCGCCAGATGTTCGAGCTGTTCGGCCATCAGCCACTGCACGTAAAGATGGTAGTGGAACACCTCCTCGGCGTAATCCCCAGGTCGAAGTTCACTCGATCGCTGTTGATCCGGCCACTGTGGCCACGGGATTTCCAACCGCTCATGGACCGCCATGAAGCGTGCGAATTCCACGGCGAACGGATGGGTCGAACGGAAGCGCTCGAAACACGCCCGGCGGGACTCCCCTCCCCCATCATTCGTGCTCCCGGCGAAGAAATGGCTGGAGAGAACCTCGAGTACGCTGCGCTTGAGCCGCATCACCTCCCGGTAGTCGACATGGTTCGACGAACGGCTCCGGGAGATCGCCTCCGAAAAGGAGGAATTGTCCATCAGGTCGGCAGCCTCCGGACACGTCACTGATTCCGGGATTGCCGCAAGATCCAGGTAGAGTTCGTTCCAGAAGAGACGGCTCGCCGGTGAATAGGGACTCGGAATCTCACCGGTGGTGTGGAAAGCCGACAGAAGCGGGAGAGTGCCCACGAAGGATCCGCCGAGTCCCGACACCCATTCCCGCAGCGCATCCATGTCTCCCAGGTTCCCCACCCCCCGGCTCTTCACCGTATGGAGTGCGTAGAGAGGGAGGAAGACACCCCATATACGTCGGTCGCCGAAGGCACTCAGGGCCGGGACTGGAGCGGGCGCTGACAGCACCGTTGTCCGGGCAGTTACCGTATCGGTTTCGATATCGAGCTGGTGGTACCCTGCGGGGAGATCGTCGGGAAGGAGGAAGGATGAGCATGGTATCTCCCACGTCCTGCTCTCACCGCTCTCAAGAGTGAGTTCAGCCCGCAGAAGCGCCCCTTCGAGATGCCCCGGTACCCGGAGGCTCACTTCCGATACTTCACCCTCCCTGGCTACCGTTACAGGCTGGCAGAAACGCTTTTCTAGGAGTTCCCGGCGCTCGCGCAGGACGTCGGGCACATCCTCGATCCCGTGGATCGGAGCTCCCAGCTTCCTGAGGATCTCGAGGACCGCGTCGACGGGGGTGGTGCGGGAGGCACCGAACACATCCCGGAATGATGTCTGCAGGCCGTAGAGGCGGGCGAGCACCCTGAGTTCCCTGCTCATCGAATCATTCATCCCGGTCGAATCCCGTGGTTTTCAGGTTGTCGAAGCGGGCCCGTAGTATCGTTCGATATACTCCATCAGCATCCGGCGGGAGCTGAAACCGGCCCCGGTCGTTCGGATGGCCTCCTTCATCACCTCTACCCATCCCCCGGGCACACCGCGTTCATTGCGGTCATAGTAGAGTGGTATGATCGTGGATTCGAGCGTCCGGTAGATCGATTCGGCGTCACCGGCATCCTGTTCCTCTTCACTCGCGGGCTCCGTGCCATCTTCCACGAAGGACCCGCCGTCCGATCCTATCGACCAGCCGTTGCCCCCGTTGAACGCCTCGAGCCACCATCCATCGAGCGTACTGAACTGGGGCACGCCGTTCACCGACGCCTTCTCACCACTCGTTCCGCTGGCCTCCATGGGCGGCCGGGGAGTGTTCATCCAGACATCAACGCCGCTGACCAGGAAATGTGCGAGGTGGAGGTTGTAGTCTTCGACGAAGGCGATGCGGCCTCCGAGGGCCGGGTCGAGCGCCAGTTGATAGACCTGCTGGATGAGTTCCTGACCGTATGCGTCACGGGGGTGCGCCTTCCCGGCAAAGACGATCTGCATGGGACGATCGACGTCGAGGAGCAGGCGCTTGAGCCGATCGAGGTCACGGAAGATCAGGTTCGCCCGTTTGTAGGTGGCGAAACGGCGGGCAAATCCGATGGTCAGAACCTCCGGATCGAGAAGCAGGCCGGAGGCGACCACCTGGATCGTTTTCAGTTCACCTTCGACCCATGTTCGGCGTATCCGCTCGCGCAGCATCGTCTGCATCACCGTCTTCTGATCCAGATGCGCCCGCCAGAGTTCCTCTCCCGGAATATCGGCGACCAGGTTCCAGATCGTCTGCTCATGATGCCGGTCCAGCCATCCCGGACCGAGATGGAGGTCGAGTACCCTTCTCATCTCCCGGTTCAACCAGGTTGGGACGTGCACCCCGTTGGTGATGTGACTGATGGGAACGTCCTCCACGGGATTGTCCGGCCACAGTTTGTGCCACATGCGGCGCGCTACCTCCCCGTGCCGCCTGCTCACCCCGTTACACGATCCGGTCGTCCGTATCGCCAGCACCGCCATGCTCAGCATTCCAGCCGGATCATCCGGTTCAGACGCCAGCGTGAAAACGTCATCTGGCGTAAGACCCGCCCGATCCATGAAGTATCCGAGCGCACCGGTGGAGAGTTCACGTGAGAACCGGTCATGCCCCGCCGCGACCGGTGTGTGCGTGGTGAAGAGGGAGTTGCGGCGGATTTCCGCCATTCCGTCTTCAAACGACATCCCCCCTGTCATCTTTTCCCGGAGCCGTTCAAGGGAGAGGAAAGCGGTGTGCCCTTCGTTCAGGTGCCAGAACGATGGAGCGATCCCCAGCGCCCTGAGCACCCGCACCCCGCCGATCCCGAGGATCATCTCCTGCCTGATCCGCATCCGTTCATCACCGGAATAGAGCTGCGCGGTGAGTTCCCGGTCTTCCGGCGCATTTTCCGGAACATCGGTATCGAGCAGGTAAACGGAAATACAGCCGATATCGATCCGCCAGGCCGTGATCCGCACGAGGCGGTCCTCAACACGCACTTCCGCCAGATACTCGCCGTTACCTTCCGGCAGACGCCTGTGCAGCGGCAGACTGTCGGGATCGAACACCTCCGGCACAGCCTCCTGGGCCCCGTTTGCCCGAAGGCGCTGGCGGAAGTATCCCTTCTGGTAGAGCAGTCCGACACCGACGAAGGGAAGGCGCAGGTCGCTCGCCTCCTTGCAGTGGTCACCGGCCAGCACTCCGAGGCCGCCCGAGTAGATCGGGACCGAACTGTGCAGGCCGAACTCGGCACAGAAGTAGGCGATGGGCCGATCGGGCGTGATCCCGAACCTGTCCGTCCACTCACTCCGTGAGCCGTTCAGCTCATCCTCGAATCGCATGATGACATCGTCGAGTCGTCTCAGGAAGGATGCGTCGGCCGCCACCTCTTCCAGGCGGGCCGGGTCGATCTGTCGCAGGATGGCGACCGGGTTGAAGTGTGTCTTCCGCCACAGCGGGATATCGAGTTCCCGGAACAGTTTCCGTGCCTTCGGATGCCAGCTCCACCAGAGGTTATGGGCAAGATCCCATAGCGGATGAAGCCGTTCGGGCAGATGTTCGGGCGGGCGATTCAGCATGCGCTTTTTTCAGTCGTCTCTCTTCTTCAGGATCTCCAGATATTCCCGGTACCTGGAGCGGGCATTTACGAAGTCACGCTGACTCAGGTGAAGTTCGTCTGCGATCTTCCTCACCTCTGTACTCTCTTCGGAGGAGATCGATTCATCTGAAGCAGAAACGGCCATCAGGCAGTCGATCAGGGCCAGCTTCTGCTCGCGTGTGGCCATCCGGTCGAATTCCCTGGTGATGAGGAAGTTGTCGGTGTGGCCGAAGAGCTGGTTGTGAGTCCTGGCCATATGAACCACAATAACAGCCTGCTCCTTCGGTATGCCGCCGTACTCGACAACAATGCGCTCCATCTCCCGGGTCTCATCCCCGCTGATTTCCATATCTGCGTTGGCAACCCGTCCCAGGATATAAGCGAAGGAGGCTATGTAACGCGCACGCTCCTCTCCCAGATTTTCCAGTTCCTCGATGATTTTTCGAACCGTGTCTGTCTGATCACCGGCTTCAGAGGCCCTGTCGTCACCGCCCTCTACATAACTTTTTCCCATCCCGAACCATTCGAGTATCGACATCGGCATCTTCTCCTCGTGCCTTACAGCGAGGCGATAAGAAAGGTTACCGCCAGAGCGGTATTGGTCGCGTGTATCCACTGGACGTTACTGGCCAGAGCCGGGATCGGAACAGCTTCTTCAGAATCCTGGAAGGCCCACCTGAGAGGCTTTATCAGCAGGAGAGACGGGATCATCGCGGCCAGGGCTATTATCGGCAGAACATTGAGAATAACTGAAATCAGGATGGCAATCGGTGTGAGAAGTGCGGCCAGGGCATATATCAGAGCAGCTGATCTGCGACCGAAACGGATAACCAGGTGCCTGCGACCGCCCTCCCTGTCTGCCTCCTCATCGGGGAACTCGTTCAACAGGAGCAGATTGAATGTCATGAAGGTGGCGGGCAGGGAAGCTGCAATCGCCGCCGGACCGAGCGTTCCATTCTGCACAATAGCGGCGCCTGCCACAGCCAGCCCTCCCAGACCGAGACCTGCGGCCAGTTCTCCCAATCCTATGCGTGTTAGAATACTGTTGTAAAAGAGTACACAGACTGCTCCGAGTATCATGACAGGGAGAAGCAGCATTCCTACCCTCGTGAGGAACCATATACCGATAGCCAGCCCGACCGCCGCTGCACCCAGTCCGAAGATGAATGCCGATTTCGTTGTGATCGCACCCGAGGGCAGAGTGCCGCTCCCCCCCGAAAAGGGGGTCCGGACCGTATGCAGATCTATGCCGGTGCGCATGTCACTGACTTCATTGAGGACGTTCACGGCTATATGCAGGGCGACCAGCCCAATCAGTGCCAGAAGCGTGCGTCCCCAGCTGAAATGACCATCGTAGGCCGCGGCCCCCGCACCTGCTGCAACCAGGGTAACCGGCAGAGTCAGGAATGGCACTCGTGCCACTCCCGCGAATGCTTTCATGTTCATAATGTTCTCTCTTTCGAGACCAGCACTGTCCTGCAACTCCCTAACTATCCATCCGGGATGTTCACATGTAATAAGTTTTTTCTGGAATGCAAGAATAAATGTGAATTCAGTGGAACAGGTTCAGCCTGCTTCCACCTGTATCCTTGCGTCGATAGCCACAGCACCCTTTTCGAACGACACCAGAGGATTGATGTCCATTTCCATTATCTCCTCGTGCCGCTCTGCCAGCTGTGCCAGCTTGAGGATGGTCTCAGCCAGGGCATCGAGATCCCGCGGGGATTCGCCCCTGACACCTTCCAGGAGCTTATGCATCTTGACCTCGCCGATCATCTCTGTGGCATCGGTATCGAGTATGGGGCAGAGCCGCAGAACGACGTCTTTCATAACCTCTACATAGACGCCACCGAGGCCGAACATGACCATCGGACCTATATCAGGAACTCTTGTTATTCCGACAATCGTTTCCCTGCCGCTCTCTGCCATCTTCTGAACTACAAGGCCTTCAACAATTTCTGAGTGAACGGCAACCCTCCGGATAATCTCGTCAACAGCCGACCTGACCTCTTCTGCAGAATCGAGTCCCAGGACAACGCCGCCTACATCGGTCTTATGGACGATCTGGGGAGAGACGATCTTCAGCGCAACAGGAAAACCCAGCCCGGCCGCGGCCGTAAAAACCCTGCTTCCGAAATCATTGCCACCCTGGAATTCGACGAACTGCCAGGGACAGACAGGGATACCGTACGCCTCCAGGATCCTGAGTGCATCGGGTTCGTTTAACTTGTTTCGTGCTGCCTTCAGCGCGGCGCTTATTATGGCCGATACGGCATCATCATCGGTATCGTACGAGACGGAACTGCCCGCCGGCCGCACTTTCCTGACCGCATATCTCCACATCTCTCCCAGTGCCCTGGCGGCTGACTCGGGGAAAATGTAACCGGGAATCTTCGCCTCATGCAGTCTGTCCATGCCTGCAGGGAGCCCTTCACGTCCCATCAGAACGGCGATCATCGGTTTTCCCTGGTGCCGGTTGTTGACGCGCACTATCGCATCGGTAATGTCCTCCGTCTGGATTCCCAATGGCGGCACGAACGCGGCAATCACCGCGTCGACGCCCGGATCCTCCAGAATCGACTCGAGAGCGAACTCGTAGGTTTCGGAGGTAGCGCTGGCGATCAGATCGACCGGATTATTGACGCTGGCCTCTTCGGGCAGTTTTTCTCGAAGTCTCGCCCTGGTATCATCCTCCAGGGGGCCGACCTGCAGACCGTTTGCCTCGCATGTATCGGCTATGATGATACCCGGACCACCTGCGTTGGTGACAATCGCCACCCTGTTGCCGGCCGGAAGAGGCTGATTCGAAAAGGCCATGGCATAATCGAAGAGTTCGTTCACAGAACGGGCTCGCTTTGCGCCTGCCTGTGCGATAATCGCATCTGTGGCAAGTGCGGTCTGTGCAAGGGCTCCGGTATGAGAAGCTGCAGCTCTGGCACCCGCTCCCGTCCTGCCCGATTTGACGATGAATATCGGTTTCTCGGCCGTAACCGCCCTGCCCAGTTTCACGAAACGCTTCGGATCGCCGAAACTCTCTATATACATGAGTATCAGCCTGGTGTTCGGATCGTCCCGCCATAACTCGAGCAGGTCGTTCCCGGTTACATCCGCCTTGTTGCCCGATGAGAGGAACATCGAGAGTCCGATTCCCAGGCTTTTCGCATAATCGAGAATACTCACCCCCATAGCACCCGACTGACTTATGAAACCGACGGGACCGGGAGGCGGCATTACCGGAGCAAAAGTTGCGTTCAACCGTACTTCCGGGTCGGTGTTGGTCACTCCTATACAGTTCGGACCCACCATCCTGATACCGGTGCCCTCCAGAACCCGCAGGAGTTCCTCTTCACGTTCTATCCCCTTCCCACCCATTTCCCGGAATCCGGCCGAGATGACAACAAGACCCTTCACTTCCGCATCGACACACTCCCTGACGACACCGATGACGCTTTCGGCAGGCACGACAACCACTGCCAGATCCACCTGGTCGGGAACGTCTCCTATGGATGGATATGCTCTGATCGAGTGAATCGATGATGCCACCGGATTAACCGGATATACAGGACCACGAAAACCGTGCTCGAGCAGGTTATCTACAATCAGCCAGCCGATACTGTCGGGCCTGCGCGAAGCGCCGATAACCGCCACAGACTGTGGCCTGAGAATGCAATCCAGGTCAGCCATGGACGCTAATCACCCTGCTGCTGCCTGTTCCAGTTCTGCAGATCTGCAATTATTTCCTTTTTCTCTGCGTTTTCCAGCAGCGCCGCTTCAACCGAGTTGGTGGTCCACCTGAGGAGATCGTCTGTCGTGGCATCCCGCTCCGTCATAAGCCTGACGAATTCGTATGTGAGATCGATCCCGGTAAAAAGAGCATCATCGGAGCTGACCGTAACGGTTACCCCTTCCGATTCGAGATCGAAAATCGGATGCGCTGCATATGAATCCACGTTATCCAGTTTCTCATTCGAAGAGGGACACATCTCCACAACCGTTCCACGATCCCTGAGCAGCGCGACAACATCAGGATCTTCAATCGCAGTTGTCCCGTGTCCGATCTGTGTTGCGCCCAGATCTTCGACTGCTTCACGTATGTATTCGGGGCCCGCCATCTCACCGGCATGAACCTTCATCTTGAGGCCCGTTTCCAGAACGGGAGCAAAGGCTTTACTGAACATGGCAGGTGGCCAGCCATTCTCGGTCCCGTGCAGATCGAAACCACTTATTACCGGTTCGCGCACAAGCTGTTCAACCCATGATGAAGTAACTTCCACCCCTTCATCCCTGTTGAGGCCGGCGATCCAGCGGATGATTGTACCCACCTCTTCAGACCGTGCAGCGGCAGCGGCCAGCAGCGCGAGCACTTCTGCGGTGTCGGCGTTGACCCTGCCGATCACATTGGGACAGAAATTGACCTCTGCATATCTGATATTCTGGGCTATGACGGCATCGACTACTTCGTCGATCAATTCTGCATAGCCGGAGGGTGTTCTGAGCCAGGGAGAAATATAGTCACGCATCTGTTCCCTGAAGTGATCGAAATTTTCGTATCGGAACTCATGTTCATACCAGTACGGGAAATCGGGCAGATCGGTTACACCATGGTGGTTGAGGGCCTTCTGCAGGGAGGAGTAACGCGCCGATCCCTCCAGGTGAAGGTGGAGTTCGGCTTTTGGCATGGAAGCTAAATTCATTACGTAACAGACTATTTGGCGGAATGCCCGGTTCTCAAGTAAAAACTGCGTTCTGGCACTTTCAAGGCCCGATGTGCATAATTTGTACTCCACCGAAGATTGACCGGCCTCTGGTCTGCGGACTGTTCCAGAAAGCCATGATTGGACGGAGATAAATGGATCTGTCACTCTACCTTGTTACCGACCGGCGACTGGTCGGGGAAAGGCCGATCGAAGAGGTCGTCCGACAGGCCATATCCGGTGGCGTAACCACGGTTCAACTCAGGGAAAAGGAAATCCCTTCGGGGGAATTTTTCAGGATGGCTTCCTCCCTGCGTACGTTAACCCGCCGGACCGGCGTAACATTCATAGTCAATGACCGGCTCGACATTGCACTGGCCACCGGTGCCGACGGTGTTCACGTGGGGCAGAAGGACCTGCCGGCGGAAAGAGCGAGGGAACTCCTCGGAACCGATAGAATTCTGGGAGTTACCGCCGCCGATGAAGAAGAAGCCCGTGCTGCTGCAGCAGGCGGGGCAGACTACATCGGCTGCAATGCTGTTTACCCGACTCCGACAAAAACCGACACCGGTCCTGCAATAGGTCTCGACGGCCTTGAGAGGCTCGTGAATTGTGTGGATATTCCCGTGGTTGCGATCGGAGGGATCAATGCAGGCAACGCCGGTGATGTGCTGTCCACCGGGGTGGCAGGGATTGCAGTTGTATCTGCCATCGTTTCAGCCGATGATCCAGCACTTGCGGCCGGTGAATTAAGAAGTCTGATCAACCGAATGAAGCAGGAGTAGATATTCCGATGGATGCAAATGAACTGAAAGAGAGGGCAGCTGCCGATCTTGCATTAATCCGCGAGAAGAGACCGCTCGTCCACCAGTTGACCAACTACGTCGTGATGAACATTACCGCCAACATAACGCTCCTGGTCGGGGCTGCGCCGGTTATGGCACATGCCAGGGAGGAAGTGTCAGACATGGTCGGTTTCGCCGGTGCTCTGGTACTCAACCCCGGTACCCTGGAACCATCGTGGGTGGAAGCGATGACGATGGCAGGCCAGAAGGCAGGTGAGCTGGGCATACCTGTCGTTCTCGATCCCGTTGGCGCCGGGGCGACTCCCTACCGGACCGAAACGAACACCAGGTTTCTGGAAGAACTGGACATCTCCATCGTAAGGGGCAATTCGGGCGAGATCGGGGCACTCTCAGGTGCCGGTGGTCTGGTCGTCGGAGTAGACAGCGTAGAAGGAGTATCTGATCCGGCCGCCACAGCTGCCGCAGCTGCTCAGAGCTGGGGAAATGTCGTTGCCATAACAGGGAAGCGCGACTTCATCTCAAACGGCGAGATGACCGCGGCCGTCGACAATGGTCACGAATGGTTGACCAGCGTCACCGGAACAGGCTGTATGGCAACCTCGATGATAGCTTCATTCGCAGCAGTTGAGGAGGACCACCTGGTTGCCGCAGCCGCTGCTCTGGCCTGCTACGGTCTGGCCGCCGAAATCGGAGCCGGTAATTCGAGCGGTCCCGGTACTTTCCAGGCTGCCATGTTCGATGCCCTCTTCAATATGACGCCCGAAAAGCTCGAGGAGGGCGCAAAGATAAGTATGGTCTGACCGGTACTCGCTGCAGGCTTCGGGTCTATCGGTGACTCCCTATTGTCCTGAGTCGGATCGATAATCAGTTCCACCGGCTGTCTCTTCCACCCCCGGGACTCTTTCGTGCCACGCGGCCAGGACCTCGGCCTCCCGTTCGGCTGAGATGCCTGCACGCATCCTCGACCTCTCCTCTTCGGGCCGGGTCTTATGCCAGTCGATCGTATCGCGGGCCGTAACCGCCAGCGGCCTGAAGGTCAGGCCTTTCTCCAGTGCCCTGGCTGAGCTGAAGCGACTGAATCCTTCCATACCCGGCAGATCTGGAAACCAGACCGGCATGTGCGACCAGGGGCGGACACCCTGCTCCTGCAGGAATTCATGATCCACCCAGGTGAACCGGACATCGGCGGTGGTGGCCGCACGGATACCGTAGAGCATTTCATCCATACCTATCGGCCTGATCGGCCCGGTCGCATTGTAAACACCTGTGACACCATCCTCCACCATCCGGATCATCCATTCGGAGAGATCGCGGGCGTCGATGAACTGCACCGGATCATGGCCGTCACCCGGTGAAAGGACCTCTCCCCCCCTGTCGATCCGGACAGGCCAGTATGTGAACCTGTCTGAACGATCACCAGGTCCCACTATGAGTCCCGGCCTGATGACTGTGGCTCTGCCCGGGAATGCCTTCTCGGCCTCCTGCTCACACAGAGCCTTTAATGCCCCGTAGGTTTCTCCGGTAACCTCTTCAACGGTGGGATCCTCAATTGTGGCCACCGGGCCTGTTTCATCCTGATCGACAATGCTGTTGTCGGAATAGACTGAGAGAGTTGAGACGAAGACGTACTGTCGGGCCGCATCCTTCAGCAATCCTGCTGATTCTCTTACCCACCGCGGGATCCTGGCAGGATTATCTATGACGACATCCCACTCCCCGCCCTTCAGTGATTCCAGGTCATTGTCACGGTCACCTCTCAGCTGTTCGAGTTCGGTGAAGAGACCCGGGTTGGTTCTGCCGCGATTGAAGAGAGTGATCTGATGTCCCCTCTCCAATGCATAGCGCACCTGGTGAGGGCCGATGAATCCCGTTCCCCCGAGTATCAGGATCCGCAGAGGGTGTTCAGCTCTCTGAACCTGGCGTCTTTCCGGTACGTAGCGGTTCGCAAGGCCGAGTCGGAGCGCACCGCCTGCGACAGCTGATTGCTGAATGAATTCTCTGCGTGAAGTTGCCATCTT
This sequence comes from uncultured Gemmatimonadota bacterium, assembly GCA_964637695.1. Taxonomy (GTDB): domain Bacteria; phylum Blakebacterota; class Blakebacteria; order Blakebacterales; family Blakebacteraceae; genus JAGLTZ01. Next base: position 29,512 of record CAZWVF010000013.1, on the reverse strand, counting down.
TTCCCTCTCCTTCAGCTTCTGTCTGTTTCCAGGATTTAAGGAAACCTACCTGTATACATGTTCTGGATTCACCTGTCCAGGATAATGGAGGTATACTGTTTCGGCTCAATGAAATCCGGCAAAAGGTCCTGTCCAATAATGATCTACCTCGACTACAACGCGACAACTCCTGTCGAAACCGATGTAGCCAGAGCCATGAGGCCGTATCTGGAAGGGATATTCGGCAATCCCTCCAGCGGTCATCAGCTGGGTGTCGAAGCCCGATTGGCAGTTGAACGGGCCCGCGGTCAGGTCGCCTCCCTGCTTGGATGCAACAGCGACGAGATCCTCTTTACCAGTGGCGGCAGTGAATCGAACAATGCCGCAATCAAGGGCACGGCCTTCGCATTGAGAGATGCGGGAAATCACATAATCACCTCGTCTATCGACCACCCTTCTGTGACCAGGGTCTGCCTCTTCCTGGAGGGTGAAGGATTCCGGGTCACCTACCTGCCGGTGGACGGCACCGGCATGGTGGATCCCGCCGAAGTGGAAAAGTCGATAACCGCTGAAACAATCCTCATCTCCGTCATACACGCCAATAATGAGGTGGGTACGATTCAACCTGTCGGGGAAATCGCCCGCATCGCGCGTGATAATGGAATCCGGTTCCATTCAGACGGAGCTCAGGCGGTCGGCAAGATCCCGATTGATTCAGAGATTCCGGGTGTGGACCTTTATACGGTTGCGGGCCATAAAATGTATGCCCCGAAAGGTGTTGGTGCCCTCTTCGTGCGAAGAGGCACGGTGCTGGAGAGTCTTATTCACGGTGCTCATCACGAGCAGAACCGTCGGGCCGGTACAGAGAACGTACTCGAGATTGTCGGGCTGGGTGCAGCCGCCGAACTTTCTGAACGCAATCTGGAAGAGAATGCGCGGCAGATGAGGAAAATGCGAGACCGGCTGCATGAAGCACTTGCAGAGATGGTCCCCGACGTTCACTTCAACGGCCATCCGGAACTGAGACTTCCCAATACACTCAGCCTCTCTTTCGCAGGCCTTCAGGCGAACACGATCCTGGACGAACTCGATGAAGTAGCGGCATCGGCCGGGGCGGCCTGCCATGCCGACCGGATAGATATTTCATACGTTCTGGATGCCATGGGGGTCGATCGAGCAATCGCGATGGGAACGATCCGCTTCTCTACAGGCAGGCACACTTCGATTGAAGAGATCGACTCTGCAGCGGCAGCCGTAGCACGTGTAGTTCACAATATGAGAGGTACGGATAAAACATATCCCTCAGCGGAGAACATATCATCCGGCAACGGGATAAAGCTGACTCAGTTCACTCACGGATTGGGCTGTGCCTGCAAAATCAGACCTCAGCAGCTCGAAGAGATACTGGCTCATCTGCCAGCAGCCAGCGACCCTGCTCTGCTGGTCGGAACGGATGATTCGGACGACGCCGCCGTCTATCAGATCTCGGAGGATACGGCTATTGTAACCTCTGTGGATTTCTTCACCCCGGTGGTCGACGATCCGTATCAATTCGGTGCGATAGCGTGCGCCAATGCTCTCAGCGACATATACGCAATGGGGGCCCGTCCCCTCTTCGCGCTCAACCTGGTTGGATTCCCGGTCAACCGGCTGCCCTATGAAGTATTGCAGATGATACTGAAGGGAGCTGCTGACAAGGCGGAGGAGGCGGGAATATCCATCATCGGCGGTCACTCGATCGATGATAGTGAGCCGAAATTCGGACTGGCTGTCACCGGAATTGTCGATCTGGACCGGGTGATTACAAACAGCGGAGCCAGGCCTGACGATGCACTGGTGTTGACGAAGCCGATCGGCTCCGGAATCCTCGCCACTGCGGCAAAACGTCGTGCCGTAGATGCCGGGGGGATGCAGCAGAGCATCGAGGTAATGAGTGAGCTGAATAAGGGTGGTGCTGAGGTCATGGCACTATTTCCGGTCAATGCCTGTACGGATGTAACAGGATTCGGTCTGCTGGGACACCTTCTGGAAATGACCTCTGCCAGCGGCGTGGAGGCGGAGGTGTGGCTGGAGGAGATCCCTTTCCTGAAGGAAGCTCTCAACATGGCCACCGCAGGATTCGTACCGGGCGGCACAAAGGATAATCTCGATCATGTCACTGCCAGAACTAAGTGGGAATCCGATATCGGCGACAGCGAACGGCTCCTGCTCTGCGACGCCCAGACTTCGGGAGGTCTACTGATCAGCCTTCCGGAGAAAGAGGCAGCCGCCCTGCTCGCCGAACTGCACAGAACCGGTATTGACAGTGCAGCGGTGATCGGTCGTGTCACCGGCGACGGCAAAGGGAACATTCACATTCAGAGAAACAGAGGATGACACGGTAACGATGCAGAAGGGGAAGCAGAACGATTCAATGTCATCCGCCCGGATCAATGAGATCATCTACTCTTTCCGGGAGAGTCGTATCCTGCTGACCGCCTGCGAACTCGGCGTATTCACGGCCATCGGCGATGAGTGTAGGAGTTCTGCCGAAGTCGCCGCTGCCATCGGTTGTGATGAAAGGGCAACCGACAGGTTGATGAATGCCCTCTGCGCTCTCGATCTCCTTCAGAAGGAATCGGGCCGCTTCTCCAATGCTCCCTCTGCCAGGCACTATCTGGTGGAGGGCACGCCCGACTACCTGGCGGGAATCATGCATTCGGTCAATCTGTGGGACAGCTGGAGCACTCTTACCCAGGCGGTGCGTCGGGGAGGCGCCATTTCGAGGCCGCATGTCAACGAACGTGGAGAGGAATGGCTGTCGGCATTCATCACCGCGATGCACGCACGCGCGATCGGTACCGCCGACGAGATAGTAGCATCACTCGATCTGAGCGGAGTTGACCGTGTGCTTGATGTTGGTGGCGGATCGGGCGCCTACTCGATGGCGTTTGTCCGGGCGGCAGACAATATCACGGCGACCGTATTCGACCTGCCCAACGTGATTCCCATCACCATGACTTTCATAGAGGCCGAGGGTCTCTCGGAAAGAATCGAAACAGTGATCGGTGACTATTCCACAGACAGCCTGGGCAGTGGTTACGACCTGGTCTTTCTCTCCGCCATAGTCCACAGCAACTCACCCGGATCGAACCGGGAACTGATCCGGAAATGCGCCGATGCCCTCAACGGGGGTGGTCAGGTAGTCGTACAGGATTTCATTATGGAGGAAGAGAGAACCAGCCCGCCCCACGGGGCGATCTTCGCTCTCAACATGCTCGTGGGGACTGAAGCGGGCGATACATATACCGAATTTGAAATCGGTGAATGGATGGAGGAAGCGGGCCTGTCCAATATCGTGAGACAGGACACAGATTTCAGAAGCACCCGGATCATCGGAAGAAAGCCGGCAAACAGGAGACGATCGAAGTGATCGTAGAATCGGCCTATCTGACCGCTCTCCTCATAGCCTCCATTGCCGGCACATGAAGAAATCGACTCCCGGCAGATTCCTGATATCGGTGCAGGCGGCTGCGGCCTGCATTTTCATCCTGTCGTGTACACCACCCCCTTCGCCCGAAGAACTGACCCGCTGGGTGGCTCCGAACATACCGGACGAAAGGTTCGATGAATTCAGGCTTACCGCCTATCTGGTACGTCCTTCATTCCGCCGTTCCATGTATACCTCAGATGATGTTGAAAGATGGCTCGATGACTACTGGCGTGACCTTGATCCAACCCCGGGCACATCGGAGAACGAGGCGCTGGAGGTCTACAGACAGAGGGCATCTTTCCTGCTGGAAAAATTCCCTTCGGTATCTTTCGGCGAATGGGAGGAACCGTGGGGACATATGCTCCTGTATGGTTTACCGGACAGCCAGGGTCCAGAACGCCCTCCATGGCAGGCTCTGAACATAGCCCGCCGATCGATCGGCAGATCGAGTCCGGTCTGGAGCCTCAATTACGGCACGCCGTGGGATTTCAGGATAACTCTGGGGCGTGGAAGGGAACCGAGCACATCGAGCTTTCGTCGCCCGCCGCGAAAACCTCCTTCCCTCGAAGAGGCATGGCAGGCTCTGGAGAATCGATCCTCCTCACCATCTGAAAAGAAGAGGGCGCTGACCAGTCTGACATGGTACGAGCTGCCGCAGATCGCCGAGCGGCTCCTTCAGATACCGATTGAGAATTTCGAGAGTATAATCGACCTGCGCCGGGAGGCCCTCCACAGGCTTGCCATAAGATGCTCCTACCTGCTCGATCCCCGTGGAACCAGAAGACTTGCCGCACTCATCGCCGCCGGAGGTTCCCCGGAAACTGTGCTGCGCCGTGCCGTTGCTGGTGATTATCCATCGAGCCTGTTCAAAGAGGATCTGGAGTTACTGGAGAATATGCACGCCCGGATTCAGTTCCTGGAAAGAATGCCCAACCGCAGCGTCAATATCGAACTATGGAATGATCCGGAGATGCTGCTGCAAACACTTCCGGCCAGATTCCCGTCTGAACGGAGCATAACCGGCTGGGACTGGAGAGGAGACCTCTATCTGGCCTACGGCAGTCCGGCATATCTGAACGAGAATAATCGCATCGCCTACTATACCTGGGGTTCTCCAGAGGTCATGGGTATCGGAAGTACAATGCTGGGCTGGGTGGAATCTGCTCGAATCGAGGATGTACTCACAGATTTCATCAAGATTGCGGCCGACGATGTGAAAACCCGACGGCAGAAAGGATCAAGTGCAGCTCTGACCCTCAGCCGCGCTCTACGAGGCGAAACGTCCGGACGGGGAACTCCTTCGCGTAGTGACATGCTGGAACAGATGCATGTTCTGGCACCGCCTCCAGTTTATCAGGTCGGTATGCCGCGCGGAGTCAGTTCACTGCCCATGACGATGGATGCGGTGGCATTTCCTGCACCGGGTGACTCGATGGAGATACAGGTTTCGTTCGGGATCCCCACCGAGGCGGTTCGGATTATGGAAGTTGAGGACGGCTTCACGATGAACCTGCGCACCAAGCTCTCACTGATCGATCACGATCTGAACCTGATCCATTGCACAACCCGTTACAAGGGATACCTGATTGAAGGATCTCCGGAGATCAAGGACAGGTTCTTCCTCGATACGGTCAGGTTCATGGCGCCGCCCGGATCGTACATCGTCTACCTCTCCGCAGAGGACCCCGACTCGGAAATTTCGGGTGGTGCCCTCTTCAGTCTCGATCTTTCTCCATATGGATCGAACCAGCTCCAGGTCTCCCCCATCCTGCTGGCCACCGATATCCAGCCGGCGCAGGGAAGCGGTAAATTCATCAGAGGAGAGAGCCGCATTCTGCCGGCCCCCTCCCGATACCTGCTCTACGGACATGACCTCTTCTTCTACTATGAGATCAGCAATCTGACAGAATCGCCGTTCAACGACTATGTCTGGAACGAATCGTATTACATCATCCCTCATTCACCGGATGAAGGGATCGTCACCATAACTCCCGATTACGACTACACCAGACTGACCTCTACGGTCAGCCGTGACATGCAGATAGATCTATCATCCCTCGAGGCAACTTATTCGGGCCGGATATCGCTCGTTGTGCTGGTAACCGACCTGACCTCAAAGCAGCAGGCAGTGGGAGTGACGCTGTTCAACCTGCGTACACCGCGTCAGTAAGCAGACTCATTCATGTCTGAGCGCACTGACCGGGTCCTGTCTCGATGCCCTCATACCGTTCCGCAATTACGGAGCGGTGCACCAGGCCGGCTGGTATCATGTTTCCGGAAGAGATGTCAACAAAATGATGGTACATTGGAGAGAATAACTGTAGAAATAGATATCCGGTTCATAAATGGAGCAGACCTCCACCAGCAGCCAGGAAAGGTCTGAAGAGATGGATCAAGCGACCCCGATTCACCCCCGTTTCCTGAATCCCACCTCCAGTACCTACCGCTGGGCCGTAATGGTCTCGGCCGGACTCATGCTGTTCGGCAGCTATTTCGCATACGACAGCATCGGTGCGCTGCAACCCCTGATCATGGATGGGCTGGGGATAGACGAGGGGGCTATCGGCCTGCTCTACTCCTTCTACAGCTGGCCGAACGTCGTCATGGTTCTTATTGGAGGAATCATGATAGACCGTTTCGGGACGCGCATCATGAGCCTGGTCTTCTCGAGCCTGATCGTTGCCGGCGCGGTACTGGTGGCTCTGGCACCCAGCCTGGCCGTTATGATTATCGGGCGTACGATTTTCGGAATCGGAGCCGAATCACTGATAGTCTGTCAGAGCGTTATCCTGGCAAAATGGTTCAAGGGTAAGGAGCTTGCCCTGGCCTTCGGATTCGCACTGACATTCATGCGCCTGGGTACCCTGGTGAGCTTCAATGTCGAGGCTACCGTCGCCGAACTGATGGGCGGCTGGCGAGCCGGGCTGTGGTTCGCAGCAGGACTCTGTGCACTATCCATGCTCTTCAACCTGTTCTACGTTTCAATGGAGCGGGCCGGGAAGGACCAGATCAAGCTTGCCGAGGCTCCGGCCGGTGACAAGATCGTCTTGTCCGACATCAAGAAATTCGGCTCCTCCTTCTGGTTCATAACACTGCTCTGTCTGACCTTCTACTCGGCGATATTCCCATTTACCTCCCAATCTTCGAACTTTTTTATAGAGAAATGGGGTGTAACGCTCCAGCAGGGAGGTCGGATAACCTCGATCATCATCTTCTTCTCAATGGTTCTGGCACCGATTATCGGGGGATTTGTGGATCGGATTGGCAGGCGCGGTACACTCCTCATGCTCGGTACCCTGCTCATGATCCCCAGTCATGCCATGATGGGATTGACGAACATTCACCCTGTGATTTCCATGGTCGCTCTGGGATTTTCATTCTCACTTGTATCAGCAGTCCTGTGGCCTGCGGTGCCTCTGATCGTGGAGGAGAGAGCCGTCGGAACTGCATTCGGATTGATCACGATGATACAGAACATCGGTCTGGCAGCATTCCCCTGGCTGAACGGACTGCTTCGGGTCGGCACCGAGAGCTATACATCGAGCCAGTTGATGTTCGCCTCACTGGGCCTTTTCGGGTTTATCTTCGCACTCCTGCTGCTGCGAGCGGACAGGAGGGCCGGCGGTATCCTGGAGAAGCTGAAAATCGGAAAAGAAACAGAAGAGGCACCTGCCGAAGCGGCAACCGGCAATCAATCTGAACCACAACAACCAGTCAGTTGATGGAAAACCGCGTAGTCGTAACCGGCCTGGGTGCGATCACTCCGATCGGTATTGGCCTGGAGGAATACTGGGAAGGATTGAAAACAGGCCGAAATGGTATCGCCCGGCTCACCCGCTTTGATCCGACTGAATTCCGATCACAGATGGCCGCGGAGGTCAATGACTTTGACCCGGAGGTATGGATAGATCGCAAATCGATAAGCCGGATGGACAGGTTTACCCAGTTCGCCGTTTCCACCTCTGAGATGGCCCTGGCCGATGCCGGTCTCGACTCTTTCGATTTCGACGGGAACCGGGCGGGAGTCATAATCGGCTCCGGCATCGGTGGCTCACAGACGATAGAGAATGGGAAGGAAAGCTTAACCGAGAAGGGACCGAAGTCTCTGACCCCCTTCATGGTATCGAAGTTTCTGGTGAACATGGCGGCCTGCATGGTTTCGATCCGCAACGGCCTGAAAGGTCCCCTCTCCGCCCCATCGGTGGCCTGTTCCACCGGAGCGAATGCCATTGCCGAGGCATTCCGGATTCTTCAGCGGGGAGATGCCGATATCATGTTCGCCGGCAGCAGCGAGGCCTGTATAACGCCACTGGCGTACGGAGGTTTCTGTGCAACGAGATCGATGTCGGTCAGAAACGATCTGCCGGAGAAAGCCAGCCGACCATTCGACAGGAACCGCGATGGCTTCGTAATGGGTGAAGGTGCAGGGATTGCGGTACTGGAGTGTCTGGGGCATGCGGCAGAACGTGATGCCAGGATCTATGCCGAACTCGTTGGATACGGGAATACCGCAGACGCCTACCATTATACCGCACCGGAACCTGAAGGAGACGGCATGAAACGGGCGATGCGGGCTGCGATGAAGGATGCCGGGATAGATCCTTCAGAGATTGCCTACATCAATGCCCACGGTACTTCGACTATCTTGAATGACAAGACCGAAAGCGCTGCTATATTGGAAGTTTTCGGCGAGCACTCAAACAGCTTGAAAGTCAGTTCTGTAAAGTCGATGATCGGTCACCTGCTGGCCGCTGCCGGCGCTGTGGAGTTTGTCTCAACTGTCATGAGCATCCATACCGGAGTGATCCCGCCGACGATTAACTATGAGGAGCCGGACCCTGACTGCCCGCTCGATTACGTTAGCGATGGAGCCGAAGTGGCGACCCCTGAGTTCGCTGTAAGCAATTCATTCGGATTTGGCGGGGGCAATTCCTGTCTGATCCTCAAGAGATACGAGCAATAGATTGGATATTACCAAGCTGCAGATTGGAAGTGTCACCGCTGAGATCCCGATCGTCCAGGGGGGTATGGGTGTCAAGGTTTCTCTCTCTTCACTCGCTTCCGCCGTGGCCAATGAGGGCGGAATAGGCACCATTTCGAGCATTGGCCTGGGAGATGTCGAAGCCTCGAAACGGGAATATGAGAGCCAGTCACGTGAGGCCCTTATCAGGGAGATCCACAAGGGCCAGAGCATGACAGACGGCATACTGGCGATCAACTTCATGGGCGTTCTGAGCAATGTGGAAGACCTGATCAAGACAGCCGTCGCCGAGGGCATTCAGGTGATCGTATTCGGTGCAGGCCTGCCCACCAAACTGCCGCTGCTGGTTGAGGATGGTGCATCGAACCTCGTCCCGATTATCAGCTCCGCCAGGGTAGCCGACCTGATCCTTCGTACCTGGCGGAAGCGTTACAACCGTACGGTGGACGCGCTGATCCTGGAAGGGCCCCTGGCAGGGGGTCACCTCGGCTTTACACCCGAGCAGCTCGAGGAGAAAGAGAATTATTCGCTGGAGAAGCTGCTGCCGGAGGTTCTGGAAGTTGTTAAACCGTACGAAGACACATATGGAAGAAAGATACCGATCATCACTGCAGGCGGGATCTTCGACGGCGACGACATCGGCAGGATGCTCTCCCTGGGTGCATCGGGAGTGCAGATGGCCACCCGATTCGTATGCACCGAGGAATGCGATGTTTCGGAGAATTTCAAGCAGGCATACCTCGACAGCACGGAAGAAGACATCGTGATCATCAAGAGCCCTGTCGGTATGCCGGGCAGGGCAATCCACAACAAATTCCTCGAAGATGTGGAGAAGGACGAGCGCGAACGCTTCAAGTGTTATTACCGCTGTCTGTCGGCATGCAAGATAGAAGAGGCCAGGTACTGTATCGCTCTGGCGCTGATCAATGCCTACCATGGCGATCTGGACAGAGGACTCATCTTCTGCGGGCAGAACGCGCACCGGATCAACGAGATCACTACGGTCAAAGCGCTGATCGCGGAGCTGATGGCCGGGCTGAGAGCAGCCTGATACGGATTCCGGCCGATGGATCTCGATATCCACACAGGAATCCCGCTCAATAATGAAACATCCATCCCGATACTCGGGCTCGGTGTCTTCCAGACCCCCCGCGGGCAGGTAGCGGAAGACGCCGTCACCATCGCCCTCGATGCCGGTTACAGGCATATCGATACTGCCAGCATGTACGGCAACGAGGAATCGGTCGGCAGGGCCATTTTAAACAGTGGAATCTCCAGACGGGATATATGGGTCACAACAAAACTGTGGAACTCAGATCAGGGATATGAGAGGAGCATCGAGGCCTTCAAAGAGAGCCTGGAGAGACTCAATCTCGACTATATCGACCTCTTCCTGATCCACTGGCCGGTAAAGGAACTCAGAGCAGAATCGTGGAAGGCCCTGGAACATCTGTATGACCAGGATGTCTGCCGGGCCATCGGTGTCAGCAACTACATGATCCGGCATCTTGAGGAACTGCTCGATTCGTGCGAGGTGGTGCCTGCCGTCAACCAGGTTGAGTTCAGTCCGTTTCTCTACCAGAGGGATCTCCTCGATTTCTGCAACGAGAAAGGGATTCAGCTCGAGGCATACAGTCCCCTGACAAAGGGGGAGCGGCTGAACGACGACACACTGAAGGCGATCGCCTCCGAGTACGAACGCACCGCGGCTCAGATCCTGATCAGATGGGCCCTGCAGCACAATCTGGTGGTGATCCCGAAATCGGCGGATCCCGGTCGCATTAGAGAGAACGCAGAAGTATTCGGCTTCGCTATCGCCGATGAACATATGGAACTGCTCGACGATCTGAACGAAGACCTGCGCACAAGCTGGGATCCCTCCACACAGGACTGACCCTACCCTTCTTTAATCATTCAGCTTCATTCTATCACAATCCCTCTGCCCCGTTTTTTCCGGATACCTTATGAAACCTATTATTAATCGGGAACGTATACATTGTAGGCATTCAAGGAGGTAACATGGGAAACGCGACTATTCTGGGTGAGTTCGAGCAGCTCGTTCTGCTGGCCGTCCTCCGGCTGTCGAAGGACGCCTATGCCGTTACCATCAGGCGTGAGATTGAAAATCAGACAGGTCGTGCCGTCTCGCGTGGAGCGGTTTATACCACGCTGGATCGTCTGGAGAACAAGGGATTGATCCATTCGTGGATGGGGCAACCTCAACCGACCAGGAGTGGGAAGGCAAAACGGTACTACCATCTTGAACCGGACGGTATCGACGCTCTGAACGAGGCAAGGGATGCTCTGAGGAACATGTGGACCGGCCTGGAACCAGTGTGAAATGAGTAAAAGTCAGATACCGGGAATAATCACCGTTCTATTGAGGGTCGTTCTGCCCAGGAATGAGTGCAGCAGGATTACAGGTGAACTGTAGGCCGAATATCTCGAAGAGATAAGTCAGAGGGGTCGACCTTGAGGCAGGTCCCTCTGGTACTGGAAAGAAGGTTTTTCACTCCTGGCCGCATACGGGAGGGCGAAACTCAGTAAAAGTGGCGAGAGAGATATATCAGTGGTTCTGGACGCACGACGTTATCGTAAACACTCGGGGCGATCGGGGAGAGAAGATAAAAGTGGCATGATGATAGATACGATATGGCAGACATTTCGTTATTCTCTGAGATGCCTTTTACGGGATCCGAAGTATCTTCTTACAGCAGCACTAACCATTGCGATAGGTATCGGCGCCAACACAGGTATTTCCACTAAAGACTCGAATCACTGCCGGGAATAAATGCAGCCGGAGCCGTTTCCCGGTTACCCGTAACCGGTGAGTATCACAGCTGGGGATACGCAATAAACAGTGCGTCTGAAGAAGCCGGGCAATCCGGTGACATTTGTGCTAGGAGCCTGTCCAATCGAAAACGGCCTCCCGATCTTCAGACCGGGAGGCCGTTAATAGTCCGATTATAATGCCGAATTATGCTTTGCGGACGTTCTGAGCCGAGGGCCCCTTATCACCGTCCACGAGTTCGAACTCGACATTATCACCTTCACTCAATGAGCGGAATCCTTCCATCTCGATCGAGGACTGGTGGACAAACACGTCGTCGCCGCCATCCATCGCGATGAAACCGTAACCCTTCTGATCATTGAACCACTTTACTGTTCCTTGAGGCATTACAGGTACTTCCTTTTACTGCGGAGCGGATACGCTCCAATTAAAGCCAGCTGTTACGACTGGCACCTTTACGAGGCTGCTCATACATCGTCCCGACATAAAAAAAGGCACCCGGGTCGCAACAAAACCCATGGTGCCTGCATTTATCGGGTCGGGTACTGCTGCATCGTCGTTCCACGGGTATTTTACGCCTCCGCTTCCATTCTGCAAGTATAAACAGGATTTCAGGTCCGATTGCCGTCGGTAATGGGTGGCGCCGGAGAAACCCATACTGTTCCTTGAATATGTCATCTGGCAGCACATGGAATGGATAGCATCACGACAGCCTGGGAGGCATTACCATGATTATCGGCGTTCCTGGAGAGACTCACCGTCACGAACATCGGGTCGGGTTGACCCCTCTGGCAATCTCCCGTTTGATCAGGTTCGGCAATACCGTTCTGGTCGAGAGGAGTGCCGGTGCGGCAGCCCGTTTCTCAGATGGGCATTTCGAGGAGGTCGGCGCACAGATCGTCTACAGCGCGGATGAAGTCTATAAGAGAGCCGATATGGTCTGCAGGGTGGGAGTGATATCCACCGAAGAATTGGACAAGCTGAAGAGAGGCTCTGTTGTATGCGCTTTCCATCACCTGGCGGTTCAACCCCGGGAAAAAGTAGAGCGACTCATGGAGCTCGAGGCCACTCTGATCGGTTATGAGCTTATCAGGGATTCCAAAGGGGATCTTCCCGTTCTGGTGCCCTTCAGCGAAATGGCAGGGCAGATGGTGATCCCCCTCGCAGCGCATTACCTGCAGACCGAAAATGGAGGGCGGGGAATCCTGATGGGCAATGTCCCGGGTGTACCTCCGCCAACGGTGCTTATACTCGGTGCCGGTCATGTAGGACGCGCCGCCGCCAGGCACGCTCTTCTGACAGGTGTTCATGTGGTAGTCCTTGACGATCACCTCGAAAACCTTCGGGCGATCAACAGAGAATTTTCCGGCCGGATCGTTACGGCGGTTTCGAATGCAAAACGTCTCAGCGATTACACGGCAATTGCAGATGTTGTTATCGGAGCGATCCTGATCCCGGGTGAGCGGTCCCCATATCTGATCACCGAAGAGATGGTGAAGAAGATGAGAAAGGGGAGCGTGATCATCGATGTTTCCATCGACCAGGGCGGTTGCGTGGAAACCAGCAGGCCGACCAGCATCGAACATCCGACATATATCATGCATGACGTTGTTCACTACTGCGTGCCGAATATGACCGCCAGCATTGCCAGAACAGCCTCCAGGGCGCTCGCTGATGTCGCCCTCCCCTACATCATGGAGATGGCTGATAAGGGTATTGAAGCCGCCCTCCTGGATGATCCCGGACTGAGCGAAGGTGTCTTCCTCTATAAGGGCAGGATGGTCAATCCCGGCGCCGGTGAAGTGTTCAATATCCCTGCCGCAACGCTACAGCATCTGGTGGAGGGAGATGGACTGTCGTGAACTGGCTTGACGACTACAAATCGAAACTGATGAGTGCCGCCGACGCCGTTCAGATGATCAGGAGCGGTGACAGGGTGTACTATGGAGGGAATGCAGCGATCCCGCAGTCACTGGTCCGGGCACTTGCGGAGCGCAGGGACGAGCTTGAGAACGTGCAGTTGAATCATGTTCTTCTCATAGGTGAGGATCCACTCTCAACACCGGAAATGGAGGGACACTTCAGGCACAACTCTCTATTTGTGGGTCCGGCCGATCGCAAGGCGGTCAACGACGGTCGCGCAGACTACGTTCCTATATTCCTCTATATGATTCCGCGCCTTTTCACAGATCGGATCGTACCGCTCGATATCTCGATGGTAATGGTATCGCCCCCGGACGAACATGGATTCATGAGTCTGGGAGTGGAAACTCTGGCCACCAGAGCCGCCTGTCAGTCTTCCAGGCTGGTGATCGCGCAGATCAATGACAGGATGCCGCGAGTACTGGGTGATTCCTTCCTGCATGTGAACCGGGTCCAGGCAATCGTGGAGCACTCCGAACCTCTGCCGACACTTGAGGTCAATCCCGCCACAGAAGTTGAAACCACGATCGGCAGGCAGATAGCAGAGCTGATCGAACCCGGCATGACCATTCAGATGGGGATCGGTGGGATCCCCGATGCAGTCTTCGCAGCCCTCGACGGTCCTCTTGAACTGGGCATACATACCGAGATGATCTCCGACGGAGCGATGAAGGCGATAGAGAGAGGCCTGGTTACAGGTATCCGGAAGACCCTCCATCCGGGAAAGGTGATCATCACTTTCGCTCTGGGCAGCGAGAAGCTGTACGAGTTCCTCGACAACAATCCATTGATTGAGGCACACCCGGTAGACTATGTGAACGATCCATTCATTATCAGTCAGAATGAGAACCTGGCCGCGATCAACTCTGCCATAGAGGTTGACCTTACCGGTCAGGTATGTTCCGATTCGATAGGTCAGGTCATCTATTCCGGCTTTGGAGGACAGGTCGACTTCATTCGGGGAGCTGCACGCTCCAAGGGCGGAAAACCGATAATCGCCATCCCGGCAACGGCCAAGGGGGGCGCGACCTCCCGCATAGTTTCCATCCTGAAGCCGGGAGCGGGGGTCGTCACAAGCCGGGCCGACGTTCACTACGTGGTTACCGAGTTCGGAGTGGCGAACATTTTCGGCAAGAACCTGGTTGAACGGGCCGAGGCTCTCATATCGATCGCGCACCCTGATTTCCAGCAGGAGCTCGTTGAGGCTGCAAAGGAGAGGAAGCTGTTGCATTAGTGCCCTGAATCATAAATCCGTCGTAATTCATCCTCCGCTGCACCTGCACCTGCTGCGTTGCGTTACCCAGCAACCGCCTTCCGAAAGAAGATGGAGATCAGAGATATCAGGTAGAGCACACCGGCGGCCAGGACGATGGCCGACTCGGGTGAAATTTCTGAACCGTAGACAGCTATCCTGGGAAGGGTGGTCAGCAACAGGCTGAGAGCTGTTGCCACGACCATCATGGTACCCAAACGCTTCACATGGTGCCCGGCAGTCGCGGCCGGGAGCGTCAGCAGGGCGATTACCAGTATCAAACCCACTATCTGCATCAGACTGACCACAGTCAGGGCAACCAGTATCAACAGAAGCAGGTTCGTTCTGAGAGCGTTAACACCCTGCAGCGCAGCGAATTCCTCATCGAGGCAGAGAGCCAGCAACCGCTTGAAGTAGAGTGACACCAGAGCCACGATTACAACAACTATGAAGAGAATCCTCACAACATCTCCCCATTCGACAATCGCGATGTTGCCGAAGAGATAACTCATCAATTCTACATAGTAGCCGGGTGTGTGCTTCACTAGAAGGATACCGGTGGCCATCCCGACAGCCCACATGGCACCGATCAGGGTATCGATGCGCTCGCGGGCACGGTCGTGAACGATACCGATCAGCACCGCTCCGGCAACTGCCGCTACCACCGCACCGTGAAAGGGATCGAGACCTCCGGCAAGGTCGGGGAAATGCCAGCGGAGGAATATCGCAGCACCGATCCCTCCGACGGCCATATGAGCAATCGCTCCGGTCAGGAATACAATGCGCCTGGTCACGACCAGCGGCCCCATAATTCCGCACGCAACACCGGAGAGCAGTCCGGCCAGCAGCCCTGTCAGCAGCAGCGGATTGGCTGCCATATCCCGGAAGAAACCGATCACAGGTCCTCCCCTTCATTCTGATAACCTGCAGGGCATTCATCTGTATGCTCAACATATCTGACTGTACGATCCCCCTTATATGCTTCCGCGATCATCTCTGCTGGTATATCTGATGCTCCATGGCAGACGAGTCTTCTGTCCAGGCAGGCAATACTCTTCAGGTGATTCGATACAAAGGCGATGTCGTGGCTGACTACAACAATCGGCAGGCTCTCGTTCAACCTCCTCAGCAGATTGCTCAGGCTCTGTTCGACAGGAGCATCGATACCTGCCATTGGTTCGTCAAGAAGGAGGATCTTAGCCTCAGAAGCGAGCGCCCTTGCTACCAGAACCCGCTGTCTCTGTCCCCCCGAGAGCTCGCTGATAGGCCTCTCCGACAGTTCTTCAACACCTGTCTGGCAGAGTGCGTCGAGCGCTTTCTTCCTGTGTGAACCACCATACTGAAGACCCCATGAGGAACGGCCGAGTCTTCCCATCAGTACAACATCGAGCACCGTTGCCGGAACCGTGATATCTATTTCGGCGTGCTGCGGCACATAGCCGATGCGGGAACGAACCTGTGCTGGAGGCTTTCCAAAGACCCTCACCGTTCCAGATTGCGGTCTTACCAACCCCAGGATGACCTTGAGAAGGGTGGTCTTGCCGCCACCGTTTGGACCGATGAGTCCCAGATAATCGTCAGTCTCGATCTGGAAGGTTATATCATCGAGGACCGGCTCGGGATCTCCGCTGTGAGGATACCTGAAGGTAACGTGTTCCAGTTCAACTGCCGGAGTTGCCTGACTCACTTCAACACCTCTGAAATCATATCCACCACGACTCTCAGATTGGCAATCAGCTCGTACTCCATCGGATCGAGGACTATCAGATCTGCATCGATCACCCTGGCAGCCGCCCGGGCGGTTTCACCGGCGATCTGCGGTTGCACGAAGAGAGCGGTCACCCCGTCGCGCCTCGCCATCGCCTGGAACTGCGTAAGCTCACTGTCGCTCGGTTCCTTCCCCTCTATCTCGATCGCTACCTGTCTCAGACCATATTCGTCGGCCAGATAACCCCACGCCGGATGGAAGACGTAGAATGCCTTGCCCTGATGCGGGGAGAAACTGCTGCGGATGTACGCATCCACTTCATCCAGTTCTTTCAGCAGATCTGCCAGGTTTTCCTCTATCGAACCGGTCAGTTGAGGACGGAGGCCCGTGAGGGTCTCTGCTATTGTCGCGGCCTGAATCTTCAAAAGTCGCGGGGAGAGCCAGATGTGGGGATCCTTCCCTTCATCGGATTCAGAGACTGTATCGTGACCGTGCTCGTGTTCGTCACCGTGCGAATGCTCAATATTTCTCAGAGGGACACCCTCCCTCACATCGACTATACGTGGGCCTCCGGCATTCTGGACCGCCTGAAGCCACCTGCCGTTCTCAAAGGGAACGCCTGTCCTGAAATAGACTTCTGCCTGCATTAAATCGCTGATCTGGACATCGGCAGGCTGATAGGTCGCCGGACTGTCACCCGGTGAGAGCAAAGTGATCGTCTTGAACTCATCACCCCCTATCCTTTCGACCAGCCACGACTGCGGCGGAATGCTGACGGCTATTCTCAGACCATCGGCCCCGGAAGATGCGCGTTCATCCGCATCGCCGCCGCATGCCGCAATCGAGCCCGCGGCCAGCAATATCAGCACAGCCTGCATCTTCATTTTCCGCAGTACCATCATCGAAACGCACAACCCTTCTCCAGGCAATACAGAAACATCAACGACTGTAAACACTCATCGGAGTTTTCGCAACACGGGACATGGCTTCCGCCAATTTGTCATGGACGACCGAACAATGTACAATCTTATAGATTGCCAATCTAGGAGCCTGTCGGAGAAACGCTCCTAGAATAATAGAAAAGGTGATGACCGATGGATCGAATTACATCCCTGAAGGAGAAGATCGGCAGCTTCGACAGAATCCTGCTCGCTCATCTGCCCACTCCTCTGGAGAGGCTGGATAATCTCTCCGCCAGATATGGAGTTAATCTGTTTCTGAAGAGAGATGATCAGACAGGGCTGGCCTTCGGGGGCAATAAGACCCGCAAACTGGAATTCATTATGGCTGATGCCGTGGGCCAGGGTGCCGATTCGATTATTACGTGGGCCGGCATTCAATCGAACTGGTGCCGCCAGACCGCTGCAGCCGCCGCCAAACTCGGCATGAAATCATTCCTGGTACTCTTCAGGAGACCGCATAACGCTGAACACTATGATGGCAATCTTCTCCTCGATTATCTTTTCAATGCTGAGATCGAAATGGTGGATGTGGAGAAGGATACAAAAACGATGATGCTGAAGGATGTCGAGGATCACATCGAAGCAGCTGCGGAAAGGGAAAGATCCGCCGGCCGAACACCGTACATAGCACCGATAGGAGGTTCTATTCCGGAAGGTTCGATGATCGAACCGTGGGGTGCGGTCGGTTACGTGGACGCCATGGTGGAAATTGCCGGGCAGGCGTCCGGTCTGGGGATCCGTTTCAATTCGATCGTGCATGCCACGGGATCGGGAGCGACACAGGCCGGTCTTCTGGCAGGTTCCATGATAATGACTCCTGAAACCAGGGTGATCGGCATATGCGTCTCGGATGATGAGACGACCATGAAGGGGTACGTGAGGATCATAGTCGACAGGACCTTCCGGCTGCTGGGGTACGATATGGAGGCCACAGAGGAAGACCTCATCGTCAAAGATGAGTACCTGATGGAGGGTTACGGCATTTTCAACGAAGCTGTCGGCCACTCCCTGCGCCAGATGGCCGAATATGAGGGCATACTCCTCGATCCGGTTTATACGGGCAAGGCAATGGCAGGTCTGCTCGACATGCTTGAAAAGGGAGTCTTCGAGAAGGGTGAAAATATACTCCTGCTCCACAGCGGTGGCACTCCCGCCCTCTTTCCCTACAGGGATGAGATAGTCAACAGCCTGGAGAAGACCAGATAATCGTAGTACTTATCTTTATTACAATCGGGGAGAGTGATGGCCAAATTCGATTCTGATACTTTGAAAAGCCATGGGTCTGATCAACTTTTGAAGGAGGCCCAGGTCGGCCGCCTGGCTACCTGCTCAGGTGACCAGCCTTATGTAGTTCCTATCTCCTTCGTATACGAGAATGGAAGGATCATCTTCCACGGTGCCCGGACTGGAAGGAAGATGGACAATATCGCCGCGAACTGTCACGTCTCTTTTGAGGTCGATGAGAGTGAATTTGTTCCTGACGATGATCCCTGCAGGCTGCACTGGAAATTCCGGAGTGTGGTCGCATCGGGCAGAGCGAGAGTACTCGAAGATCCCGATGAGGTTGTATCCGCCCTGCAGCTGCTGGTAGAAAAATATGCACCGGGCAGGGGAAGTTTGATTACATGTGAGCGGGCTGAAAGTTATGATAATCTGGCTCTCGTTGAAATCACCGTGGAGGAATTGACTGAGAGGGTTGACACAGATTGATATTCCATCCTTACGCCGGCCTTATTCAACATGCAGATATTCCTTCCCTGCTGAAGGCGGCAGCCATCCTGATCGCAGCGGTCGTTTCGGTTCATACCGGCCCTCTTCTTGCTCAGCAGGTCGAATACCTGCAGGGCCCCGATGTCAGATCCATCGTGGTCCGCAAGCTGGATTCTCCTCCGGTCATGGATGGACGCCTGCCTGAATCGGAGTGGCCGGCTGCAGGCTTTCAGAGCGGTTTCTGGCAGCTGACACCTGCACGCGGGGAGCCAAGTACCGTGGATCCGATGGTTGCAGCCGCATCTGACGGCACAGCTCTTTTTATTGCATTCAGCTGCCCGCTGCCCGATCGAGAGGGCCCGGTCGCAAGCGTCACAGGCCGCGATTCACCCTCCCTCGGTTCCGATGATATAGTCGGACTGTGGCTCGATACATTTGGAGATGGACGGAGCGCATTCGTCTTCTATGCAAACTCCCTGGGAACGCAGGGGGATCAACGCATTGCCAATAATGGCGAAACCACGGATGCGACCTGGGACGCGGACTGGGAAGTAGCGACATCCGCCAGTGAGGATCAATGGACGGCGGAGTTCAGGATCCCATTTAAATCGCTGACCTTCCCGGCTGAGAATCGAACCTGGGGAGTGAATTTCGCCCGCTTCTACCCCCCCGAACTCTCATACATCATCTGGGCAGGTCCGGTGGACAAGACCTTCCATATATCCAGATCGGGCCGGCTCGAGGAGATCCCTCTTCCTGAACATCCGGTACCGGTAACCGTTACTCCATATGTTACCGCCCGGAATACCAGCCCCTCCCTGAATGAGGAATGGGATTATGAGACGGGGGCCGATCTGGAAGGGAACCTGAGTCACGCTTTCACCCTGAACGCCACATTAAATCCCGATTTCGCCAGCGTTGAAGGAGACAGGGAGCAGATCAACCTGACTCCCTTCGAACTCTCTTTCCCCGAAAAGCGGCGCTTCTTTCTCGAGGGCAACGACCTGTGGAGTAACCGTATAAGAACCTTCTACACCAGGCGCATCGGACAGATTGATTTCGGAGCCAAGGTGGTTGGCAGAACCGGCAGGAGCACAATTGCCGCACTGGCCGCACGGGAAGCCTCGGACGACATCTCTGCGGGAACGTGGGGCGTATTGCGCCTTCGACGCGACGTACTGGAAAGCAGTACCTTCGGCCTGCTCGCCGTGAACCGTCATGATTCCGGTGGTGAGGTTGGAGCTTTCGGATCTGATATCTACCTGAACCTCGCATCCGACTGGTATGTAACCGGGCAGGCTATCCTCTCCTGGCCAGACCCGGGATTATCCACGGGTGCATACTTCCTGCGCGCGGAACGCAAAACAAATATCTACAATTACCATCTGAGATATACGGAACTGGGTGAGCGGTTCAGGGATAATGTCAACAATACAGGTTTCATTCGGGATGACAACCGTCGCGAACTCGATTCTTCCCTGGGATATGTATGGTGGAGGGAGAGCGGTCCTTTCCGCTTCATACAGTACGATTCCAACTACAACATCTACTGGAGCCGGGCCAGCGGAAGGCTCCGCAACTGGGAGATAATGCAGGAAGCGATGGTCTACTTCCGGAATGAACTGAGTATCGCATACGAGGGTACCTTCGAAAATCAGGAGAAGGATATCCGATTCGACCGTCACTATTCCAACCGCGAGCACAAATTCAGACTGGGTTACAAGACTGAGGAATGGGCTTCAACCGAACTCTCCTACTCGTGGGGTTCGATCTACGATTCTGATCTCTCTCTTGTGGAAGCAACTGTGAACAGGGTTCTTATCCCCAGATTGACAGCTGCCTATTCATTCATACATCTTAATCTCGATCCCGATCCGGATCTGGAATCGTCGACACTTCATATATTCAGACTGGAATACGCATTCACTCCCGACCTCTACTGGCGCGTTTTCGGACAGACAAACAGCGGGAACAGGCGATTCTATCTCTACTCGGTATTCGGCTGGAGGTATAATCCACCCTTCAGTGCGGTCTACATCACATATACCCGTGACCGGTTTACGGGAGCTGACCGGCCCTATGAAATCGAGTCGCACCCCATTCTATTTCTGAAGATCAGCCATCAGATAGGAAGATAGAGTAAAAAAATGAGCAGGAAGCAGCCGGAGAGGGGATCGATGGTGTGCTGGCCGGGCTGTCAGCCGCAGGATTCCGCGAGAGTGATCATAAGATACTTGTCATACTGGACCTGCATGCTCTAATTTCGCAGTGAGTGCCATCGACGGATTCAGAGTGCGATCCGTCAAAACAAACGTAACCCGCAGTCGAGGTGAAACATACATGAAGCTTCATTCAATTGGTGCATTTGCATCTGTAATTATCCTGTTTGCAGTAGTTGGATGCAGTAAAGGACCGGGAAAGGACCAGAACTACAACGGTGTCTACAACGGTCATCTCTCCGGTGTTCCGGAAGGCAACATAACGTTCACGTTGAGCGGCAATTCGATCACCGGTGAGGGTGAGCTGAGGTCCACCATCACCTGGCGGGGCAAGGGTGATCCTCCCCATTTCGAATTCACCGGAACCGTCAACGGGCGGGATGTCGACATTTCGATCCCCCTGCTCTTTGAATACAACTCTGCCTCCTACGGTGAGCCACCCGTCTGGGTCGATGCATCAACTACTCTTGCCCTCTCCGGCAGGTTCAACGACAACAAGGCCTTGACCGGCCACTTTCAGGGACCCAATCCCATCAACGACAACAATCCATTCACCGGTACATGGGCCGCTCTGAAGTCCTCAACCCAATCCAGCAGCGTAACGAGGCCCCACTGAGCCAATCAGACTTCAACAAATCCTCCCGGCCTGAGCCATCTCCCGGTGCCTCGCACCGGAGAGATGGCGTATTACCCGTAACGAACGTGATCATCCTCCTGCTGGGGGGTGCATTGGCAGCCGGAGGTATCGGGGCCATATGGCTCTTCGGAATAGGTCCTGCAATCGGCATAGCAGCTCCGACTTCCCCGGGTCTGGCTGTAATTGAATTCATTACAGCCGGTTTGATTGCGGGTTTAATGGTTTACCTGCAGCTCCGGCGCCTCTCCTACCGCTCTTATGCCCAAACCGATCTGATTAGTCTTGCTTGTAAAGATGCTTCTGTCGGAGTGTGGCTGCTGGATGATCAGCAGCGCACTGTCTGGTCCAATGAGAGCATGGGCAGAATACTCGGAGAGGTGCCCGGCGAGGGAGAGCATCCATTTTCATACATCGATGAGGAGAGCAGTATTCTTATTGGCAAACAGATAGAAGCCAGGAAAAGAGGGAAATCGAGCACATACTGGATCTCTCTGAAGAACTGCAAGGGTGAGGAGAAAAGGGCTGTTGTTGGTGCCTCACCAATCATGAGTTCTGATAACAGGTTCGTGGGTTCCATAGCCGTTTTTATCGATATGACTGAAGTACTCGATCAGAGGAACCGGGAAAAGTGTGTCGATTCGGAAGAATCGAATCTGAAGACCATCGGAGCAGTTGTAGACCATCTCGATCATAAACTGAACAATTCACTCATGATAATCCGGGGTCAGGCCGAAGTATTCTTCAGGCGGGATCAGGATGGACCTGACAGCCAGGGCTTGAAAAACATCATGGACCAGGTGGATCTCATCAATGAAGAGCTGGAAGCTCTGGGTGATCTGAAGAAGATCGAAACCGAGGTTTATCTCGGCGAACACCTTATATTGAAGGTACCCCGGAAGAAGACAGAACAGGAAGAAACCCTCTAAGCTTTCTTTCGGAGAAGACCTTCCAGACCTATCTTATTACGCCATGTCAGAATTGAAATCACGACATAAGTTCAAACGATCCGGCCGGTCCCTCTGTTACGGTGCACTGGCCGCCTGCATCATCGTTTCAGTTGCCGGATGTGCCCTGACCGCTGAAGAGCTTGAGGCAAAGGGAGATCGACTGATTGCAGAGGGAGATCCATCCCGGGCTATAAGCGCCTACTATAAAGCTCAGAAATTGAATCCTGAAAACCTGAATCTGGGATTGAAAATAGCTCGGATACAGCAGAGTCGCGGGATGATCGATGAAGCGATCCAGCGATACGAAGATCTGCTCGAACTCGATCCTGAGATGCACCAGGTGCGTCTTGTGCTGGCAGAACTCCAGGCTGACAAGGGATTGTGGAGCCGTGCTTCCAGCAATGCCCTGATTCTCGGGGAAGTACTCGCCGGAGATGTTCGGGTATATAAACTGCGGGCCCGGATAGCTCAACAGAACCGTGACATGATCACGGCCCTCACCCTCTGGAGGGTAGCTGCCCAGATCGATCCCGACGATCCCACGATCCAGCATGCTATGGGATCCATATATATGGAGAGACGCGATTTCGAACTTGCCGCCGCGACTCTCGAAAAGGCAACGGAGGCCGATCCCGAGTATGGTGAAGCCTACTTCGAACTGGGGCTGGCACTGATTGAATTGAACAGGATCGATGAGGCGGAGAGAGCATACAGGCGATTCATAGATACGCATCAAAGGAATGAGAAGGCTTATTACAGACTCGGAAATGCCCTCTTTTCAAAAGGGTATATCAGCCGGGCGATAACGCAGTACGAACGAGCAATCAGCATCAAACCCGATTATGCGGAGGCACATTTCAACCTGGGCATGGCCCTTGTCCAGACCAGACAGTTCGCGAGGGCGCGGATGGCTTTCGAGCAGACTTTAAAGTGGACCAACCGTGAAGAGTTCAGGGAGAGTGCCACCAAAATGCTGAAGGAACTGGACAGGCGCCGATAAGTCTTGACCCTCATTATCTGCGTTCATAGGTTGCCTTTAGTATACCGTTCTGCAATTACGCTGGCATTCAAGCGCCGATGCATTCCGGCCAGCCGCGTTGCTCGTCGTCGCGATAGACGCCGCTATCCCTTCTCCTTGTACCTTGCCGGCCGGACACTTCGGCGCTCTCGATACGTCACCGTGATTACGGAGTGGTGCACCCTGGTTCTATCGAAAGGAATTTCGAATGCGCGATCAGCCGGTTGAACTGACTCCCGACCGACTCCGAGCCCGCTGCGATCCCGCAGCTTTCCCAACAGAGAGTACAGCTGATTTAGATGCACACGAGGGAATAATCGGCCAGCCGCGAGCCGCGAATGCAATCGAGTTCGCCCTGGGAGTGACTGCAGCCGGATACAATCTCTATGCCGCCGGTGAACCGGGTACCGGCAGGAATACAGCAATAAGGATTGCTGTTGAGGAAGCGGCCAGGCAGAAATCCACTCCAAACGACTGGTGCTACGTCTACAACTTCGATACGCCCGGTTCGCCGAGAATCCTCTCTCTACCGCCGGGTATGGGGTGTCAGCTCGAAAGGGAGATGGCCGATCTGATCATCGAATTGAGGGAGGAGATTCGAAAGGCGTTCGAAGGCAAGGCCTATGATGAGCGTAAGGCACAGCTGCTCAAGGAGATGCAGGAGAAAAGGGAGGAACTCTTCAATCGCTTCAAACAGGAAGCTGAAGAGAGGGGTTTCGCCGTTGAACAGTCAGGTGGCGGGATTCTTACCCTGCCTGTCAGAGATGGCAAGCCGATGTCATCGCAGGATTGGGAAGAACTGACCGAGGATGAAAAGAAGGACCTGGAACAACGGCAGGAAAACCTGCAGGAGATAATGCGCGATATTACACGCCAGGTTCGGGAGCTGGAAAAACAGGCCCGTGAAAAACTGGGGAATCTGGAGAGGATTATCGCCAACCTGCCCCTGGCCAATGCCGTAGATGAACTGAGCGAAAAGTACTCTGACTACGACGAAGTGGTGCAGTATCTGGAAAGAGTCAAAGAGGATATCCTGGCGAACCTCGATGACTTCAAGGATGAGGAGGAGCAGCAGGTCCCGATCCCCGGCTTGAAGATACCGAAGGACACAGATCCCCTTTACCGGTACCAGGTAAATGTGCTGGTGGACAACTGCAATATCGAAGGCGCCCCGGTTGTGGTAGAGACGAATCCTTCATTTTACAACCTGGTAGGAAGGCTGGAATACAGGTCGACCATGGGGACGATGGCCACAGATTTCACGATGATCAAGGCCGGTTCACTCCACCGCGCCAATGGTGGATATCTCGTCATTCAGGCATTGGATCTGCTCCGGAACAACATGAGCTGGGAGGCGCTGAAGCGCGCAATCCGGAATCAGGAGATTGCCCTGGAGGATATGAACGAGCAGTACCGGCTAGTCCAGACCCAGGGACTGAAACCGGAACCCATCCCACTTGACATCAAGGTGATCCTGGTCGGAGCGCCCCTGCTCGGAATGATGCTCTACCAGTACGATGAAGATTTCCGCAAGCTGTTCAAGGTCAAGGCCGACTTCGGTATGCAGATGGACAGGGATGATGAAGCCCTGCAGGCATATACCGGATTCATCGCCACGCGTGCCAGGGAGGAGGAGCTGCTCCCCTTTGACCGTACCGCCATGGCCAGGGTGGTTGAATTCGGGGGCAGGATCGTTGCCGACCAGGAGAAACTGTCTACCCAGTTCATCCAGATAGCAGATCTGTTGCGGGAGGCTGATTACTGGGCCCGTAAAACCAGCTCGGATATCGTCACTGGTGACCACGTGAAAACCGCTGTTGACGAGAAGATTTTCCGCTCCAACCGCATCGAGGAACGCCTTCGTGAGCTGATCGCAAATGGCACCCTTCTGGTAGACATCGACGGCGCGGTTGTCGGGCAGATCAACGGACTTGCAGTGCTGAGCATGGGGGATTACGCCTTCGGAAAACCCTCCAGACTGACGGCTCGCATTTACAGCGGCAAAGCCGGCATCGTGCAGATAGACAGGGATACACAGCTGGCGGGAAACATCCACAACAAGGGCGTTATGATCCTCCAGGGTTTCTTCGGACACCGTTTTGCCGGCGAGAAACCAATATCCTTTTCTGCCAGTCTCACATTTGAACAGCTTTACGATGGAGTGGAAGGGGATTCAGCTTCCTCAACAGAGTTGTACTGCCTGCTCTCTGCACTGGCCCGCGTATCGCTCAGGCAGGACCTGGCTGTTACCGGATCGGTCAACCAGCTCGGTCATATACAGGCAATTGGCGGAGTGAATGAGAAGATCGAAGGTTGGTTCAACACCTGCAAGATCATGGGATTGACAGGAAAGCAGGGAGCCTTGATCCCCCAGGCTAATGTTCGCAACCTGATGCTGGATGATGAGGTTGTCGAGGCCGTGGCAGAGGGTCAGTTCCACATTTATCCGATCTCCCACATCGATGAAGGGATAGAGCTGTTGACCGGGATGCCTGCCGGCACTCCTGAGAAAGACGGCACCTTCCCTGTTGGATCCATAAACTACCGAGTGCAAAAACAGCTTGAGATCCTGAGCCGGGGCATGCTGGAAGCTGCCGGTGGTGCAGACAACCACCAGCTCGGGCCCAGCGTCTGAATCGACATCCGGAGGGAACCTGACGATGGAAACGGACTTGAGTGAAATGATTGATATCGACTGGGATGAATTGACATTCTCAGTAACACCGACACGGTCGATGTACATAACGACCTGCAGGCAGGAAGAGGAGTGGAAGCCCGGTGAGCTGATCCCATACGGGAATATCTCCATTTCTCCTGCAGCCGGTGTGATCAACTACGGTCAGGGCCTCTTTGAAGGGATGAAGGCTTACCGGACCTCGAAGGGCAACATCGGCATATTCAGGCCCCTCGAGAACGCGAAACGTATCAACAGGGGTTGTCGGCGGCTCTGCATGCCCGAAATCCCCGAACAGCTCTTCCGGGAGGCGATCGAGCAGGTTGTAAAAGATAACGAGGATTATATCCCACCAGCTGGAAAGGGAACCCTCTATGTGCGGCCTCTGGTATTCGGATCGGGATCTGTACTCGGAGTCAAGCCGGCACCAGAGTACACATTCCTCATCTACGTCTCTCCTGTAGGCCCCTATTTCAAGGGCGCGATGTCGGGAATCCACCTGAAAGTAGTGGAGAATTTCCACAGAGCACCCCAGTACGGCACCGGCAGTGTCAAGGCCATCGGCAACTACGCCGGCGGCATGTACCCGGCCCAGATGGTCAAGTCTGAGGAATTCCGCGAAGTAGTCTATCTGGATGCACGGGAGGAGAAATACATAGAGGAGGTCGGAGCGGCGAACTTCTTCCTGATCAAGGGCAGCGTTCTGGCATCACCGGAACTGGACGGCTCGATTCTGCCGGGAATAACAAGGATGTCGGTACTGGAGATGGCCGGTGCTGAATTCGGTTATACAGTTGAGGAACGGCAGATACATGTGGAGGAGATCTTTGAAGGAGACGAAGCGTTCTGTTCTGGTACGGCTGCCGTCATTACACCGATAATCTCCATGACCTACCGCGACCGGGAGATGGTCTACTGCGACGGTGAAGTCGGAGAGAAAACGCAGGCACTTTACAACGGATTGATGATGCTGCTGCTGCAGGAGCGGGAAGATCCTTACGATTGGCTGAAGATACTGTAAAGCATCTATCCACGAAGGGTAGGTGCTTCAATTCCAGACCAAACAGAGAATCTCGCCTGAATTCCTGTCAAATCCACAATAACTCCTGTTGGCCAGAGTGTTTCGCCGGCGTATGCCTATTACTTCACCTGTGAAAGAACTTGAATACGATCACAGTGTGAAGCAGAAAGCGAAGTTAACAGGTGATGGAGCCCATCAACTCTTGGCAAAGAGATTACGTCCTAACCTGAGCGATTCTTCCGCTGGAAAAAGAACACCCTTTAGGCTAAGCTGTTACAAACCAAAAAGTTAACAGCAAAGTGCGGTTGCCACCGCGCCTAACCCAAAGGGTGAGTCCATATCATGGCAGATTCCTCTGACGTTTGCAAGTCATCAGAGCCCATCATCCACCACATCGAGATCACCAACGACACCATCACAGGACGTGCCGGGTTGAGTCTGTTCGTGCGTTACCTGCGAGGGATCGATCTCTCTCCCCATCTGGAGCGTCTGTTCGGCTCGATGCGTAGAAGCCGAAAAGGACTGCCGATCACTTCCGTCTTCAAGCAGTTACTCTGTTTCTTCATAGATGGCACGAGCCTCCACCTCGTGCACTTCGGTAGTCTCAAGGAAGACGACGGTTATGCCGCAGCCATCGAGACCCATATCGATACGATGGCTTCATCCCATACGATCAAGCGGTTCTTCGCTTCCTTCTCCATGTACCGGATCTATCTATTCCGCCGTCTGCTCCAGCAGCTGTTCCTGTGGAGACTGCGGGTCGAAAAGCCTGAGATGATCCTGCTGGGAATCGATGCGATGCCGATGGACAACACCGGAGCCAAACAACGGGAAGGAGTGGAACCCACCTACAAGAGAGGGGTGGCAGGATTTGCACCACTGCAACTGATGTGGGGACCCTATCTGATCGATGCGGTCTTCCGTGGAGGCAGCAGGCACAGTAACCACGGAGAAACCGTGCCCAGGATGATACAGCATGTGGTTACGTTGATCCGGAAGAATTATCGGGAGGATGTACCGATCATCATCCGCCTCGACAGCGGTTTCTTTTCGCAAAAGCTCTTTGATTTCTTCGATGAACTCGGCATCGGCTTCATCTGCAGTGGCAGTCTCTTTGCCGACTCAAAGAGTACATATCCTACAACGATCCTGAGGCTTGGCATCGGTATGAGAACGACCACCAGATCTGGGAGTATGTTGAACTGGGGGACTGCCGGAGGACTTGGAAGAAGTTCCGGCGAGCGTTCTATACCCGACCCCTCTGTGAAGATCAGCAACTGCTCATGGAGTTCGCCCGCCCTGACAAGATGCTCTACACCAATATCGGTCAGGGAGGACACATTGATGAACTCCTGGAGGGGGCTGGACTGGAGCACCTGAAAGAAGCCGGAAAGATCATCGAGGCCTATCACGGTTGGGGTTGTGACGAGTTGGTCCACCGAGCACTTAAGGAGTTTGGCACCGAGAAGCTGCCCTTCAAACGCTTCCGTGCCAATGCTGCCTTCTACTACATCATGCTGCTCTCGTTCTTCCTCTATGAAGCGTTCAAGAGAGATGTGTGTGATCAGGTGGTACCGATTGCTTGCTATCCCACCAGACTGCGGAGAACAGTGATCGACAACGCCGGCAAGATTGTTCACACCGCAGGTAAGATCATCCTCAAGGTCAATGCCGCTACCTGGAACCGGCTCAAGATCGAGTACCTCTGGCACAGCAGTGGTAGTCCACCTCTTTTCGCCTGGGTCTCATAGCCCATCTTCGTCGGCATCGATGTAACGTGGTAATCGATGGTGAGGTCTGTCTGAAAAACCGTTCGAAACCGTCAATGCGGCAGATCCAATGTCTGATGTGGAGAATAATCGGCTCAGATGAAGCATCTGCTGATCAGAATGCCATCAGACTGATGATCTCTGATGAGAAAAGGAGTAGAATCGCCGTGACTGAGAAGAATCGCTCAGTTTAGGTACGTGTGCCTTGTCGTCCAGCCTTGGGGTTATTGGCCGAAAAGCTGGCGCGTCCTTCTCAAGCGTAAGATGTGTTCTATCCTCGTTGTATTAAGCTACGTACTGCTTCAACAATCTGCGGAGATGGGCCTCATTAAGTACAATTACGTGATCCAATAATTCTTGGCGAACTGTCTCGATCCAACGTTCTGCTACTCCATTCTGCCACGGGCTTTGGTAGGCTATCCGTTTGGGCTCAATCCCCATTGAGCAAA
>CAZWVF010000012.1:11157-55614 GCA_964637695.1 uncultured Gemmatimonadota bacterium | reverse complement strand
ACCGGGTGAGATAACCGAGAGGTAGAAAAGGAAGATGTCACCCGGCAGCAGGAGTACCGCCTCCGGGTCATAGATCACGGCAGGTTCTCGTAACCGGTCAGCTTGCTCTGCCTGCTGGGATGTTTCAGTTTTCTGAGTGCCTGCGCTTCTATCTGCCTGATCCGCTCCCTTGTCACGTTGAATATATTGCCCACTTCTTCGAGAGTGCGGGGCTGGCCGTCACCGAGTCCGAAGCGGAGCCTGATCACCCGCTCCTCCCTCGCCGTGAGGGTTGAGAGCACCTTGTTCATCTGTTCCTGAAGCATGTAGGCCGCTGCTTTCTGAGCAGGAGAGTCGGCCTTGGGATCCTCGATAAAGTCAACCATCTGCGTACCGTCGTCGTCACCAATCGGTTTGTCGAGACTGATCGGGTTGTGGGCAACCTTCATCACGGTGCGCAGTTTTCCGATAGGCATATCCAGCCTTTCGGCCAGCTCGGGAGGTGTGGGCTCTCTGCCGTCCTCCTGAACCATCGCCCTGCTTGCACGCAGGATCTTGTTAATCGCCTCAATTGTATGAACGGGAACCCGGATCGTGCGGGCCTGATCTGCAATCGCCCGGGTTATCGCCTGCCGGATCCACCATGTTGCATATGTTGAGAACTTGTAGCCCTTCTTGTAGTCGAACTTTTCAACCGCCCTCATCAGGCCGGCGTTGCCCTCCTGGATCAGATCGAGAAATTCGAGACCCCTGTTTGTGTATTTCTTGGCGATGGAGATAACAAGGCGGACGTTTGCCTCCACCATCTCTTCCTTGGCGTGTTCTCTCTCCATTTCCAGCCTGCGGATATACTTCAGGTTCGCTTTCAGGCGTGCCATATCGGCTCCGGCGTCCTGCTCGAGCCTGCGCACGCGCCGATCGATATTGGCGATCTCCCTCCACATGTCAGAGAGCAGTTCCGACTTGAATCCGGTCTCATTCTCGATCAGCCTGGCGGAAGCATCCCTCCTTGCCGCTCTTGCATACGCCTTGATCTTCTCTCTCTTCAATCCGACCTTTGCTTCGGCCCTCTTTATCTCGGCTGCTGTTTCCTGCATCGCCTCCAGCGAGTCTTCCATGTCTGATATGATCTTATCCATCCAGGTGGGATGGATATTCATCTGATTGAAAATCGTCCAGGCCTTATTGCAGGTTTCCGTCATCTTCACTTCGAGGCTCTCACGTGACGACTCTGAACGGGCCCTTCTCAGCTCCTGGCGGATGATGTCTATCGCCAGCTCACGTTTCTGCAGTTTCGACACAAGTTTGAGAAAACGATCCCTTGCCGGACCGCTGCACTCGTCCCTCAGCTCGCCGTCGACTACCTCATCGACGCGCAGGTTGCCCGCTCTGACCTGACGGCCGAAACTGGTTGTGTATTTGAATGTCGTTTTCGATCTCATCAGAGATTTCTCGATGGCGTGCTGGGCTGTTTCGATCCGCTGTGCGATCTGGATCTCGCCCTCCCGGTCGAGCAGGGGCACTCTTCCCATCTCACGCATATAGATCCATACCGGATCGTCGTACTTGACCCGTCCCAGTGAAACGGCGGCTGCACCATCATGCTTGAATTTCAGGCTCTTGCCTTCAGCATCAGCCACACCCTCCTCACTCCATTCTTCCCCCACTTCCAGCTCTTCCGCGAGTTTCACCTCCCCCTGTACGTCAGCTGCCTCTTCTTCTGCTGCCTCCAGCATGCCTGAAGTTTCCTCCAGCTGATGGCGCATCTCGTCGCTCAACTCATCGACATCCTCATTATCGACAAGCTCCACATTCATTGACCGGATGGCGTCGTAGATGAGATCGACTTCCGGTATCTCATCCAGATCATCGGGGAGCAGGTCATTCACCTGCTGATAAGTGATCACTTTCGCCCGCGTGGCTATTGCGCGCAATCCTTCAAGGCCAGATAATGTCAGCAGTTCGCTCACTGGTGCATCTCCTGATATTCTTTCAGTAGACGGTCAAGGGTTTCATCATCCCCCGCCCGCCGGGCTTGTTCGATTGCAGTTTTTAACAGGCGCCTGCGTTCTTTTGATCGGCGCACTTCCATACGTTTCAGGATTTCATCTGTATTCTCTGTCACTTCACTCTCATTGAGCGGTGATTCTTCGGCGAGAATCGATGCCAGCAGGTTTCTCGTGTCCGGATCTGTGTGTTCCAGAACCTTGTCTATACTGAACTGCTTCTCCCCGAGCTGTTCAGTAAACCTGGAAAAGAGATTGCGGCATCGCGGATCGTGAAAATCCTCTGCAGACAGGCTGGTAATCAACCGTTCACGGTTATCGGAATCCTCGATAATCAGTCTCACCAGTTCGGTCTCAAGTCTTCCTGCAGTTTCCGGCCGCGTAACGTGAGGAGATTCCGAAGCGGAACCATGATAGACAACGTCCCGGCCGGCCAGAGAATCCATCTCTCTTTTCAGTGTTTCCTCATCCAGGCCGATCCGTGCCGACAGCAGCTGGAGACTCATGGCCCTTCTCAGTTCATCCGTGTCATGTCGAAGCAGATCGAGCAGTCCTCTGGCGGCTTCAGCTCTCTCGCCGATCTCCCGCTCTTCCATGGGTGGATCGAGCTGTTCCAGATAGAATTCAACGACCGGTTTAGCGTGTCGGATCCTTGTCCTGAATGCCTCGATTCCCTCACTTCTTATCATCGTGTCGGGATCCTCTCCCGGCGGCATTGCAAGGAAGGTTACATCCAATCCTTCTCTCACAAGGCTTTTATAGGAGCGCAGTGCCGCCTTCAGCCCGGCGGAATCGGCGTCGAAGATCAGCAGCACCTTTTTCAGGAGTCGCTTCAGGACAAATGCCTGACGTTCGGAAAAGGCCGTACCGCTGGCCGCAACGACAGCGCCGATGCCCGATTGAGAAAGGCTGAGAACATCGAAATAACCCTCAACCAGAAAGGCTCTCTCCTCCTTCAGAATAGACTCCACGGCCTGTGAGAGGCCGTACAGCACGTCACCTTTCCGGTAAAGCCTGGTTTCGGGGCTGTTGAGGTATTTAGGACCCTCCTCATCATCATCGAGCAGCCGGGCTCCGAAACCCATGACCCGCCCCCGGCGATCGGTGAAGGGGAAAACCAGCCTGTTGCGGAAAGTGTCGTAGTGCCCACCGCTATCTCTCGGTTTCACCAGCCCCGCGTCTTTGATGATGCCGGTCTCAAAACTCCTGCTCTCCAGGTGCTTTAACAGATCATCCCAACCACCGGGTGCATAACCGAGCCTGAATTTCTTCGCCGTTGCACCGGTGATGCCCCTGGCCTTCAGATAGGAGACTGCCGGCTCTCCTCCCTTCTCCTTCAACATTTCCTGATAGAACTTCGCTGCTGCCTCGAGTGCTTCGTAAAGCTGGTCCCGCGTATCGATTCCCGGCTCAACCTGCCGTTTCGGCAGTGGGATACCAGCACGCCGGGCGAGCTCTTCTACCGCCTGCGGGAAACTCATCCCGTCGTGTTCGGTGAGGAATGTGATGGCATTACCGCCGGCTCCACAGCCGAAGCAGTAGTACATTGCCCGTTCCAGATTCACACTGAAGGAGGGGGTTTTCTCATTATGGAAAGGACACAGCCCGAACCAGTTCTTACCCTTTTTCTTCAATTTCACATAGGGGCTGATAAGCTCGACGATATCTGTCGCGGTCCTTATCTCTTCAAGGAAGTGGTCGTCGAATCTCATGCCTCACCACCCTTCAAGCGGACCCGTGTCACTCCGATACCTCCAGGTTCGTCGGAGTTGAGTCCAAAATCCTCGACACTGATATTTTTGCGGAGTACCTCTTCAACGACCCGGCGCAGAACCCCCCTGCCCGATCCGTGGATTACAGACACCTCCAGATGACCGGCAAGGATTGCGTCGTCCAGGTACTTCTCCAGTGCCGTCCTGGCTTCATCGGCTCTCTGGCCTATCAGCTCGATCCGCGATGATACCGATTTGAATGGCGTACTGATTCCCCGGGGAGCAGCCGGTGCAGACTTCTTTCGAGCCGCTTCCTGCTTCTGCAGCGCAGATCCTCCTGCCGACGCCGGCCTTATATCCTCTCTTGCCACATCGAGCATCAGGGAGCCGGTATTTACGCGCACACGACTGGTACCGACACTCTGAACCACTGCCGCCCTCTCCAGGCTCAACAGATAAACTTCATCTCCTTCATGATAATCTTCCCCGGAAGCGTCCCTTTCTACCTGTGCCTCAACGAAAGAGACGTTCAGCTCCTTTATCTCCTCCCGTGCCTTCTTGATGGCAGCAGCCGATGCTCCGGATTCCCTTATCTCCCTTACGAGGCCTTCGATCCGGCGCCTGGCGTCCCTGACTATCTCTCCTGCTTCCCCGGCCGCAACGGCTCTCTTCTTTTGGGCGTCTCTTTCCAGCTCACCTGCCAGTGTCTCATATTCCTTCCGATTTCGCTCCGCCACCCTTGAGTCCTTTTCAGCCTGCAGAAGGAGCGATTCGGCCTCATCCCTGATCCTGACCGCCTGCCGGAGTGCGTCTTCAAGCTCGTTCTCGGCACTCCCCATCAGCTCACGGGCCCTGATGACAAGATCGTGCGGCAGACCGGATCTTTCGGCTATTTCGAAAGCAAAGGAGCGCCCCGGCTCTCCAGATCTGAATTCGTAGGTCGGTTCGAGCGCCTTTTCGGAGAAGATCATGCGGCCATTGATCATCCTGTCAGACTGAGCCGCATGCGTCTTTATCCTGCCGTCGTGCGTGGCACACACTACATATGCGTTTTCTGCTGAGAGGTGATCCAGAATTGAAATGGCCAGAGCCGCGCCCTGTGCCGGATCGGTGCCTGATCCCACTTCATCTATCAGACACAGCTTTCCAGCATCTGAGGGCTTGAGCATTGCTCTCAACCTCTTCAGACGTGCTGTAAATGTTGAGAGGTCGTCCTCCAGAGACTGCTCATCGCCGATATCCACGTGTATGGCATCGACGAAGGGAATTTGGCTCTCCTCACCGGCCGGAATCGGCAATCCGCACAGAGCCAGAGAGGTACAGAAGCCGACCGTCTGCAAGGCTACTGTCTTGCCACCGCTGTTCGGTCCGGATATGACGAGTGTACGATTACCGTTTTCAAGTGTTAATGTAAGGGGGATAACCCTGTCGGGGCCTATCGTCACCGCCAGCAGAGGATGACGGGCATCCTTCAGATGCAGCGTTCCGTTCTCACTCACAGAAGGCAGTGCAATCGAACCGGCTCCGGAGAAACGCATGACCGCCTGAGCTGCGTCCAGTTGCGCCAATCGGTCCAGATCGATGTCGATATCAGCCTCTCTTTCGGCACAGATGGCAGTGAGACGGGCAAGTATCTTTTCGACTTCCTGTTCTTCGTCCCTCAGCAGCTCCTTCAGTTCCAGACCGGCTTCAGATACCTCTCTCGGTTCGACGAAAATGGTCTGTCCCGTACGCGACCTGTCGAGGGCCGCGCCATCTGCCCTTCCCCGGGAATCTGATCTGACAGCGACAACGTGTCTGCCCTCCCTGAATACCGGTTCAGGCTCCTGTGCTACTCCATCCCGGTGCCATTTCTCGGCGATCGAATGAGCGAGCGTGCGAAGCCTCTCCTGCTTTTTCCTGATCTGCTTCCGCAGGTTGGCAAGAATCGGGGTTGCCCCGTCACGCACAGGACCGCCCGGCTCAAGGGAATTGTCCAGTTCTTTCAATTCCCTTTTGTAGCGGGAGATGGAACCGTACTGCTCCACAAAGGATGGAAGGAGCTCACTGCCTCCGCCCGCAAAGAATCCGCCGGCCGCTTCGAGGCCCTCCAGCGCACTTCGCAGGTCCCACAGCTGTTCACCCGTCAGTGTGGATCCCGGCTTCGACAGTGCGCTCAGGATTCCTTCAATCTCTGGAATCTGTGTAAAGGGAAGTTGTGTATCGCCGTGGAGAACCCTGGAAACCTCTGCGTGGACCGACTGGCGATCCAGGACTGCAGTCAGGTCAATTGCAGGATAATACTCCACCATCAACTGATGGCCGCGGGGAGTATATGTTCCTCCGGCAATCCGCTTCAGAAAATCGCGAAATGCGAGTCGGTCAAGATCGAAGTTGTTCAATCAATAACCCGCTGAAGTTCCTCTTTCGCCAGCCGGCTGACCAGGCTGCCTTCTGCCCGCCCCTGGAAACGCGGCATGGCGCTTTTCATCAGGTGCCCCAGATCGGACATTCCAGAGAGGCTGTCGCTTTCGATTGTCGAATGCAGGATCTCTCTGATCTCCTCCTCTCCCATCTGTTCAGGCAGATACTCCTCAATGATTGCGAGCTCCCGCTCTTCCTTGCCGAGCAGCTCATCACGACCAGCCTCATGGCACGCCTCAATCGATTCCCTGCGCTCCCTGGCCTGTTTGCTCAAAACACGCAGAACGTCGGAATCATCCAGGTCATCCTGCTTTTCAATACGAGCATATTGTATCTTTGAAATCAGGAAGCGGAGAGCGCCGGTGCGTTCTTTATCGCCACCTTTCAGGGATGTTTTTAAATCGAGTTGCAGTTTTTCTATAAGCTGAGACATGCCATCTCCCGGACCGGAGTGATAATGACAGGGCCGCGGGTGAAACAGACATTCTGACCACAACTGTGCCGCAGCCGCGCCGCAGATGTTCGGGAGGGTTTAAAAAGGTACAGACAGCCTGATCTGGCAAGACTTTTCGCATTTCAACAGCCTGACAA
The DNA here is from genome assembly GCA_964637695.1 of uncultured Gemmatimonadota bacterium. GTDB lineage: Bacteria > Blakebacterota > Blakebacteria > Blakebacterales > Blakebacteraceae > JAGLTZ01. The sequence continues at coordinate 48,923 of CAZWVF010000012.1, read as the reverse complement.
CTGAGCCAGAATGGAGAGGGCTGCTGTCTCACTTCGGAGCCGGCGCACCCCCAGATTCACTTCGATTGACCCCAATTTCCGCAAATCATCCAGCTCCTGTGACGTGAGTCCCCCTTCGGGACCGACAATCACGGACATATTACCTGAGGCATGGATCAGCAGGCCTTCATGTATTACTTCAAGTAATGACTTTTCTGTTTTGTAATGTGCGACTATGAGAGGATTGGTCATTTCCTGCTCAAGAAAGATGTTCCATTCCATGGGTGCGGAAATCGCTGGAATCCATCCGCGCCCGCACTGTTTTACAGATTCCTCCGCAACTCTTCTCCACCTGTCGACCTTTGCACTCCTTCTCTCTACGTGCTCAGTTATCAGTGGCACAAGGCGGGTCATGCCCAGTTCCGTACCCTGTTCAACGATAAGATCCATCAGCCCGGGACGGATCAACGCCTGATACAGTGTTACTCTTCTTGCGGATTCCCGCCACATGTCTGCGATCTCTTCAATTTCAAGTTTTGCGGCGGAGGGATCTGCACCGGTTATCGTGCATATGCAGGCCGGCCCCCTGCCCGTTATCGCCCACACCTGCTCTCCTTCCCGGCACCTTCGAACACGTATCAGATGGTGACTCTCACTTTCAGAGAGCACGATTGAAGCCCCTGTATGTATTTCCTCTTCTGCACCCGGCCACAAAACGCAGATCATTTCACTCATGGTCGAATCGCCTCCAGCATGATCCAACCACCCTGATCGGCTGTTGAGTTCAGCGCCATCCCGGCACGTTCTATCATCATGTGAGCCGCCTTCGTTTCTTCTTCACGCAATCCTGAAATGAACACCCTGCCACCCTGAGCAGCTACACTTCCCAGCTCCTCAATATGCTTCTCGAAGAATGTGAAGTAGAGATTCGCCAGGATCAGCTCAAATGGTCCGCTGGCAGGGATTTCAGGGAACCGTGCACGCACCACCACGATCGAATCTTCCAGGCTGTTTCTCCTCACGTTGAACCCTGCTGACGAGACTGCGTCTCGATCGTGATCCAAGGCCAGTATCCGTCCGGCACCAAGTCTGGCGGCTCCAATTGCAAGGATAGCAGAGCCGCAGCCGACATCCAGTACGCGGCCGATACCGTCGAGATCTCCCAGTTTGTCCAGCCCCTCCAGGATCATCGATGTAGTTGGATGATGCCCGGTTCCAAAGGCCATGCCGGGCTGCAGGTAGATCACCCTTCTGCTCTCACCAGGCTCTTTCTGTTGCCAGGGAGGCATAATAAGGAGTTTCTCTCCCAGCGGGATCGGTGGGAAGTGATAACGCCACTGTTCTGCCCAGTCAACCTGGGGAGCAGGTTCAGGTGATTCAAGATGGAAGGGAAGTGCCTGCGGGCCGAGCTGATCGAGAAAGTCCTTCAGTTTGAGATATGCCTCTGATGCATCTTCGCTGCGAAAGAAGATGTCGAGTGTGATCCGGCCCTCCCCCTCCGCTGACTCGGCCTCGCCTGGCTCGTGAACCTCAATCCCTGAAGAGCCCCAGTCGACGACTTCAGCCGATACCCAATCCACGAATGAATTCGAGATCTTCAACCGCAGGCGGGACCACTCCCGGCTCACATTATCCTTTTATTTCCGTCTGTTTTTCTGCAGAGCGGCCTGAACCTTCTCATCGGGAACGATCGCATCCATGGCTCCAAGCTCTTCCAGCAGCTTCTTCTCCTTCTGCCCAAGTTTTTCCGGCGTCCATACAACCGCTTCCACGATCAGATCACCCCTGCCGTAGCCGTTCAGGTGGGGAAGCCCTTTACCCCTGAGCCTGAGGAGTTTGCCGGACTGCGTCCTGGGAGGAATCTTCAACCGCGCGGTCTCATGCAGTGTGGGAATGTCAACGGTGCCCCCCAGTGCAGCAACGGTAAAGGAGAGGGGTTGAATCCTGAAGAGGTCATCTCCAACGCGATCGAACTGAGAATGCGGTTTCTCCTCTATGAATACTATGACATCTCCTGGAGGACCTCCCCGGAGGCCCACATTCCCCTCTCCGGAGAGAGTCAGATAGTTGCCGGTGGCAACACCGGCGGGAACCTTTACAGCCAGAGTGCTCTGAGATCGAACTCTGCCGCTTCCACTGCATGTACGGCATGGATCGGAAAGAACAGTCCCCTCTCCCCTGCACGCAGGGCAGGTTGTAACATTAATCATCTGCCCGAAGAGCGACCTGCTGACCTGCTGTACCTGCCCTGCTCCCTGGCAGGTAGGGCATCTAACAGGGCTTGTGCCCGGTTCGGCACCTGTGCCCTCACAGGCAGTGCACCTCCGCCAGCGGCGTATCCTGACCTTCCTTGTAACTCCCTCGGAGATCTCTTCCAGTGTCATCGGCAGTTTTATCTCAAGATTACCGCCCCGGTTGACGGTACGGCGTCTTCCGGCACCGCCCCTGCTCCCCATGAACAGATCATTGAAACCACCTCCGAATCCCCCGAAATCACGCATGAATGTACGGAGAGCTTCTGAAAGATCGAAAGTCTCGAAACCGAAACCTCCTCCACCCGGCCCCATACCGGGAGCCTGATGGCCGAAACTGTCGTAACTCTTCCGTTTCTGTTCATCCTTCAGAACTTCGTACGCTTCCGTTGCCTCCTTGAAACTCTCCTCTGCAGCAGCGTCACCAGGATTCTTGTCGGGATGATATTTCAGGGCAAGTTGTCTGTAGGCCTTTTTTATATCTTCCAGTGAAGCCGAGCGTTCCACGCCCAGCACTTCATAATAATCTCGCTTGGCCATATCTTACTCAGATTCCATCTCTTTCCGACCAGACTCATCGGCGGCATCGGAACCAACTATAAGGACTTTGGGCGGCCTGACGACCCTGCCGTTGATCTCGTAACCAGGTTCAAGCACGATGGCTACGTGATCGGCTTCGATCTCCTCGTGTGAGCAGACGCCGACCGACTCATGCCTGTGCGGGTCGAACTCCTCCCCCTCGGGCCAGATCCTTTCCACACCTGCTCGTTGAAGGACATCGCGCAGTTGCTGAAGTATCAACTCGACACCGTCATGGAACGCCTGGTAATCCCTTGTACCTTCACTTGAAAGGATCGCACGCTCGAAGGAATCGAGTACTGGAATCAGCTCCCGAACAAGTGATTCATGCCCGTAACGAAGCAACTCCTCCACCTCACGCTGCCGGCGTTTCTTGTAGTTCTCGAAGTCTGCGGTGGCTCGCAGCAGACGATCCTGCATTCCCTTCAACTCTTTTTCAAGATCTGCGATCTTCTCGTCTGCGGACTCTCCGGCCGATCGGTCCGTTTTTCCGGCAGAGATCTCTTCTTCTCTGAGCTCCTCTTCCCTTTCGGGCGATCCCGTCGTCATCATCTCCGGTCCCTTTCCCTTTTCCTGCTCTGTTTCCGGCTCGTGGCAGGTTTGTGCACTACCTGCTCCAGAACCTCGCTCATTAACTGTGCCGTGTAATCAACGATAGTGACCAGTCTCGAATACTCCATCCTGGTGGGTCCCAGTATTCCAACAGTTCCAGATCCTTCCCCTGCTGCATATGAGGAAGATACGAGACTGCAGAACTGGATTTCGCCTTCCTGGTTCTCTTCTCCGATCGTGATGATCAGACCATCCTGGCCGCTCCTGCGCCCAAGTATGCGAAGGAAGACATCCTTTTCTTCCAGGGCGCCCATGATCGATACCATTCGTTCCTTGTCTGCAAATTCCGGCAGGGCCAGGATATTCGGAGTGCCCGAATAATGGATCTCTCCTTCTGCGTCAGGATGTGCGAAGAGATCCTCTGAGTTATTCAATATCAGCTTGAGGATCTTCGGATCTCCCGTTGTCGCATCCTGCATTCTCTCTCTGACAGATTCCCTGATTGCCCGCATCGGAAGGCCTGAAAGACGTTCGTTGATCAGACTCGATGTTTCGTGCAGGCTCCCCTCGTCGATATGGGCTTCTATTTCCAGGACCACAGTACGGAGGAATCCTTTGGCGATGGTGAGAACTGCAAGGATTTTGGATCCCCCGAGGGCTACCAGCTCGATTTTCTCGAAAACACCCTTCTCGAGACGCGGCTCCAGGCTTACGGCCAGCAGGCGGGTCAGATCGCTGAGCGCACGAACGGTCTGATCGAGTATCGGCGCAGCACCCTTGACGTAACCCCGTCCTTCACCTATCAGTGCATCACGAATGGCCGCCTTTTCTCCACGACTCAGCTGTACTGGTGACATCAACTCGTCTACGTAGATCCTGTATCCCAGATCGGTCGGGATCCTCCCTGCACTTGTGTGAGGCTGTTCGAGAAGGCCGGCTTCCTCCAGGTCGTTCATGGTATTGCGGATTGTTGCCGGCGACAGATCGAGATTAAACCGACGTACCAGTGTCCTGGAGCCAACGGGGGTGGCATCACTCACATATGCCTTGACCACGAGGCCGAGGATCTTCTTTTCACGATCTGTAAGGTCTTTTATGTGCATTCCAAAATCATGTCCGTTTGAGACATCTTTTTAGTGCCCGTCCTGAGTTTCCGGATGGGCAATTGTTAGCACTCTCACCTGGAGAGTGCCAGACCAGTATAGAAAATAGGTGTTACAGCAGTTCCGGTCAATAATCTGACTCTCTACGGTCCTTTCGCATGACACCGGCAATAAGCAGAGCAAAGCCGCCCCAAACACCTGTCAGAACCACAACCATCGCTGCGATGGCGTCATTTGTCATCGAACACCTCCCGACGGGACCGTGGTCACAGTGACCCTTCCAAGAGTGGCATTTGCAAGCCGGTTGTTGAGTGCGAGAAGCAGGATAACCGCCAATCCCCACTGGAAGAGGCACGTTCCGAGACTGAATATGGAAAAGGGATTCCACCACGCTTCGGCAAAACCGAAAGACTGCACCACCCACCAGATGAGCATCACCAGAAATTCCACAGGCACCAGAATGCCGAGTATCCAGTTGAACCACGATCCGACATTCAGCTCGTTGCCGGGAACATTGATAAGTTCCGATCGCACTCTGTTGAGACCATACTTTATCGCGGCAACGGCAAAGAGCCCGCCGCTGACCATCAGTCCGAGTCCCCACACCCAGTCCTGATTTGCAAAGAAATTAAGGCTCAGTGCGCTCGGTACGCCTCCCAGAAACACTACACTGAAGACGGCCGGGATCGATTTTTTCCGGGATATGCCAAAATCGATCAGAATTCTGGTGATCAGCTCAATCTGAGCGATGAGACTTGATAGCGCCGCCGCCGTCAACGCCAGGAAGAAGACAGCGCAGAAGAACTGGCCGAACGGGATCTTTGAAAAGAGTATCGGTATCCATACGAATGTAAGGCCTGTGGATGCAGGACCGCTGAAGGTTGCTACATCGAATGCTTCCTGGAAGGTCGGGAAAGAGGCGAAAACGGTTGGGAGAACCGCCAGGGCCGCCAGAAGACTCATGCTGTTGTTTCCCAGTCCGATTATCAGCGAGTTCCTGACGATATCCTCCCTCTCCCTTGTGTAGACTGCGTATGTCAGCAGAAGTCCCCACCCGGCACCGGTCGACCATGCAGACTGCGTCAATCCCTCCAGCCACACCCTGTAATCGGCCAGGCGACTCCAGTCGATATGGAACATGAACTGCAGCCCTTTTTCCGCCCCCGGAAGGGTCAGGGCACGTATTGCCGCCACCAGCAGCAGTATCGCAAGGGTCGGCATAAGAATCCTGTTTGCCCTCTCGATACCTTTCACCACGCCATGATAGATTACCCATGCGCCGATTCCGATGGCCAGGAAATGGAAGAGCACTGCCCAGCCGTTGGTGGCAAACTGCTCGAATGCCTGCTGCGCTGTAGAGGCATCAGTAAATCTGGTCAGGTCTCCCTTAAGCGCCGCAAGTGCGTACCGCAGACACCACCCCATAACCACCGAGTAGTAAAAAGTGATCATGGTCGTGACCAGTGCCACAAAGCCACCCATCCATGATGCCTTTCGACCCACCAGCTTGCCGAAGGCACCTATAAGACCCATCCGGGTCTTCTTGCCCATACCCAGCTCCAGAATCAGGAGCGGTATCGACCAGGCGAACAGGAAGAAGAGCCATGGTATCAGGAATGCCCCTCCCTCGTTGATCGCGTAGATTCTCGGGAATCGCCATACATTGCCGGTGCCGACGGCCATGCCGAGTGCGGCGATAATCAGGCCCCAGCGGGATGTGAACTGTTCACGTTGTTCATCCATACTTCCTCCGCCTCACTTCAATCATATCAAGATCAGCCCCAGCAGGCCCACCGCCCAGCAGTACCATGCAAATGGGACCAGCCCCCGTCTCCTCAATACTTCCAGAAGACCTGCGATGGCAGCATATCCTGAAATGAAAGCCGCTACAAATCCTGCAATGAGTCCCAACGCCATGGGTTCAGCGCCACCTGCACTGCCACCAATAAGATCGAGAAGTTGCATAAGAGAGGCTCCGCCGATGGCCGGTACACTCAGCAGGAATGAAAATTCGGCTGCCTCTCTCCTGTTGACTCCACTCCACATCCCGGCCGCTATCGTCGATCCCGATCGTGAGATCCCCGGCACGATCGCCAGCGCCTGTGCAAATCCCATCCAGAGTCCCGGCAGACCGGCAGCTGGTTTCTCCCTTTCGCTGCTCCACCTCGTAGAGAACAGTATCACTCCGGTAAGGATAAGTCCTGTCAGGGCCACTCTCGGTGATTCAAAGGCAGCTGCAACCGAATCTTCGAAGAGCAGTCCCACTACACCGGCGGGAATCGTTGCGACCAGCAGCCAGAGGAGATACCTGCGGGATTCGACACCGTCGTCACCGCTCTGAAAGGCTCTGCTCAGGAGCTGGCGGAGGCGCGATCTGAAATAAACGAGCACAGCCACAAGTGTTCCGGCATGAAGGGTAACCTCCACAAGCAGGCCCCCTTCCCGTATGCCCATGATTGCTTCGCTCAGAACCAGATGTCCGCTTGAGGATATGGGAAGGAATTCTGTCGCGCCCTGGATTATTCCAAGCAGCAGTGCTTCAAAAATGGTCAAAATGCCTCCATGTCACTCGAATCGACAGGTTTCCGGGATATTCCAGCAGATATCCCGGGGATTCCCCTCAGCATCTCTATCATTTAACGTCTATTCCACCAGTCAGACGCTCAACCCTTTCAACTCCCTTAACTCTTTTGAGACCTTTGAGTATCCTCTGCAGATGCTGCAGGTTGCGTACCTCCAGAACGAATCGGCCTATTGCATCACCGGTCTCGGAGCTGATGCTGGCATTTGTTATATTGGCGCCAAGGCTTGAGATGGTACGCCCGATATCCCCAAGAAGGCTGGTACGGTCCTGAGCCACCATCGATACACCTACCAGGAACGACTGGTCCTTCTCGGTGTCCCAGGCCACGTCGATCATCCTGTCCTCTTCCTCCAGTATCCTGAGCACATTGGGACAGTCAGCACGGTGTACCGTGACGCCACGTCCGCGTGTCACGTATCCGATAATCCTGTCACCCGGGATCGGCTGGCAGCATTGGGCGAAGTTGATCATCATGTTCCCCTCACCCTGCACCGAGACTCCCTTAACGGTGCTCCTGGCCATCTCCACCAGTCTCTGAATGAAGCCTTCCTGCTGTGCCGTCTCATCATCGGACAGAGGCGGCAGCAGTTTCTCCACGATCTGTAAGGTGCGCTGGGTCCCCCTGCCGATAGCTACATAGAGCTGTTCGGGGGATTCGAATCCAATCGACTGGGCGATGTCGGTCATCCGTTCGTTCGACGGCTGTTTCAGTTTCGACTTCTTCAGTTCTTTCGAGAGGAGTTCCTGGCCCAGAAGGAGCGACTGCTCAGAGAGCTGTTCCCTCAGGTAGTGGTTGATCCTGCTCCGGGCCTTGGCCGTTTTAACGAGACGCAGCCACGACTGGTTCGGGTGCTGGTTCGGACTGGTCAGGATCTCAATGGTGTTGCCGCTTTTGAGCCTGGCACTCAGGGGCACGATCTGACCATTTATCCTGGCTCCCTGGCAGTGCATTCCAACATCCGTATGCACTGCAAAGGCGAAGTCAATCGGTGAGGCATCAGCAGGGAGCCGGATTACATCGCCATTGGGCGTAAAGACGTAAACCTCGTTCTCAAAGAGTTCGAGTTTCAGGTGTTCCATGAAATCCTGAGCATCGGAATCACCCGTCTGAAGGTCTATCACCTCCCGCACCCATCTGACCTGTTCATCCCACTGGCTGGGCTTATCGACCGATTTGCCCTGTTTGTATTTCCAGTGTGCGGCGATCCCCTCCTCGGCTATCCGGTGCATTTCCCTCGTGCGGATCTGTATCTCCACCGGTTCGCCGTTAGGTCCGATAACAGTCGTATGGATGGACTGGTACATATTCGCCTTCGGATGGGCAATGAAGTCCTTGAATCTGTCTGAAATCGGCACAAAGAGGCTGTGTACGATACCCATCGCGTGATAACAGCCGGCTTTGTCGGAGGTCAGAATCCTCAAGGCCATGATGTCGTAGATACCTTCCAGGTCTACATTCCTCTTCTCCATTTTGATGAAGATGCTGTAGTACGATTTCAGTCTCCATGCGATCTCAGCCCTTATCTCGGATTCCTTCAATGCCCGCTGGATCGGTTTGCGCACGCTGCCGAGGGCCTTCATCCGTTTCCTCTTGTCCGACTCGAGGGTTTCGGAAAGAAGTTTGAATTCTTCCGGGTGAAGTACGGAGAGAACGAGATCTTCCAGCTCGGTCTTGATCCTGTTAATTCCGAATCGGTGCGCCAGAGGGATGTATATGTCGAGGGTTTCCTCAGCTATCCGGCTGGCGTGCTTTCGATCGAGGTGCTCCACGGTGCGCATGTTGTGCAGCCGGTCTGCCAGCTTTATCAGGATCACCCGGAGGTCCTGAGCCATGGAAATGAGCATCTTGCGGAAATTCTCGGCCTGTGCCTCCTCCCTCGAATGAAACTTGAGGCCGCTGATTTTCGAAACTCCCTCAACGAGGAATGTGACCTGCGGGCCGAACTCCTCCGTGAGCTGTTCCGCTGTTACCTGGGTATCTTCGATTATGTCGTGGAGAAGGCCTGCGGCCACAGTTGTTGTATCGAGATGAAGTGTGGCCAGTTCAAGAGCAACGGCCATCGGGTGGGTGAGGAACACCTCGCCTGAGCGTCTCTGCTGTTCTCTGTGGGCCTGCTCGCTGAACCGGTAGGCATGGGAAAGGTAGTCGAGGTCAACCCTGCGGTTCGCCTTACGGACATCCTCCAGCCATTCATTCAGGAGGGGTGATGAGGCTTCCTGGGCCATTCTTCCTTATTCTTCTGCGGATTCACGTGACCTGAACCAGTCGGAGATGTAATCAACTATCTCCGATGTGGGAGTACCGGGGCCGAAAAGCCGGCCAGCTCCGAGTTCGGAGAGCCTGTTCATGTCCTCAGCCGGTATGATTCCGCCCCCTGTTAAAAGAACGTCCTTCTCCATGCCGCGTTCCTTCATCAATTCGAGCACCTGCGGGAAATGCGTCATATGGGCACCGGAGAGAACGCTGAGTGCTATCACATCTGCGTCTTCCTGAAGAGCAGCCTCCACGATCATTTCGGGGGTCTGGCGGAGACCGGTATAGATAACTTCCATGCCCGCATCCCTCATGGCCGCGGCGACCACCTTGGCTCCCCTGTCGTGTCCGTCAAGTCCCGGCTTTGCCACGATTACTCGTATCTTCTCTCCATCCATTGCTCTGGCTCCTCGATTGCCCTGGTACACCGCTTCAGATGTCAGAAAACAGTAAGCTCCCGGTAGATGCCGAAAACCTCCCGCATGACGTCCGTCATCTCTCCAAGTGTGCAGTAGGCCTTCGCTCCCTCAATAAGTGAGGGCATCACATTGATCCCTTCCCGGCATGTCCTTCCGATCTTCTCAAGGGATGCAGCAACAGCTTCGGAATCCCTTTTTTCCTTCAGAGCTTTCAACCTCCCTACCTGGCGATCGTGCATCTCTTCTGTGATCTCCAGTATCGGGATCTCGATCCCGTCATCCTCTTCCACATATTTATTGACGCCGACAATTCCTCTTTCCCCACTGTCTATCTCCTGTTGATATCTGTAGGCAGCTCTTGCTATCTCCTGCTGGAAGAATCCCTTTTCAATGGCCGGCACCACTCCCCCCAGATCATCAATCTTGACGAAATATCGCTCGGCTTCCTCCTCCATGCTGTTGGTCAGCTGCTCCAGAAAGTAGGACCCTGCCAGCGGATCGATCGTATTGGTGACACCCGATTCCTCTGCGATCACCTGCTGAGTGCGCAGAGCGATCTTGGCGGCCTTGTCGCTGGGCAGAGCCAGTGTTTCATCCATGCTGTTGGTATGGAGGGACTGGGTTCCTCCCAGCACACCCGCCAGGGCCTGGATGGTCACCCTGATGAAGTTGTTCTCAGGCTGCTGTGCGGTGAGGGTGCAACCGGCGGTCTGCGTGTGAAACCGCATCAGCAGACTTCTCGGATGTCGTGCGCCATACTTGTTCTTCATCCGCCGGGCGAAGATCCTCCTGGCTGCCCTGTATTTCGCGATCTCTTCGAAAAAATCATTGTGAGAGTTAAAGAAGAATGAAAGCCGTGGAGCGAATTCATCAATGTCGAGACCTCTCTCAAGGGCGGCCTCCACATATGCGAATCCGTCTGCAAGTGTGAATGCGAGCTCCTGAACCGCCGTTGCGCCAGCCTCCCGTATGTGATAACCGCTTATGCTTATCGGATGCCATCTGGGCATCTGTCGGGTGCAGAACTCAACAGTGTCGGTTATCAGCCTCATCGAGGGCTCGGGAGGGAAAATAAATTCCTTCTGGGCGATATATTCCTTCAGGATGTCATTCTGAGTGGTTCCTGAGAGCCGGTTGAGCGCGACTCCCTGCTTCTCGGCAACCGCGCAGTAGAATGCGAGAAGTATGGCGGCAGGGCCGTTGATGGTCATGCTTGTGCTGACATCACCCAGATTAATCCCTTCGAAGAGTATCTCCATATCCTCCAGGCTGCATACCGCTACCCCGCATCTGCCAACCTCTCCCCGGCTGAAATAATGGTCTGAGTCGTATCCGTAGAGCGTGGGCAGATCGAAGGCCGTCGAAAGACCGGTCTGGCCGTGCTCCAGAAGGTACTTGAATCTCTTGTTGGTGTCTTCTGCCGTGCCGAACCCGGCAAACATACGCATGGTCCACAACCGGCCTCGGTACATGTTTGAATATACGCCCCTGGTAAAGGGGTACTCCCCGGGCATGCCCAGGTCTTCCAGATAGTCGATCTGATCGGTGTTGGAGGGAAGATAGAGAGGTTCTACTTCACTGCTGGAGGCGGTGACGAATTCTTTCTTCCTTTCCGGCAGCTGCGACACCGATTTCAGCCACTCCGAATAAGCGTCATCGATATCCCTGCTCATACTTTATCTCCCTCTGAAGACACCGGCCCCTCGCCGGCATTCATTATCTCTTCCGCTACACTGAATGGATCGGTCCGTCCCTCCAGAATGTCATCAAGCAGCCTGTCCATCTGTCCCTTCAGGTTGTTCTCCTGCCAGAGGCGACGGGTCATGGTCTCCTGAACGATCTCTTTCACATAGGCGCCAATCTGCTGTTTCCGCTTTCTATCGCCCTCTCCGCTTGTGTGAAGCCAGGCACGGTGCCTTTCGATCGTCTCCATCAATTCGCGCGTACCCTCCCCGGAATTGGCTGTTGTTTTCAGAACAGGAGGAGACCATTGACGCGCTTTGTTCATTGCCAGAACGCTCTCCAGCTCAACCATGAGACCATCAGCTCCATCTCTGTCCGCTTTATTTATTACGAAGATATCACCTATCTCCATCAGGCCGGCCTTCATCGCCTGGATTCCATCCCCGGACTCGGGGACCAGGACCACGACAACTGTGTCTGCCGTTTCGGCAATATCCAGCTCGATCTGTCCTACGCCAACCGTTTCCAGCAGAATCGAATCGCGACCGGTCGCTCCCAGAAGCATTACCACTTCCCGGGTCGCTCTGGCCAGCCCGCCGCGACTGCCCCTTGTCGCCATCGACCGGATAAAAACACCGGGATCCGTGGCAATATCTGTCATCCTTATTCTGTCTCCCAGCAGAGCCCCCCCACTGAACGGGCTCGAGGGGTCCACGCATACTATTCCAACCTCTTCACCCTTCTCTCTTGAATATATGGCAAGCCTGTCGACAAGAGTGCTCTTGCCCGCACCTGGCGGTCCCGTGATGCCGCATATGTAGGTCTGACGCCCCTTTGCATACAGCGGCTTCAGAAGCGCTTCCTTGCCTGGCAGCTGATCCTCGATCATAGATATCGCCCTGGCGACTGCCCGGCGATCTCCGCCGGCGATTGAGTCAATCAGTTCACGAGGGTCACTTGACATCTGGTTCCTGTCCGGTCAGGCATTTTCGCAATCCCTTGCTGGCCAAGATATGAAGCTGTATGGCGTTATACAACAGAGTCTGGTGCTTCGTTCGACGAATCAGATCTGTTCAATTATCTGAAACAGTGCGTTCTCAAGACGGTCAACCGCCCGGCCATATGAGAAGACCTCTTTCAATCTCCTGTGTCCGGATTCACCCATTCTGTGACGGAAAGCATCGTTTTCCAGATATTGCAGCAGAGCACCTGCCAGGGCATCAGCATCCCCCGGAGGCACAACAATGCCGCTCTTGCCATCAAGTATTACTTCAGGTAATATTCCTATCCTTGTAGATACTAAAGGAATAGAAGACGCCATAAACTCCATGGCGATTCGGCAGATCGCCTCGCTGCCCGAAGAATGTATCACTCCGATATCGGCTGAATTGACTATCGAACCGCTGTCGGGCAGGCGTTCCGACCAGATTGTCAGTTTCTCCCTTATATTCGGATATCTGCCGGCCATTTCTTCCATATACGCGGTATCAAACTCTGCCGGATAACCCGCTGCAAGAAAATGTACATCGGGGACACGGCCGGCAATCAAGTCGGCTGCAGCGAAAAACGTATTATGGTCCTTCTGCGGAGCGAACCTGGCAACTGAAACGATAAGAATCGTTCCTTTACTTATCGCACAACGTTCTCTGAATATCCTGTCTCCCGAATCACCGTTCCACGATGCCAGATCGAATCCGGGAGGGGCCCTGAACACCATATCGGCCCGCACACCGGAATATCGCTGGTACGCTCTTCTCTGATGTTCGTTCGACACGATGAATGCATCGGTACGCCACCGGTTGAGCCAGCCGGCCGCAGGATGCCTGGAAGGCTTCCTCTGGTCATGTGAACGCACCCTGACGAGAGGCACTCTCTTCTTTTGATCATGTATGAGAAAACCCCACCGGGTATGATCGGGGCCGAAATGAGCCAGAATGATGTCTGGACGGACCGATTCGTCCCGAAGTTCCCTCAGGTGCCTCATGGTCTTTATAATCTCAAAAGGACGGACAGATCGCAGATTTGGAGATGTGTGAACCGTGAAACCGGCATTTCTGGAAGCGTCAGCTGTCTTTCCTTCCGGCACCAGGATATGTATCTGGTGTCCTCTTTCGGCCAGTCCCCGCATCATCTCAATGACATACCAGGAACCGGCGCTCCAGCCGTGCAGCGTTGTGCTGTTCAGGATATTCAGATTCACAATCAACCGGTTCCATTGCGGTACATCATGGCCACAAGTTCTGCAAATGCCGCCAGTGCTTCATCTTCGCCGCTATCGGCTGTAACCCGAACGATCCTGTTTCCAGATCCAGGTGGACCATATCTCTTGAATGTGTCTTCCAGAAAGACAGCGACCGTTGGTACACCGAATGCGACGGCAACGTGCATCGGTCCGGTATCCGGACTGATGAAGAAATCGCAGTGAGCGATGAGGGACATCATCTGACGCAACCCGAGGTCCTCGATTACCCTCACTCTCTCTACCAGGTCCTGGCGGACCTGCCTGGCTTCCTCTTCCTCCCCCGGTCCGCATATGACGATAATATGAATCTTGTAGAGTTCCAGTATCCGCTCGATGAGGGTTATGTAACGTTCGATCGGCCACTTCTTTGCACTCCGACCGCCTACATGAATCCCCAGGAGCACTCCTCTGGGACCCACACCGCATTCCGCCCTCATCTTCTCTGCCCAGTCGTTCTCCTCCGGAGAGAGGTGAAGTTCCATCAATGCCTCAGGCAATTCCACTACGAAAGGACGGAGCAGGTTGAGAAGCACATCCGATTCGTGGTGTTCTGCACGTAGAGGTTCTACGAGCATGTTGCAGAAATCATCGGCCCTCCCCCGGTCGTAAGCAACCCTGACAGGTGCTCCGCTCAGTCTTGTGAGCAGTGCGCCTGTCAGGCTGAACGAGTGCATGTGGCTGCAGTCGATGGCGATGTCATATTCGAATCGACGGAGTTCCCGAACCAGCCCCAGCAGCAGAAAGGGATTCAACAGAATCCGTTTCTTCTGCAATATCCAGAGACGGTCTATTTCCGGTTCTTCCTGATATATCTGTGCGAACCGCGGTCCTATCAGCACTCCTGTTTCGGCATCGGGCCAGATCTTTCTGATACCTTCCAGCAGCGGCTTCATAAGGATCAGGTTCCCTATCCTGTCATCGTGTCGCACCAGCAGAACTCTGACAGGTGGATTTTCGGTCCACGAATACTCTGCTTCATTACGTGGCGGGAAAATGACCGCCAGCAGGGCGGTCAATGCCTTCCGGCCTGTCAGATCAAGCTTGCCGGCCATTATGCCTGGAACTGGAGCGTATGAAGGCGTCGATAGAGACCCTCTTCCTGCTGCATCAGTTCTTCATGCGTACCCTGCTGTACTATCCTTCCTGCATCCATGACTATGATCAGGTCCGCCTTCTGTACGGTTGAAAGCCGGTGGGCTATTACGAGAGTGGTTCTCTCTCTCATCAATCGTTCGAGCGCTTCCTGGACGAGCATCTCACTCTCTGTATCCAGGCTTGATGTGGCCTCATCCAGAATCAGTATCGGAGGATTCTTCATGATCGCCCTTGCGATAGCCAGGCGCTGTCGCTGTCCCCCGGAAAGTCTGACTCCCCGATCTCCCAGAAGGGTATCGTAACCTTCCGGAAGTTCAGTGATGAACTCGTGTGCGTTGGCGGCCTTCGCTGCCGTGATCATCTTTTCAGGATCGAAGGGCTCCTGGCCGTAGGCGATATTCCTCGCGGCACTGTCGTTGAACAGGATGGTCTCCTGAGTTACCACTCCTATCAGCCGTCTCAGCGATCCGACGGTAAATTCCCGCAGGTTGGTTCCATCCAGCAGAACGGCGCCTTCGGTGGGATCGTAGAAACGGGGCAGCAGATCGGCCAGAGTGCTCTTGCCCCCCCCGCTCGGCCCGACAAGAGCTACTACCCTGCCTCTTTCGAGAACCAGGTTTATATCTTCAAGCACAGGCAGCTCGGCTTCGTATTCGAAGGATATATTCTCGTATGTAATGCGATCATGAAAATCTTCCACCGGTCGGGCCCCGGGCAGGTCGGTTATCTCCGGATAAGTGTCTATTATCTCGAATACGCGTTCGGCCGCCGCCAATCCCTGTTGAAGGCGCGTATAGGCCTTGGTCACCTCCCGAAGGGGGCTGAACATGCTGAATAGAACGAGCAGGAACGTGACGAACTCGTCTGCCGACAGCGTTGCACTGCCTCCCAGAACCTGCATACCTCCTAAATAGAGTATCCCGACACCCACAGTGGCTGCCAGAATTTCACTGAGGGGTGCTGCCAGTTTGCTTACACGGGAGAGGCGCAGTGCGCGCTGGAAATAGGTCCCGGCGGCGGCGGAGAATTTCCGCGATTCGAAGGCTTCCATGTCGAAAGCCTTTACAACCCTGATTCCACTCAGAGTTTCATTCAGGATAGACGTCAGGTTCCCCATTTCTGTCTGCAGACGACCGGTCCTTCTGAAAAGACTCTGGCCGAGTCTGTTTATCACCAATCCGGACATTGGCAGAACCAGAAGTGATATCAGGGTCAACCACGGACTGATGACTACAGCTATGATAAGGAATACCACAATCGAAAGAGGATGTTTTACCAGATCGACAAGAACGGCTGCTGCCGACTGGTTGACCAGAGTCACGTCGCTTGTGACACGTGCAAGCAGGACTCCCGAGCGGCTCTTGTTGAAGTACCCGAGAGAGAGTCTGTTCATATGATTGAAGAGATCCACCCTGAGATCCTTCACAAGACCATGCTCGGCTACCGACATCAGATAACCCTGCAGGTATGCGAAGATATTCTTGAGAAAGATGATCAGCAGATAGGCAAAACAGAGATTGGCCAGGGTGCTCCAGGGCGTCGGTCCGGCTATCATCCGGCGGGTTGCTTCCTTCAGAGTGGATTTCAGGTTCTCAATACCGGTTAATGCCGGCAGGTTAATCCCTGCAGCGGGTGGCTCCGAGAGCAGGGATTCCGGTTCAACCTGTTCCGATATACCGGCAGTGGAGGTGATCTGCTCCGGTTCAAAGAGGGTCTCGAGGGTGGGCATGAGCATCCACACCATCAATCCGGAGAAGATGGTAAAGAAGATCGTACAAATGACTGACCCTGCCAGGTAACCCCGGTAGGGCCTCAGATAGCGGAGAACCCGCCGGAAAATATGCACGCCCTATCCTTCCCGGGAATCCCTAATGCTCTCGGTTAAGGATGAACTCCATAATCTGTTCGAGAGCTGTTCTCGCTTCTGACCGCGGTATCAGGTCAAGCTGTTCGCGCGCCTTATCCATGTTTTCTCGGGCAACTTCCATGGTGTATTCAAGCCCACCGTACTTCTGAACATACGACAGGATCTCTGCCCAGTTCCCGTTCAGATCTGAATCTTTCAACAGCATTGAGAGGCGCTCTCTGTCGGCCCCCTCGGCAACACGCTGCGCATATATGATAGGCAGGGTGATTTTCCCCTCGCGCAGATCCTCGCCACCGGTAGGTTTGCCGGTGATGTCAACCACACCTTCATAATCGAGCAGATCATCTGTGAGCTGGAAAGCGGTTCCTATCGATTCCCCGAATTTCCTGTATCGTTCGGCCGTCGTGTCGTCACTGCCGCACAGGATCCCGGCGATCTCGGTAGCTGCTTCGAAAAGGCTGGATGTCTTGCCCCGGACAACGGAATAGTAGTGATCTTCCGAAACATTATGCTGATGCTTTCTATCCACCTGGCTGAGTTCAGCCTGGCTCATCCTCTCGATGGCAACTGAAAAAATAGGTGTGAGGCGGGGATTGCCGATATCCAGCAGGATGCTGAAGGCGCGCGCGAAGATGAAATCCCCCATCAACACCGATGTGTTCTCACCCCACACGGCATTCAGCGTCACTATGCCGCGCCTGAGGTCTGAGTCATCTATTACGTCATCGTGGACGAGCGTGGCGGTGTGCAGAAGTTCTATGGAAGCTGCTGCCTTGATGGCAGCGGGACCGTTGCATTCCCGGGCTCTACAGATGAGAAGCAGAATGGTAGGACGTATCCGCTTCCCTTTCATCGTATTGAGATGAGTTCCCATCATCTTGACAATTGGGACTTCACTGGAAAGGGATCGTTCAAGCAGTTGATCCACGGCCATCAGATCTTCCCTGACTACATCCCTGTATATACTTACGTCGCTATTAGCCATTGGACCTCTTCGCTAACAGATGTAACCGGCCAAAATCTAGCCACCGACAGACGATGGTGTCAACCTGAAGGCCGCTCCTTATGCCCTGCGCCTACTCTTCCCGATCCCTTCGACGAACTGCTGCTACAGCTATCAATATGCTTATCTCGTAGAGCAGGACCAGCGGCAATAACAGCATCACCATGGTTACCGCATCGGGAGGTGTGATGAATGCAGCCATTATCGCTATCAGGAAAATGGCGTACGACCTGAATTTCCTCATGAATTCCGGTGTGACAATCCCCAGCCTTGCTAGGAAAAAGGCGAGTACCGGCAGCTCGAAAACCACCCCAAAAGCCATCGTCAGCCGAAGTGTGAAGGTCAGATACTCCTTAACCTCCAGTTGAGGATTGACGATGTCGGACCAGGTTCCTACCAGAAATCGCAGAGCATAAGGCAGCACCACGAAGTAGGCCATGGCGGCACCAGCCAGAAAACAGAATACCGTTGATAATACCACCAGCGGCATCAACCGGCGTTCTTTCTTGAGCAATCCGGGTGCAATGAAGCGCCATACTTCGAATGCGATGTAGGGGAGAGCGATTATTACTGCAGTCCAGAGACTGATGCCGACCAGTGCCAGGAACATTCCGGCAGGCTTCAGGAAGATCAGCCTCATCTCGGGGAACTGCGAAATGAGCGGATTCAACAGGATCGGATCGAGAATCCATTTAGAGAGCGGGAAGGCAATCATCGCCCCCACGATTACCGATATGCCGATCCGTATGAGCATCCAGCGGAGTTCTTCCAGGTGGTCGAGGAAACTCATCTCCTTAGGATTATATTCCGCCCCGCTCCTGCTCATTTTCCTCTCTGCACTCCGGTCTGCAGGGCAATGGTACCGATGGCTTTCTGGATCACTATACCGTCCTGTTTCGAGCGGCTCTTCAACGCGATGTCACATTCCTTCAGGGTCTCTATCATTACGGGGAATGCATCCGGTGAAATGCGCCTGGCGGCATCAATGGCACTGTCCGCAGCAAACGATTTGATGCCCACTTCTTTTATTATATCAGCGCGACCGGCACCTTCGTCCAGCATAAGCCGGATCTGGTAGACTTCAAGTATATGTCTGGTCAACACCGACAGAAGAAAAACGGCCCTCTCACCGGATTCAAGCAGTCGTGAAGCGAGCTTCTGTGCCGACGCGCCATCACCACTGAACAGAGTTCTGGGCAGGTCCCACGGTGATTCTCCCCTCCTGCGGCCCACTACTTTTTCAACTGCCTCTACCTCCACTGGAGATCCTGTTCCCAGAAAGAGTTCCAGCTTTGTGAGTTCTCCATCCAGTACCCTCAGATCCTCCCCTGCAATTTCCACCAGTGTCTCTGCTGCGCCCTTTTCGAGTCGAATTCCCCGTTCGGCCGCTCTGTCAGCAACCCATCCGTCCATCTGCCATGGTTTGGGTGCCTCGAACATCAGGACCTGTCCGGAGGGCAGGTCGTCGAGACCCGATAGTTTCTTATAGGGTTTTTTCCGTCTGTCGAGGCCGGGTGCCAGCAGGGCAAGAGTTGTAGCCCCGTCTGTCACACGGGCTGTCTGTCCGGCCAGCTCTGCAATGGACTCCTGTTCGGCAGGTGCAAAACCGCCCACATTCCTCACCATCACAACCCTGCGCCCTTCACCCAGGGGATACTGCAGTACTGCTTCCTCTATCTGCTGCACGGAGACATCACCGGGTGAAAACTGGTTGAAATTGAAATCCCTGTAAGCTTCCTCAACGGCATTCTCCACCAGGCTCCTCGCTTTCGCGAGCATCCGTATTTCATCGTCGCCCAGAAATGCATAAACAGACTTGAACATGGGCGGCAAACTACGCGAGGCAGAGGGCTGTGTCAATCGGGAGGAAAACCTGCCGTGTTGAATCCCTGAATCGGCTTGTTCAGACTTTCCCGCTCTTAGTAGGCTGTCGGCTATCGGGCAATGCAGAAAGTGGAAGGGATCGAAATTGTCGGTGCTCCTGACGACAGCAGCTGTCGGTTACTTTATGGCATCCCTGCTGCTCGCGGCAGGACTGCGACTTGCCATGAATCGATTCAGAGCTGCCCGGGAGCTCTTTGAAGTACGTGAGAGAGAGCTGCCGGATGCTGCGATTGTAGTGACTGCCCGGAATGAAGAGGAGCACCTGCCCGCTCTGCTCAGAGCACTGGATGCTCAGGATTATCCAGTGGGGTCACTCCAGATCGTGGTCGTAAACGATGGCAGCAGCGATGGCACAGCGGAATTGCTGGACGCCTTCGTACCCATCAGGCACCATTTCCAGAAGATATACCTCGATAGCGATGGACATGAGAAACCATCCAAGAAGAGAGCCGTCTCGACCGGAATCGCCTTAACGTCAACTCCCCTGCTTCTTCTAACGGACGCCGATACAGTTCCACCACCCGGCTGGGCTTCTTCGATGGCTTCGGCTCTCAGAGGCGGTTGTCCGGTTGTAGCCGGATATTCGCCTTCGCGGCCTGCCGGGGGGATAGCAGGATGGCTGGCCCGGATGTGGGACCTCCACTCCGCGTCCCTGGCAGGCGGCTTCATCGGCCTCGGTCTGGTGCTGCACGTTACAGGTCGCAACTGGGGCTTCCGAAAAGAACTCTTCGGCGACTCGGGCGGGTTCTCCGGACTGGAAGAGATTTTAAGTGGTGACGACACTCTGCTTGCACAGAGATTCGCCCGCTGTAGTTCCGTAAAAAGCTGGGGCTTCACTTTTGCCCGGCACGATCAGGTCCCGACCGGGGCACCGCATTCGCTGATCGATTTCATTCGTCAGAAACAGCGTCACCTGGCCACCGCAAAAAGATTCAGGCCTGCTCAATTCTCCGTCGCTCTGCTTTCATTTCTGGTCTTTTCGGTTTTCTGGCTCGGTCTGCTGATCCTGCCGGCTCGAATGCAGTTTCCAACTGCTCTTACAGCTCTGTCATTGAAGATTGCGGCTGACACAATCCTCCTTCTCTATGCCGGCAGGTGTTCCGGAGAGATCGGAATTGCCCTTTACACTCCGGTCTGGAGTATGGTGCACCTTTTCCTCTATCCTCTCTTCCAGCTTCTTGCGACATTTGTGCCTTTCAGATGGAAAGGCAGAAGAGGTATATGAATTCACGCATGAGATCTCTATTGGGAACATTGGCACGCATCGTGATAACCATCCTTCTTCTGGTTTATGTCGTTAAAAGAGTCGATCTGGCAGCAGCAGCCACGGCTGTACAGCGGATGGCCTGGTGGGGACTTGCCGGTACTTCTCTTCTTCTCCTTGTGAACATGGGTTTGCAGTGGCTCAGGTGGCATATACTTGTACGTGCCGGCAAACTGGGACTGGCTCCATTCCAAAGCCTGCGGATACTCCTGGCGGGCCTTCCTCTGGGATTGATAACACCCGGCCGTATCGGGGAACTGGGACGCGGTGCGGTTGTTGCAGGCGAGCACGATTCGGTATCTGTCGCAGGACTCACCCTGCTTGAACATGCATACGGTCTGGTGGGAGCTCTGACGATTGCCGGTATCGGTATAGTCATATCGGGATATGCAACATATCTGAGTTTTGCGATCCTTCTGATCTTCTATGCATTCGTGATCTATCTGGCACTTCATCCATCGAAACTTGTGGATTGGACCAAAAAGATCTCTCCTGTCCTGCCCGGACCTCTTGGAGCGCGTACTTCAGAACTATCGAGTCGCTTCGCTCAGGGATGGAGGCTTACCGGCAGGAAGGTTGCATTCACGGCCATGACCATCTCTGTCGTCCAGGTATTGGTTGTGGTCGCCCAATTTACAGTATGCTACATGGCCACAGCCGCCCATCCCTCGATCGTTCAGGTTGCAGGCGCCTGGAGCGTTGTCATCGGAGCCAAATACTTCCTGCCGATAACCATTGGAGATGTCGGTGTGCGGGAGGGACTGGCTGTCGCCGTATTCACCAACCTGGGATTCCCTGCCCCGGAAGCCCTTATCGCCTCACTGACCATCTATCTGGTGAATGTGATTTTTCCCTCCTCGATAGGAGCAGTTATCCTTCTCAGGAGAAAGTGATATTAATAATCTTTCACCAGCCAGTCGCCGTACAATTCGGGTCGCCTGTCCCGCAGGAAAAGCTTCCTGGCGTGAGACCTGGGTACTTCATTCAGGTCTATATCGCAGATGAGTATCTCCTCCTTTCCCCTTGTGGCCCGGGCAATCACTCTGCCATCAGGCGCACAGACGAATGATTCCCCTGCGAATTCGAGTTCCTCCTCCTGCCCCACCCTGTTGCAGAGGGCGGTGAAATACCCGTTCTGAAATGCCGCGACCTGCATCTCCGCCTCGTACAAGCCTTCAGGCCATTCACCTGTTGCTCCTGCCTGTGGCACTACCACGAGCCGGGCACCCTGCAGGGCCAGCGCACGCATATATTCCGGATAGTGGCGATCGTAACAGATCGCTATACCGACTTTTCCGACGGCTGTATCGTACACGAGTGAATAGTTATCGCCCGGGGCATAGTAGCCCTGCTCGTAGAAGAGTTCGTAATCGGTGATGTGGATCATACGGGTGCTGCCCAGCAGAGTACCGTCTGCATCGATAACAGGTGAGCAGTCGTAGCAGAGATCCCCCGCTCTTTCGAACAGGTTGAGCACAACGACCACTCCCAGTTCCCTGGCTTTCGCTGAAAAGAGATCGGTGACAGGACCAGGAACCGGTTCTGCCTTCTCTGATACATCATCTTCAGCCGGGAACTGGGGATAGAACCGCTCGAATGCCAGTTCTGCATAACAAACAAGACAGGCGCCTTCAGCAGCTGCTTCTTCCAATGCTGAGAGACCCTTCTGAACGTTGGTCTCCCTGTCAAAACCCGCTTTCTGCTGAACCAGAGCAATCCGCATCTGTCAATGACTCCCTGTTTTCTTTTCATCAAGAGACCGAAATAATCGGTGAATTGTGGACAACACGCCCTGCAATCCACAGATTAGACGCTGAAATGCCAACAGCAACAGAATATAGAACCGGCTCGTGGAAAGCGGCATGAATCGAATGAGATATGACTGAAGCCAGCGGCCAGACCCTCGAAGGCATCGAACTGAATGTTGCGGGTATCTCCACAGCCCTCTTCTCCAACAACCTTGATCTTATCTCTTCAAAGGAATACTTCGGCGGAACACCACACCCTGCTGTTGCTGAAGGCATGGGGTGGCAGATCCACTCACAGGAGGCGAACATCCGGATCTCAACCTGCCCACTTCAGGAGGATGCAGATCTGAAAGGCTCCTTCAGCATTCTGGATCAGAAAGATGCCATACCGGCCATCGAGATACGTGAGGAGAGGGTTACCGCCTGCGGTGACTGGAGCAGGCTGGAGGAGGAAACGATAGACCGGCGTTATTCCCTTCTTGGGAATCAGGGTGTTCTCTTCAGGTATCTCCTGACGGTATTGGAGAGATGCGGAATCTACAGCTTCCATGCCTGCGGACTCGTGGAGAAGGAAAGCGGAATCACCTGCCTGGTTCTGGGAGAACGCGGCAGCGGAAAGTCAGTCCTTCTGATGGCCGCTCTGACAAGCGGACGTTTCCTTTCATTCGGAACCGAGATCGTGCATGCCGGATTGGACGAAAACGGCCTTTGTTTCTACCGCAGCTCTCTGCGGAACAATGTCAGACTGGGACACATGATTCACGATTTCCCCCGGCTCACGGAAGAGATCGGGGTCTCCTTTTCGGCCGTAGATGATCCGTGGAATACCAAGGTACAGCTGGATTTCAGTCAATTTGCGGTTACGGAGGACAAAATCAGCGGCCGTCAGACCATCCTTGTTATTCCCAGGATCGAGGAGGAAGTGTCTCAACCCATGATAAGCAGGATGGAAGGAGCAGACCTGAACAGGTTGAAGCGAAATCTGGTTGAGAACATTTCTGATAAGATCCGCAGTCTGGCACTGATCTACGAAACGGTGCCTGTCGGTACCCTGGACAATCCCGGATTGATGAAGAATCGGATCAGCTTCGTGGATGGCATTCTGCGAAGCGGAAACATTGTTGCAGCAAACACGATATTTGCCAGTCCCCTTAACTGCCTGGAAGGTTTTAACGCATGAACACATTCGAAGCAATCCTTGAGCGACCACTCCCCGACAGGACAACCAAGCCTCGCGAAACCGGATTGACCATGATGATAGACAAGGGTCTTGGAGTTACACAGGTCGAGAGCCTTGCCGAGATCGCTCACCAGTGGATCGATATAGCCAAGCTGGGATTTGGCACATCCAGCCTGTGTCCGGAGGATGTTATCCGCAGGAAGACGGCAGTTTATCGCGAGCACGACATCTATGTAATGCCCGGGGGAACACTGCTCGAGGCGGTTATTGCTCAGGGCAAGCTCAACGAATTCCTTACCGGGGCAAAAGAGGTTGGATTCAATGCAATCGAAGTCTCCGACGGCACAATCCCTATGGACGACGAGACCAGGGCCGACGTCATCAAGCGTGTCTCTGACAGTGGATTCCTGGTGCTCTCGGAGGTTGGCAGCAAGTTCGCCGACCTGGACCTGCCCGCTGAAGAGACTGTTCGAAGCCTGCTGCGCGACCTGGAACTGGGTGCCTTCCAGGTTATCGTTGAATCGAGAGAGGCGGGGAAAGGCGTTGGCATCTACGATGCCGCCGGACAGATAGTGGATGACAAGCTCGACTACATTGTCGAACAGGTCGATGTCAGGAATGTAATGTTCGAAGCTCCAGAGAAGAGCCAGCAGGTGGCGCTCATCCAGAAGTTCGGAGTCAATATCGGCCTGGGCAATATCCAATCCACCGATGTGCTCGCCCTGGAGTGTCTGAGGGCCGGGTTGAGAGCCGATACTTTGAGAGGTATCTACCAGGGATAAGCACTCAGTGCCGTAACATCAGGCCACCGCGTTCATCAGCGGCAACACCCTTCTGCCTTACAGATTCAGTTCACAGCCCCATATATCTTCAGGTCGGTCACGTCGACGGATAAGCTCGTATTCACCTTTCCCGGTTATCATTACCTCCGCCGGCCTGCTCCGCGAGTTGTAATTGCTCGCCATCGACATGCAGTATGCTCCGGCATCCATAACCGCGAGCAGATCTCCCCGCTGCAGATCGGGGAGCAGACGCTTCCAGCCGAGCATGTCGGTCGATTCGCAGATCGGACCCGCGACATCGCACAGGATAGTATCGGAATCGTCGGCTTTCTTCACCGTAACGATCCTGTGATACGCCTCATAGAGCGCGGGTCGCATCATATCTGTCATTCCCGCATCTGCAATCAGCAGTGTTCTTTTATTCCTGCATTTACTGTCCAGAACCCTGGCGATGAGACAGCCTGAAGGTCCAACCAGATAGCGTCCGAGCTCCAGTATCAGTCCGGTATCAAGTCCGCTGATCATGGGTAATATGGATGCCGCGTATTCGGCTGCTGCCGGCACCGCATCCTCCTGATATGAAATCCCGAATCCTCCACCGATATTGATCCAGCTGATATTGAATCCCGCCTCCTGGAACATCTCTCTTGTCTCGAGCAGTCTCCCGACACCTTCAACGTATGGATCCACAGAAGTGATCTGACTTCCCAGGTGCATGTGCAGGCATATCGGCTCCAGTTCGGAGTGATCCGCCAGCCAGCCTGTTAATTCAGGGAGACTATCGGATTCGATTCCGAATTTATCTTCCTTTCTCCCGGTGGTAATGTGCCTGTGCGTCCGGGCATCGATGTCCAGATTCAGACGAAGACCTATCTGCGTGGTCTTCCTGCCGCCTGTCTGGACTATCTGTGAGAGCCGGTGGGCCTCTCCGGCTGACTCCACGGTTATCATCCATATGTCGCTCTCAAAAGCCAGCTGCAGCTCTTCGTCACCTTTACCGACTCCGGCGAAAACCGTCCGATTTACGGGTATGCCTGCCATCAGCAGGCGACGCAGCTCACCTCCAGAAACCACATCAAAACCGAGCTGCTGATCTGATATCCATCTCAGAAGGTGATGATTTGAATTCGCTTTTACGGAGTAACAGATCCTTGTTGGATGACTGCTGAATGCAGAGAGAACTTCGGCTATCCTCTCTTTGATCGCCGGGCGTGAATATACATAGAGTGGTGTCCCGAATTCCTCCGCCAGAGCATCGAGCGGAATACCGTCGGCGGACAGGGTCCCATCTTCATATTCGAATACTCCACTCATATGTTACCCGCAGCTATTCGTGTTCATCATCCGGTACATGGAAGAGGTATTGTATTTTGAGTGCTTAAAGTTCTCAATCAGCTTTATTTGAGAGCTGTCATCTGTTAAATAAATATCACTTCTGCCCTGCTCATCCGGTATCATTGAAGAAAGGCTTCACCCCCATGGCAAAAGCAACTTCCGGAAAGCTCGATTTCGGTCCCAGGCGCGGCGTCTTCATCGACATCAATTCCCAGCTCGACACATTCCCCGTTTCGGACGAAACACTGAAGTTCTACGAGGATTACGACCTGATCTACCGCACATTGTGCGGTATCCTCTTCAACTTCGTTCCGCAGTCGGGACACCCCGGTGGCAGTATTTCATCAGGACGCATCGTGGCATCGCTGCTCTTCTCAACCATGGATTACCGCATGAACGATCCGGAATGCCTGGAGGCGGACCTTATATCATATGCGGCAGGTCACAAGGCTATGGGGCTTTATGCCATGTGGGCACTGCGCAACGAGTGCGCCAGGGTCGGAATGCCCGACCTGCTGCCCGAGAAGAAACTGCAGCTTCGCCTGGAAGACCTTCTCGGTTTCCGGCGGAACCCAACTCAGGAAACGCCTCTCTTCGCACAGTTCAATGCCAAGCCACTCGACGGCCACCCGACACCTTATACTCCATTCATAAAACTCTCAACAGGGGCCTCGGGGGTTGGAGTTCCCTCCAGTTTCGGTCTCAGTTTCGGGGCGGCCGATACTTTCGGCGATAACGCGCCGCTCGTCCATGTGCTGGAAGGTGAAGGAGGAATGACGGCAGGTCGAGTGTCGGAGGCTCTGGCCACAGCTGCCTCGGCCCAGTTGTGGAATACCAGGCTGCACGTGGACTGGAACCAGGCCTCGATCGATTCAGACCGTGTCTGCCGTGACGGCAGTGATCCGGGTGAATACGTACAGTGGGATCCTGCCGAGTTCTGCTATCTGCACGACTGGAATGTTGTATTTGTTGAAGATGGAAAGGACTTCCATCAGGTTCTCGCCGCCCAGGAAGCCGCCAGGGAGAGGATAAACGACCAGCCGACCGCCATCGTCTACCGGACCATCAAGGGATGGCTCTATGGCATCGAAGGGAAGAAATCACACGGTGGCGGTCACGGATATTGCGCCGACGAGTACTACGAAACCCTCGCCCCCCTGGAAGAGAGGTTCGGGGTGAAATTCCCGGGGGCATCAGGTGATATATCGCCCACAGGTGTTGAGAAGGACTTCTTCGACTCTCTGATGACAATTAGACACATTATCGAGAATAACAGCGATCTGGCAGGCTTTTTCTCGAAATGCCTGGCAGATTCAAGCGAGCGTCTTACGGCACTTGACCGAAAGAAAAGGGAGGGTGTACCCGATCTCTCCCCGATCTACACCGATGCCGTCAAGGCAGATGATATCCCGGCCGAGTGTACATACGAACCCGGCTCCTCTCAGACGCTGAGAGCAGCTCTCGGGGAAGCTTTCGGTTATCTGAACAGGTTGACGGGAGGTGCTTTTATCGGGGCTTCCGCCGATCTCCTTGATTCCACAAGCATATCCAAACTGGGCGCCGGTTTCCCGGAAGGGTACTTCAACGCCGTATCGAATCCCGGATCCCGCCTGATTGCAACCGGTGGAATATGTGAAGACAACATGGGTGCTTTCATGGCAGGTGTGTCATCGTATGGATCGAACATCGGAGCCGGTTCCTCTTACGGGGCATTCATAGCAGCTCTCGAACACATCGCCGCCAGACTGCACGGCATAGGCCAGCAGGCACGCAGCGCCCTGCTTGGAGAGCCGTACCGACCGTTCCTGATAGTCTGCGCTCACGCCGGTCTGAAAACCGGTGAGGATGGACCGACCCACGCCGATCCTCAGGCGCTGCAGCTGCTGCAGGAGAACTTCCCGAAGGGCGTGATGATCACACTGACTCCGTGGGATCCGCAGGAGGTCTATCCGATGCTGGTCGCAGCCCTGAAACAGAGGCCGGCTGTGATCGCACCCTTTGTAACCAGGCCGGGTGAAGTAATCATGGATCGTGACGCAGCGGGTCTGCCGCCGGCAACAGCAGCTGTGGAAGGGCTCTACGCCCTGCGCAGAGCCGATCCCGACACCACACCCTGCCACGGCACCCTCGTTCTTCAGGGAAGCGGCATGACGAATACATTTGTATCGGAGGTCCTGCCGCGCATTGATGAAGCCGGTCTGAACATGAACATCTTCTACGTTTCGAGTGCCGAGCTCTTCTCCCTGCTTCCCGAGGAGAGACAGAATGAGATCTACCCGGAGGAACTGGCCGCCGAAGCGATGGGCATGACCGGCTTCACGCTTCCCACCATGTACAGGTGGGTTACCTCTGCTGAAGGCAGGCGCCGATCGGTCCACGCCTTCATGCATGGACATTACCTGGGCAGCGGCAAAGCACACAAGGTGCTCGAGGAAGCCAGCCTGCACGGTGAGGGCCAGTGGAAAGCAATAAAGGATTACGCTGACCGGATGGAGAAATCGGCCGGCTGATCCGTCCCGCTCGCAGCCTGCCATAAGACACTGCTATAATCATTGCTCTGGTGTCCTGAGCCGGATGTCCGTCGTATAACCGAGGACTCCGCTGGGCCGCTCCGGCCAGGGCACTTGAAAGTTTGTCCATCTTCCAGGAGTGTGCCTGATGTCCTTCCGCAATCCCCGCTTGAGACTTTCCAGACCCGTCCTCTTCCCTATCCTCCTGTTTTCAGTGATGGCTGGTTCCGTTAAACCGGGACTGTGCCAGCAGGATGAAGGCATGATACAGTTCGAGGTTACATTTCCTGCCTCTGTCAGGAACGAGCCTGTGACCGGCCGCATCTTCGTGATCCTCTCAGACCTGGACGATCCCGAACCGCGGCTGCAGGTATCCAGACGTGGAGCGCCATTTTTCGGCGTCGATATCGAGAATCTGGCCCCGGGGCAGGCTGCCGTAATAGACGGCTCTACGCTCGGTTCTCCTGTTGAGAGCTTTGAAGAGCTGGGGGCCGGCTACTACTTCGTGCAGGCGGTACTGAATATCTACACGAGGTTCGATCGCGCCGACGGCCATACCCTCTGGATGCACAAGGACCGGTGGGAGGGCCAGGACTGGCGGCGTTCCTCAGGCAATATCTACAGTCAGATCAGGAAGGTATTCATAGATCCTGCTTCGGGCAGGACCTCCCCGGTTGATGATGAACCGGGTGTGGTCAGGCTTGAAGTCACAACGGTCATTCCACCCAGTGAGTTTCCGGCCGATACGGAATGGGTGAAACGCTTCAGGATTGAAAGCCGGCTCCTGAGTGAATTCTGGGGCTATCCGATGCACATTGGAGCCACCGTGCAGCTCCCCAAGGGCTATAACGATCATCCCGATATCTACTACCCCACCGTCTACCGGCAGGGTCACTTCTCCACCAGAGCACCTGTTGGATTCGAAGGGCCTCCGGATTCACTTCAAAGCAGGGGAGCTGAAACGTTCGAAGAGTGGGTGTCTGAAGATTTCCCCAGGATGCTGGTTGTGACATTCCAGCATCCCTGTCCCTATTTCGATGATTCATATGCCGTGAATTCCGTCAATGTCGGACCCTACGGTGATGCGATAATGCAGGAGCTTATACCGGAGATCGAGAGGCGGTTTCGCTGCATCGCTCAACCGTATGCGAGAGTCCTGACCGGAGGTTCAACAGGCGGATGGGAATCGCTGGCCCTGCAGGTCTGGCATCCCGATTTCTTCGGCGGAACATGGTCATTTGCACCTGACCCGGTCGACTTCAGAAATGTGGAAGGCATCAACATCTACGAAGACGAAAACGCGTTCTACAAGGTGCACGTAAGGGCACAGCACTCCATCCGGGTCCCGACCGCCAACACACGGAATACCCTGGGTGAGGTTCAGTTCACTTCGAAGCAGAGGAACTACTACGAACTCGTGATGGGCACAAAGGGAAGATCGGGCGAA
Organism: uncultured Gemmatimonadota bacterium; assembly: GCA_964637695.1. GTDB lineage: Bacteria > Blakebacterota > Blakebacteria > Blakebacterales > Blakebacteraceae > JAGLTZ01. The sequence continues at coordinate 19,161 of CAZWVF010000012.1, read as the reverse complement.
CAGCTCGATATCTGGAGTGCCGTCTTCGGCCCCGTTGGAGAGGATGGCTACTTCAAGCCCCTATTCGACAAACGTACAGGGGAGATCGATCCGGAAGTTGCCCTCTACTGGAAGGAGAATTACGACATCCGTCACTACCTCGAGGCCAACTGGGAATCGGTGGGGCCGAAGCTCACAGGAAAGCTGCACATCATTGCCGGTGATATGGACAACTTCTACCTGAATGTCGGATGCTACTACCTGGAGGAATTTCTGGAGAGCACTACAGATCCCTACTACGAGGGATCGTTCACCTTCGGTGCCAGGGGCAGCCACGGTTACAGGCCGGAAGAACTTTCAGGATTGAAACTATATCGGGTCATGGCCGATCATATCACGGAGAACGCACCTCCCGGGGAAAATACCGGAAGCTGGAAGTACAGGTAGCATTCTCAGGGGAATGGAGAACAGGTGATATAAATGAACAGAAACAAGACTATTCCCCTCCTCCTTATCATCCTCATCGCTTCCACAGCATGCAGTCAGGAGGCATTCATGACCGACAGATTCGAGACTTCCGCCGGTGACCTGGAGATCGTCTTTATCGGACACGGCACGCTCATGTTCAAATTCGATGGAAAGGTGATACACATCGATCCTGTCGCCAGGTATGCTGATTACGGGAGGTTGCCGAAAGCCGACCTCATCCTTGTCACCCACGAGCATGGAGACCACCTGGACGGCGGCGCAATTGAAACCCTCTCCAGCGACAGCACGAACCTGATCTGCACTCAACTCTGCTCTGAACGAGTTGAAGGGGGAACTGTTATGCTCAACGGTGAGACCGTGACAGCGGCGGGATTGAAGATCGAAGCCGTTCCGGCCTACAACCTGGTTCATGAACGGAGCCCCGGAGTGGCTTACCACCCGAAGGGCAGCGGCAATGGCTACGTGATCACCTTCGGTGACAGACGCATCTATATCGCCGGGGACACGGAAAACACTCCCGAGATGAAAGCCCTCGAGGATATTTACATAGCCTTCCTCCCGATGAACCTCCCCTACACCATGACTCCCGAGATGGTGGCAGATGCGGCAAGATCGTTCAGGCCATCGATCCTTTACCCATACCATTTCGGGAACACCGATACATCTGAGCTCGTAAAACTTCTGGAGGGGGAGGAGGGAATCGAGGTTCGCATACGCGACCTGAAGTAATCCGGATACCAGCGCAATCCGCAGCCGGAGTGTTTTTCCGGCAGGCTCCTTGGGCGAGGAGGCGCAACGCAGCCGGTGCGGATGCAGCGGAGGACGAATTACAGCGGATTTTTCAATTCAGGACACTGGAAGCAGAACACGGAGGATATCATGCAGGTTTTTTCTGATCGTAAGTATCAATTACCGACTATTGCAATCCTCATCACATCCCTGACAGTCGCCTGCTCTTACAATAAGGGAGTTGCGGGCGGAGGATCCCCCGATCCGGTCATCAGCGTGATCGATTTCCAGGTTGAGGATATGAACCTTACACAGGCACGGGCGGTCACCGATCGTGTCTTCTATTACCTGGGCAGGCACAAGGGACTGAAAGTCCTTGAACGCGAGGATGTGGATAAGATCTTCGATGAAACGGGTTTCCGGATGTCGGGTCGCTGCGATACGGATGATTGCATCAGTCAGGTTGGGAAAGTTATCGGTGCCAGCTACATGGTCGCAGGCAAGGTTTCGAAAGCGGGTGATTTCTATCACCTGGAGTTGAGACTGATCAACGTCAGCACAGCGAGCATGATTACCCACTCGTATTGCGACGTACGGGGCATGGAAACATTGTTGACAAGCGGCACTGAGGATACGGTCAACGAACTTCTGGCGGAGATCAATCGAAACTGACGACATCCCCCTCAATAACGACAAAGAGCACCAGGGGATGGCCTGCTGCATAGGGTATCATCCTGTAGTCGTCGGCATCCCAGATCACAAGATCTGCGGCCATCCCCGCCTCCAGCTTTCCAACCTCATCCTGTAACCCTATCGCCCGGGCAGCGTTGGTTGTAACGGCCTGCATCGCCTCAGCAGGATGCATCTTCATCTGGCTGCAGGCGATGGTTGTTATAAGAGGCAGGCTGAGAAATGTTGATGAGCCCGGGTTGAAATCGGTTGCCAGGGCTACCTGAGCACCCCGCTCCAGAAGTTTCCTTGCCGGAGCGTAGTCATGCCTGCCCAGGAAAAGAGTTGTTCCGGGAAGAAGCACCGGAACGGTTGTGGAGCCGGCCAGCGCATCAATGCCCGATTCTGTCAGCGACGTAAGGTGTTCAGCAGAGACGGCGCCGATTGCCACAGCCATCTCGGTGCCTCCCAGCGCCTCGAATTCATCGCTGTGGATCTTCGCACCAAGACCGTTTTCGAGACCTGCACGGAGCACCCTCTCAGATTCTTCAACGGTGAAGACACCCTTCTCGCAGAAGACATCACAGAAGCGGGCGATCCCCTGCTCTGCCACGGCGGGGATCATCTCCCCAACCACAAGATCTACATATGAGGATCGATCGGACCGGTATTCATCCGGAACTTCATGGGCGCCCAGGAAGGTGGAAACCGCCCGGAGAGATCCCTCATCAGAAAGCATACCTGCTACCGACAGGGCCTTCAGTTCATCTTCCAGGGTGAGTCCGTAACCGCTCTTCATCTCGACGGTGGTAGTGCCGGTGAAAGCCATTGCAGCCATGCGGGTCAGCGCCGTATTAAAGAGCTGCTCTTCGTCCGCATCCCTGAACATTCTGACCGAAGATCGAATACCGCCCCCGGCTTCTGCTATATCCAGGTAGCCGGCTCCCATGCAGCGCATCGCGTACTCATCGTGACGGCTGCCGTCGAAAATCAGGTGCGTGTGGCAGTCCACGAGTCCCGGTGTCACCAGACGACCGTCTGCCTCCACGATGAGAGCATCAGAGGCATCCACATGATCCTCCACCTCCTCCTCACTTCCTGAATAGAGGATCCTTCCCTCATTGCATGCAATGGCGGCGTCTGATATCAGCTCAGGAATGAATGTGCTGTCTGCAAGGCTCCGGTCATCAGGACCTGTACCGGGAAGTGCCGCACGGGCAGTATAGGCCTGCCCTATGCCTGTAACGAGCAGATCGGCTTCTCTCTTCTCTGGCATCGGTGTTTCTCCCCGGTTCAGAAGCGTCACAAGTGTGATTCTGTTACAGTATTTTCACACCCTTCTCATTCACAACCTTGAGCGCTTCTTTATACCCTGCATGAGCATGCCGCACTACTCCTATGGCCGGATCGTTGGTAAGGACACGCTCCAGTCTGACAGCCGCTTCAGGTGTGCCGTCTGCCACGGTGACCTGGCCTGCATGGGTCGCCAGACCTATTCCCACTCCCCCCCCGTTATGGATGCTGACCCATGTGGCTCCCGAACTCACATTGAGCATGGCATTCAGCAGGGGCCAGTCGGCTATGGCATCTGAGCCGTCCATCATGTTCTCCGTCTCACGATAGGGACTTGCCACCGATCCTGTGTCCAGATGGTCTCGTCCTATGACGACAGGAGCCTTCAACTCCCCTCTGGCCACCAGATCGTTCATGGCCAGTCCGAAGGTGGCCCTCTCACCCAGACCGAGCCAGCATATGCGGGCCGGCAGGCCCTGCTGTGGAACCCTGTCACGAGCCAGTCCGATCCAGCGTCTCAGTACCTGATCCTCTGGAAAGAGTTCGAGCACCAGATCATCGGTTCGGAGAATATCGGAACGCTCACCCGAAAGTGCCGCCCAGCGGAATGGTCCCCTCCCCTCACAGAACATGGGACGTATGTATGCCGCTACGAATCCGGGGTAGTCGAAGGCATTCTCAACGCCGGCGTTCAGGGCCTGCCCGCGCAGGTTGTTGCCGTAATCGAAGGTGACGGCACCCCTCTCCTGCAGATCCAGCATCGCCTCGACGTGCCGGGCCATCCCTGCCATCGACTCTCTTATATACTTCTCAGGATCATCACTCCTCAGGCGGACAGCTTCCTCGAAGTCCATGCCGGGAGGTACATATCCGTTCAATTCGTCATGAGCGGAGGTCTGATCGGTCAGCAGATCAGGGGTGATATCCCGCTCGATCAGTCGCTCGAGCATTTCGACGGCATTTCCATGCCATCCGATACTGACGGCCTCGCCATTCTCTTTCGCACCTGTCGCCCTGTCTATCGCCTCGTCGATATCTTCCTTCATTTCATCCAGGTAGCCGTGCTCCAGCCTTCTTTCGATGCGACCCGGATCGACCTCTGCAAAAAGCGATGCCGCACCGCAGAATACAGCTGCCAGAGGCTGAGCTCCCCCCATCCCTCCCAGACCGGCTGAAACCAGGAGACGACCTTCCAGATTGCCTCCGTAATGCCTGCCCGCTGCAGCCGAGAAGGTCTCGTAGGTGCCCTGGATGATGCCCTGAGTACCGATATAGATCCATGAGCCTGCAGTCATCTGGCCGTACATGGTCAGACCCATCCGTTCGAACTGGCGGAAATGCCCCCAGTCGGACCAGTGAGGAACCACGTTGGCGTTGGCAATTAGAACCCTCGGTGCATCTTCGTGAGTTTTAAAGATCCCTACCGCCCGGCCCGACTGAACGAGCAGGGTCTCATCGGGTTCCAGACCCTTCAGTGCACAAACTATTTTGTGATAGTCGTCCCACGACCGCGCAGCTTTGCCCGATCCGCCGTAGATGATCAGCTCTTCCGGTTTTTCAGCCACCTCGGGATCGAGGTTGTTCATCAGCATTCTCATCGCAGCTTCAGCGCCCCAGGTCTTGCAGCTGAGCTGGTTGCCCCGTGGTGCCCTTACAGGTGTATAGCCGGACATGTGTGAGCTCGCTTTCAGAATGGTGGAGAGAGCGAAGAATAAAGTCTCTGCAGATCGGCCAGCAGGCTCTGGGGATCGACGCTGTGTTCAACACCGCTTTCGATAATATCCAGCTGTACCGCACATTGGGAATAACTGCCCCTGTTCAGGTAAGCCTCTGCAAGCACCCAGCGCAGATGCAGGTGGGTGATAGTGGAACGTTTGCTGAAGGACCACGACGACCCTTCGCCCGAAATCTTCTTATTCAGCGTCAGAGCAGTTTCGGCCCAGGAGACGACTTCGTCCCGGTTATTCAGAACACTGTATATGAAGGCGCCACCTGCCCAGACATCCGGATTGCCCCGATCGAGATCTCTGGCCAGAACAATTGTATACCGGGCCTCGTTAAACCGGCCCAGAAAGGCGAGGGTCCAGGCACGGCCATGGTTGGCATCTGGGTGTTCGGAAATCAGATCGAGAGCCTTATCGAATTTTGCCAGAGCACCGTAATAATCCTCCTGTGCAAACAGCTCCCATCCCTGCTGAGAGAGACTGGCAGCTTCGCTCGGTCTGGTCGGATTCTGCTTCTTGCTGCATCCGGTCAGAACCAGGACCGATGCGACCGCCACGGCAACAATGACCCTGTTCAGATTCATTTGAATAGCCCTCATCGCAGCAGAAGCATTTTGCGGGTGAGAATCGTACTGCCTGTCTCAAGACGGTAGAGATAGATACCGGAGGAAACGGAATGCCCGGCATCGTTGTCACCGAACCATGTCACGATGTGTTCCCCTGCTCCCATCGTTCTGTCGATCAGCATCTTCACCTGCTGCCCCCGAACATTCAGCACGCTCAACTTCACATGCCGGCCTGAAGCCTCTGACGGGATACGGAATCGAATCGTGGTTTGAGGATTGAACGGGTTCGGTGCATTGCCCAGCAACTCGATTCCTCTATTGCCATTCAGCAGTGCCGGGGCCGCGCCCCTCGCCAGCCTGTACCATCCACCTCCCGGAACCGGTCCCGATGCTTCCCCTCTGCTGATGGACACCCCACCGGGGACAGGAATCCAGTCACCTTCCTCCCACCGTTCGAACCTGAACTCTTCATCACTGCCGGCTGTACCCCGCACAGGAACCCGCAGCTTCGATCCGCCGGCAGGCCCCATCCAGCCGGAAGGCGCCAGAGATACAACCGGTGCTTCGAGCACGGAATTTCCGCTGCCTGGAGCACCGGGAAGTCCTGCAGGAGCGTTGTAATAGGGAATCAACGTGAGCACGGCTCCGCTGTGTTCACCCGCCGGTATATCTATCGAGACAGCACCCCTTCTGCCGGCAACGGAAAGCGATGCCGGATCACCTGCTCCTATTCTGGACACCGAAACAGGCAGAGTGGCCGTATCACTCAAACCCCCGTAACGATCGAAGGCTTCCACACTCAGCGATATCTGTCCCGCATCCAGTATGACCGGTGTTGGATCCACGATGCTGTAACTGCCGAGAGTGCGCTCAAACAACAGATCAACAGGACTGCCGCCGGTCGACACTATGGTGCCGCTGCTCGTTCCGGGGTGCAGAGGTTCATTCCCCATCACATACACATCCGCCTGTGTCGGGAAGAGCGGATGCTGCAGCAGGCCCAGCGAAACCTGGGGAGGTGTGGTGTCCTTATATGCGAACTCGGCCCGGAACATCCAGTCTCCATGGAGCGGGACGGCAGGTTCGCCTGTTCCGAAATTGGATAGAGGCTCCCACCCCAATCCCTCTGACCGGTTGATGAATGACCTGACGGCACCCCGGGTCAGGTCGGCATACCCGGTAGCGTTGGTACCTGCCCTCATCGAAACCAGATAGTCCACACCGGGCTGTGTGTATGTGGTGACAGTGGTGACAGGGATATGGAGCCACCCCTCAGGAACGAAGGATGGTTCAACGATGGCGCTGAATATTGGACTCTCGTTTACGATATACGTTCCGGGAAGACTGGTATTCTCTACCATTGTGCGTACCGCAACAGATGCGGCCGCGTCACCGAGGAAGAACAGCCATATGCCGGTAAGTCTGGCCGGAGCAATTTCAGGAGTGATTCTCAGGGCCGGATACCAGTTTTCACTCAGAAGGTATCTAATGAAGGGGCGGCCGTTTTCATATTTGACCATGCCTTCGTCACCCTGAGTCGCCGTGGCGGTGACCTTGAATGTCAGCGATCTGGTATCACTGCCGTTGGTAAGGATTATCCCGGCTTCCTCATATGTTGTCCCGAGGCCGGAAAGTGTGGTTCCCGAAGATGTCAGGTCTGTTACCAGATAGGCGGCATCACTCTTGAGAGCTATCTGAGCGGTAATTCCAGAGGGCAATCCATCAGGCAGATTTACAGTCATATCGGATGCATTCCAGTAACGGAGAACAACCGCACCATACGGTTCGAGTGTCACTCTCTGGGCAGATGGATGCAGGTTCTCATGAACCTGCGGCTCGACCCAGGGAACGAAGGAACCGGTATCGAAGCGGACATCTCCACCCTGATCGCCCTGCAGATAGAGTGTGGTCATAAAATCGTTGAATATTTCATCGAATGATGGAGAGGATGTACCGGCCAGGGCCGAATTCAAACCGGCAAGCCCGTGCAGAGGATCGACGGCGTACGCTTTAATGAAAACATCTCCCAGCCGGTATCCCAGGTAGTAGGTCCACAGAGCTACCCGGGCGTAGTCGTCCAGTGAATTCCCGTATCTGCGCCAGCTGAACATATCAACATTTGTTCTGCTGACATAATTGGCTATCGGCCTGAGGCCGTAGCCGCAGATGAATGACGCGTATTCGGATAGTCCCTCGTTAACGGCCGTGTTCTCCAGCTCATCATTGCTGTACTGGATGAGATGCTGGAATTCATGGGCTGTCGTGCTCTTGACAAAGTCGCGGAACTCCGCCTGTATGTCCGGATCGGGATCGGTGTAAGATACATATCTGGAGCTCACATAGAGCATTTCGGTCTTGTTGGAACGCTGCTTAACGCCGCCACCGAAATCAACGGGATCCTCCAGAGACTGATTGACACCGTAGAAATAACCCGCGAAGAAGGAGGTTCCCGATGCACCCGCTGCAGCCTGTGGGATGTCTGTCAGCAGAACCACCACTTTCTGGTCTCCATCCACATCAGGGATTTCGCCGAAGACTTCGGTAACATGCTCGAA
>CAZWVF010000012.1:0-11057 GCA_964637695.1 uncultured Gemmatimonadota bacterium | reverse complement strand
TCAAAGAGAGGCGTGGCATCTACAAGTGGAGGCACAACCGGCGGCCGGCCGGTCTGCCTGCCGAGCCGGGCTGTCCCGCCGGGAATCAGCTCGACCTGACTCTGCGCTTCAACCCTGCATGCGGATCCCGCGATTATCACCGATAGAACCGATATCGCGATTCCGCTCTGCTTGAAGGTGTTTCTCATCAATGATCTGTTCCTCATCAGAACTCGGGACCGAGAGCTATGTGCCACCTTGGTGCACCTGTTATGCGTCTCAAGGTATTCCGCCATGCAACATCGACCCTGATGATAAATATTCCAAGATTCATACGGGCCCCGAATCCAATCCCGCTCTTCAGATCTTCGAATCCTGGAAATCCTCCCTTTATGTAGAAGGGATCGAAATCGGATCCATCCCAGGCCATTCCGCTGTCCCAGAAAATCGATCCCTGGATATTCCCAATAGTAACAGGTATCGGCCAGCCCAGCGAAAGAACGTTTATGAATGGAAACCGGAATTCGAAATTTGTCAGAAAGTAGCGGGTTCCCGAAAACTCGTAGAAATCATATCCCCTCAAAGGCGCCTGGAAAGAAGCGAAATAAAGATTCTCAAGCTCGAACAGTTCGCTCGATGCGTAACGGGGTCCCCACCAGAATCCGTTGCCCCCGATGAAGAACCTCTGAGGTTCGCTCCCCGTGCTGGCCCCTCCGGTAAATCGCAGAACCAGTGTTCTGCTGCGACCGATCCTGCTGTAGGAACGGAAATCCGCCGTGAGACTTGTGAAGGAAAGTGACTCCTGCAGCCAGGGGGGGCTGTGTGAGAGGCTGACCTTGTAGCGATGCCCGTTGATGTAGCCTGTGATCCCGGGCAGCGCGTTGTCGCCCGTCAGGCTGAGCCTGGGCATGAATACCTGGCGATATGATCTTTCTGCAGGACCTGTGAGGTATATCCGCCTTAAAATCCCCATGGTTGATATTTCCAGATCGACCCTCTGGAACCGACTGAATGGATAGGAGAACATGAGCTGGCCGCCCCACGTCCGATCGGCATAGAGCGCCCTGCTGTTCCTCTCAGGCAGGTAGAAGTAGTTATAGTAGAAAACACTCATCCCCACGTTCCACCTGCGCCCAAGAGTTGTATAGGTCAGCTGATAATTCGAATTGTCCAGCGTGGACCACAGACTCGTCATTATGGAGAAATGATGATTACCGAGGATATCACTCATCTCCAGGTATGATGATCCCGCCAGACCCCAGAAACTGCTGTAACCCGCATTGGCCAGGAAGAGATCGGGCGTCATCTTAAGACGGTAAGGTTCCTTCTCGCTTGCCGAGATCCCTCCTCCTATGACACGGGTCAAGGGAACTTCATCTCCTCTGATACCTGTCAGTGAACTCTCCGAGCCGCCGTAACCGGGTCGCAGCGGACGGAACCGCAACCGGGAAAGATCACCCGGGATTCCAAGAGAGTCGATTGTGGTGAATCCTGCAGGCCGTGCTGCAGCCGAAAGCATCTCCTCCTCCATCTGTTCGACCATATCTGTACTCGTAATCACCTCGGGCACACGGTTGTTGACAGGATCCTTCAGGATAAAAACATCGAATCCGGCCTGGTTGAACGCACTGAAGGCGATCGCATTTGCAGAGGTCGACCAGTGTGCCGACTCGACACCGCTCAGGATATTCGTGATCGGCCTGACTTCCCCGCTTCCCAGATCCGTTACGTAAAGATTCCTGATCCCCGAGCGGACCGATATGAACGCCAGGGTCCTGTCCTCAGGCCCCCAGGTGGGGTGTGTATCGTCAAACGATCCCGTCACTTCGGGTCGGGTCCGGTAATTGCCCGATGTCATCTCCATGATCCATATGTTCTCAGGACCAAATCTGAGTGGCAGCTCTGAAGCTCCTGCTGCATTCCGGTCCAGCAACTCATCTGAAGAGTATGCCAGCCTCGTACCATCGCTCGACCAGGCAGGATTGCCTTCAGCCGCCTTAGATTCGGTCAGACGAAGGAAGACCTCCTCGTTCAGGTCGTACAGGTAGAGATCGGGATAACCGTCCTCAATTCCTACAAAGGCCAGAGAGCGTCCGTCGGGGCTCCAGGCAGGCTCAAAGACCCCGTCCAGCTCCGGAATGATCTCCCTGAGCACACGTCCGCTGGCGGCCTCAACTATATAGATCTGGTCGAACCGCCCTCCCTTTGCGGCGACGGCCACCTGCTCTCCATCGGGGCTCCACGAGATCCCTCCCCTCAGGATATGCATCTCTTCGAACATGCTGACCTGTTCACCCTTGCCGAGTCTGCTTATGACACTGCCATCCAGCGCGGACACTATGTAGAGATCCATGAAGTGCTGTCGGTTTGAGATTAAGGCTATCTTGTCTCCGGTCGGGCTGAAGGCCGGGAAAACGTTGTAGGTTGAACCGTCTTCCTGGTGATCTGTCACAGGTGTGGCGAACTCGTCTGGCATCTCCCTGTTTACTATCTGAGGCCAGTATTTTCGCTTCATATACCGATGCCAGTCCTCAGACAGGTCTTTGACCGGCTTGCCGACGGCGCCGATGAATGCCCTGTCAACATTTCCCAGCATCCTCAAATTGCTCATCAGGTCAGCGATACGGCCCGATCCGTATGTCTCTGTCAGATAATGGAAGAACGCCTGCCCACCCTTATAGGCCAGGAATCCACCATAGATATCGTCGAGCTGCGGCATATAGCCGGTGATCACCGCGTCACGTATGAATGCATCCGCATCCATATCCCAACCCATCGATTCGTACTCAGCCAGGCCTTCAGAAAACCAGAGGGGCAATCGTGCCGACTGCGCCTGGCTCAGAATACCTGCAATCCCCGTCCCATGGATCATCGCCATGGACACGGCGTGCACCAGCTCGTGATGCAGAACGTGCCTGAAGTCTTCGTATGATCCCTGGAACGGCACCACGACTCTCTGTTTGAAGTATTCGGTGAACCCTCCGACTCCTTCGGTCAGGATGTTCGGTATTACATTGGTCTGCTGGAAATCGTTGTGCGAATTGTAGAGGATGACAGGAATCCGTTGAGTCAGCTCGAACCGGAAAGTCCTTCGCAGCTCTTCGTAGGCCAGTTCCGATTCGACAGCTGCGAAATCTGCGATCTTCTCCCCACCCTCGTGATAGTAGAACTCGAAGTGCTCGGTCTTGAAAACGGACCACTTGAAATCTTTGTACTGAACCTTATTCTGACCGAAATAGACCTCCTGTGCCCTGATCGGAACTGTGGATATGCAGATCAGTGTCAGGATAAAAAGAAATACACAGAAAGGCCGGTGTTGACAAGTCACCCTCTCTCTGCTGAGATTCCGCAGCGGGAAAGATCCCTGCAATGCTCCCCGGCCCGGGTCACCCGATCGGATAAATATGGCAACTGAACTGCGAATCATCGTCCCTGCTCTTCTTACCCTTCTTGCCGGTTGTGGGCGATCAGCCGTTCCCCCTGCTCCCGATCCATCAATTATCCAGCTCTACTGCGACCTGGCTCTCATCGCGGGCGATACAGGAGCAACTCCATCTGAAACCCAGCGTAATGACGTATTCGAACGCCACGGTATTACACCCGAAGAGTTCGAAGAAGCGCTCCGTCCCTATCGGGAGAATCCGCAGGGCTGGATGCTTTTCTTTGGTGCAGTGGTCGATACCCTGGAAGCCCGCGTCCAGAGAACGACCTCGGGCACCAGGGCTCCACGCTCCAGGCCTCGTCCTCCCGGCGGTTAGTGCCCTGTCACGCAACATGACACTAGAACCCGGAGGGCGGCCGACTATCATACCATACCTCGTAAATCGCTCCCAGCAGCACATTGCCCTTGTTGGCGGCCGTCGCCTCCACGTAACTCTCCAGATAGGGAAAATACCTGACTCCTCCGGTTATTGTCGTCGGCAGGACGGTTCCCAGACTGTTGTGATTATCGGCGACAGGCTCGATCTGGGTATCGTGCCGCCAGGCATTGAATGAGTTCAGCAGCACAACTGCAGGATCACCAGTATTGCCGATCGCAACATTCCATATCTGCTCATATGTGGTTCCACCCTGCGTCGTCCCGGTTGACATTTCGCGGGCGATCACCGGGTGTGAAATCTGTGAGGAGGAGGCGTCGTTGAAGCCAGGCCATACCATCGGGAAAAGAGGCACGGTTGTTTCAAGGCCCTGAGAGGCCGCCGCATAGGTCTGCCAGAGTGTCGAAAGATCATTTATGAAGCCTGTGGCCTGAGGGTAGCCGTCGTGCTGGGCAAGCAGACCAAGATCGAGGCCGGTAATGGCATCCATCGCTCTGATGCGGTCAGTATTGGGGATGGAGATCGAGCCCCACACGGCTTCATCACCTATCAGATAATACGTCTCTCCCCCTGTTGAATCCGAGTAGGCCTGCCTGACCGCATTGAGTGCAGTCCACGGATCACCGACTATCCTCCGGCTCTGTCGCAGGATAATCACCGGTTTGCCGTCTATATGCAGGTAATTGGACATCGAGAAGAAACCGGACTGGAAATCGAGCAGGTGACTTAAAAGAGTGTCTCGAGCGGCCAGTGTAAGATTAATCGCGGATGCTTCCGGATCTCCGGCCAGGACCAAAGGCGTTTCATACAGGATACACCACTGCATCGCATCGAAAGAGGGCTCGGTCAGGAGATGGTCGGTCAGCGTAGTGTGCCCGTAGGTATCGTATCCGCGCCAACTGACTGCAAAGAAATCGATCTGAGCTTCCTGAGCCCAGGCAACATGCTGCTGAATGATTGTCGCCGACCTGCTGGAGTACTCCCCCAGCTCCGGCTCCTGATAGGGAATCAGACGCGAACGGACGTAACTGCCGGCCCAGTTCAGATTGCTGCCCGGATCCCTGCTATCGGAGGGACCTGTCCCACCGCATCCGGCAATCAGAAGGATGCTCCCGATCAGCACGTAAAAGAAGTGGGCAGAAATCGATGCACTCCTCATGCGCCCTGTTAGAGATGTCAAACTGCCTCCGGATTCAGGCTATCGGTCCAGGCTCGTGGTTGATCCGCCAGCGTCGCATACGAATCATATCCCTGATCAGGGCTCCAATGCCAGTTGCTGCTGCAATTCCACCGGCTGCAATCGCCCACCAGAAATATCTAATCTGCCTTTTCATGGCTCCTGTCACCTCCTCTAAATATACTACGTGCCACCTGTATTGTTGTTCACATCCGGCAAAGTGGATCGACATAAGACTTGACCGTGGCTGTCTCAACACCATCTTCGTGTAGTCGAAGTACGAAATCGTGGGGCTGTAGCTCAGTTGGGAGAGCGCATGACTGGCAGTCATGAGGTCAGGGGTTCGACCCCCCTCAGCTCCACCAGTGTAAGCAATGAAGGGGCAATCAATTACGGAAATTGCCCCTTTTCGTAGAAATCCCACTAAAGGGTATTGGGGACAGGAGGGGGACAAATTATGTACTCTTGTGCACCTTTAACTCTGGCTGATCCCCTGGAACATTGACAACCCGCGCCCGATCCATAACGGGCCGCAGCCGCTCAGCTTTCATCTGTATATAGTGCTCCTGGGTGACTGTTACTCTGGAGTGGCGGAGAGCCTGCGAAACTTCAAGCAGGTCAGCGCCATCTTCCCATGCCCAGGTTGCAAATGTATCCCGGAGGGCATGGAAGCTGCCACCCTTGACCTTTGCCGTTATCTTCGCCCGGCTGAAAGCCCTGGTTATCGCCATCGGCATAAAGGGAAACGGCCCCTCGATGTACTCACCTGTCCGGGGTATCTCGCCTAGAATCCTCATGGCCTGATCTGACAGCGGCAGCCAAGCGATCTTGGGCTTACTCTCCCGACTCCTACCACTGCCCTTACCCATAATCCTCATATTGCCTTTCTGAATGTCGTCCCACTTCAACCGGACGCACTCACCCCGGCGCAGCCCGGTTACCAGAGCAAACCGGATGATCGGGTGATAGGTTGCAGGGATGGCTTTCAAGATGGCTTGAATTCCATCAGTTGAGAAACAATAGGGCTGTGATGGTTTATCTACACGAAACCTTGCAACCTGGGTGGCCGGGTTTTCACCATTCAAGTAACCCCGATCGATTGCAAACTGGTAGGCCACCTTCACCTTGCGGAGATAGCTGTTGATCGAGGACAGGTCTTTTTCAATCCCCCACATGGTCAGACACTGGTACAAAGTCACGGTCAGCCGACCAATGTCACCCCGAAGGCTGCTGTACTCCTGCTGTAGGTATTCCGGTCAATCCTTCTCGTAGAAGTGCTGTAGCAGACCCTTCCAGTAAGAACCGTTGTCGGTTGGGCTACCTGGTGCAGGAGGGACCGTTGCCCAATAGTCTTCTTTTTTCAGTCTCCTGACATTCACTGACTGGCCTTCTCAGGATGGTCAGGATCCTGAGCGCTGGACTTGTCTTCAGGTGAGGATTCCAGTCTCTGCTCCGCGTATCCCCTGACATCATCCAGACGGTAGCGGACAGCAGCCCCCTCATCTCCAGTTATAGAAACTTTGGGTATGTGCCCGCGCCCGACAATCCGTCGGAATGTTGAAACGGAGATGCTGAGGTAGTGTGAGGTTTCCTCTGCTGTAAAAAGGTAGGATTCTAAATCGTTCATGGATACTCTCCCAGTTTAAGTGAAAGCTGAAAGAGCATCTGATAGGATGGAACATGCACGTGATTGGTTGGGCAACATAGATCTTGATCGATAGAAAAAAATAATTTTCCGGCTGAGTCGTAATCCGTCCAAATAGAGCACATAACGCGCAGGGTTATTTCAGTACCGCACGCAAATCGTCATCTGATTCTTCACGATGTTTTATGGGAGCTTGAAATAACGGAGATAAAAAACACGTAATTTATTACAATTCAAAGAGGACGGACTTTTTCGGGAGTACAACAGTAAGGTGTCAGGATTCGTTAATATTATCAGGTGACGGTAAACTGATTCGCATCCGACCTGAGGGCAGAAAACCATGAAGAGTATCTTCCAGCCCTCCCGATGCAGTTCTTGAGTCCAAAGACGTGGAGGGATCGAGGGGCGGTTTAAGCCTAGGAGCAGAAAGATGGCGGAGCACACCTTCATAAGTCTGATACGCCGACTGTCCCGTGCAGGGTTCAAGGAGACCTTTGTACGCCCGGCTATCCTGCCAGATTGGTGGGATGAGTCCTGTGCCGAGAATACCGACCTGCTTCCAGACATTGAGGTGCGGGTTGCGCGGTTCTTGGGGCTGTCACTTTCAGCAATTCGAAGTGTTGACCATTCCCTCCAAGCCCCGAAGTACCCCGATGCTCAACTTCGCCGCGTCCGAGACGTGGATATAGATCGACTAGCGCCTGCTATTCATGCTGCCATGAGCATAGCCGGAGCCGTTTGCCGGAGCCTCAACGAGTCTGCTCCTAGCCCTTCGACACCTCCTGCAGATGGCATTGAGTGGCGCAATATGATCACCCGTGACAGCCCCGTTGTCAGTTTGGATGACCTCCTCGGGGATCTCTGGCAGCGCGGAATACCTGTAGTGCCAATCGATTTATTACCTACCCCGAACTTCCAGGGGCTTGCTTGCATCGTCGAGGACCGGCCTGTAATCGTCCTCGGTTACAAGCACGACGAACCGGGGCGAGTGGCCTTCCGTGTTGCCCATGAGGCAGGCCACATCGTGGCCGGGGACTGCTTGCCCGACCAACCGGTTGTCGATGAGGAAGAAATCCCAGACGAATCTGACATAGAACTATCAGCGGATCAATATGCCACTCACACTCTTGCAGGAGCCAACGAGATACCAAAGGTGGATGCCGGGGACTTCAGAGAACTGGCGGAGAAGGCGGCAGAGGTCGAAGCCGAGAGCGGCGTGAATGCTGGCGCCATTATTTTCGCTTGGGCATCCCGTACAGGTGACTATGCAAACGCTTCGATGGCAGTAAAGGCATTATATAGAGCATCCGGGGCGCGGCGGCTGCTCCGCCAGCACTTCGACCGCTATGCCGATCTCACTATTGCCTCAGAAAGTGATCGTGCACTACTTCGTTGTGTATATGGTGATCCTGAGTCTGATGCGTCTGCTGATTGACACAGACTTCTTTTGCAAACTAGCAGTCGGTGAATTGCTAACCGAGGCACTTAGATTACTCGATGTCCAGTTATCTGACTGTGGTAGGCTTCCTGCTCTGCCCCATATGTTGAGGAGGGGAAGTTTGCCAGATCTCTACGGTAAGGAGGTATGTGATCAGATTGCTCCAATTGCTGAATCACTACCCATAATTGACTCTGAAAATGAGACCTGGCTTGACAGACTGACTCAGATACCGGCCATCGATCCTGGTGAAGCCCTGATCTTCGCAGCAGCGGCCGAAGAGGGCTCGCTAGTGGCGACTGGAGATAAGCACGCTCTCACTGCTCTGAAAGACGTTGCCGAGTATACGATTGCGCTGGAAGGTCGAATTATCATTCTCGAGGCCATAATGATTCGCTTATGCGATGAGTTAGGACCAGATCAGATTCGGAAGCGCGTCTATGCAGCGGTCACCATGGACAAGATGCTTCGAGCGTGTTTCTCAGAAGGAAACGATGATCCACGGGCAGCACTTCTTTCATACTACCATGACTCTGTTGAAACACTCGATCCGCTGATTCTATGGGATCCACTGGAAGAGAGGTAACAGATGACCTTCGGCCCCCATCACTACATGCCGGTTTTAAAGGTCAAGCGTGGCGAGAAGGCGGCTCTCCAGGCCATTTCAGAGACGTTTTTACCGCGAATCACTCCGTTACTTGAAATAGTAGAAAGGAAAGATAAAGGCGTTCGAGAGCACCTTAATACAGCCTTTAAAGGCCTAGCAAGTAGTGTCAGACCCTATCAGCGCTGCTTCATTGATACACGCGAGTTAGCGCCCGATGGCACCAGTGCGGCTGCTGAGGTGTTCCAAATGGCCACGACAGAGGGAATAGAGTTCACACCGGTCACCGGGATATCCAGAACTGCTGACGTTGAAGCAGTCATGAACAACAGATCGAATGGGATCGGACTTCGGTTGACCCGATCGGAATTTGAGGGTGGCAATCTAGTTCCAGACCTCCTCGCGTTCATGGAGCACCATGCTCTTGACGCCGGAGAAATAGACCTAATTGTAGACTTAGGCGATGTGAGCGATTTTGTATTTCATGGTGTCTCTGCCCTCACACATGCGTTTCTGGCAGAGTTGCCCAATCACCGAGACTGGCGGACCATTACCCTGTCAGCATGTGGATTCCCGCCTGGCATTGGACGTGTGGGAAGGAACTCGCATGCGCTCCTCGATAGAGTCGACTGGGTTTCTTGGCGTGACAGCCTCCATGCAAGGAGAGCGGATCTTCCGCGACTGCCGGCCTATAGCGATTACGCCATCCAGAACACAGCGGGTGTCGAGGGATTTGATCCTCAGTATATGCCGGTTTCCGCTTCTGTACGGTACGCCTCATCCGACGAGTGGCTCATTATCAAAGGAGAAAGCAATAAAATTACCCCTTTAAAAGAGCAATTCCCGCGTCTGGCTGAACTACTAGTGAGAGGGGGGCTGAGATCTCATTTTCACGGGGAAGATCACTGCACGGGTTGCGAATCCGTTATGGCTTCGGCTAACGGGGCTGATCGCCTCGGCTCATCGGACGTCTGGCGTCGTCTAGGAACAATCCACCACATCACATCGGTCATCGAACAATTAGATGCGCTGCCCTGGTCTTGAGTCTGGCTCTGACTTCAGCAGCGATTTCGTCTACGTCGAAATGCTCGCAAACCCTGTCCCAGATGACACTGCGTGGCTTGCTACGTATTCCTCTGGATGCGTCGCGCTGATCCAGAAGGGCAATTGCTTCATCGCGCCACAGGAGTTCAACTAGGGAGCGGGGATCTCTCTTTGGATTGTTTTTCCCACGACGCATTATCTCAATGCGTGGTCCACTGGGGCTTGCCAGAATTAGAAGGACACCCCACCAACTAGGAACGATATCTATCGTCTTCGTCAAGTGGTGCTTGCCAACGACGACAGTAGCGCAATCAAACACGCCGCTATAGAAACCAACCTGATTCTGGAGTCGGCGGAGGCTGTCTCTGTCCGACTTTATCTCGAAGCCGTGCATGATTCCATTCACTGCGACCAGATCGACCCGGGACTGTCCCCTGCACAGTCCAAGTTCTTCCAAGACGGTTGTCTCGACCTCGGAGGTATTCTCAGTAAGTATGTGTTGCCTTAGAATCGGCCGAACCTCAACGTCACCGTACATTGATCTGGCCTTGCTCATTCAATCCTCCGGAAGTTCCATCGTACGAGATCGACCACGACGAATCCTACGCATCGATTTCATTCGAACCCACTCGACCGGGGTTCAAGAACGGTACAACATGGTGCTTGCCCTTGGAACAAGAGCGCAAGGCGAATTCTTGGCGAAACTCTGATTGGAATATTACAGATAAACTACGTCAAGAATCAAGCCGACGCATTGCCTTCTATGAGAAGGCAATAGGGTGGCTACTTGAGCTGATGGGGAAACTGACGGGGATACATACATCAAAGGTGGCAAACAATGGGCGAGCAAGAAAACCAGCGCCGGGAGGTATCTGATAATATAAGAACCTGTCCAGCAAACCTTCCAACTACAGGGTGATCAAAGGTCATGCAACCTGATTTCTGAATCTGCGGCTGATTATGACAGAGATTCGGGCTTTTTCAACTCAAAGAAATGATGACAGACCAATCCTGAGTACCTTTCCTACCATCCGGCGGGATCCGGCGCATAGCCGGACCGCCACAGCTTGAGGATATCGTGGGTCGTAGACCACAGTGACCACTCCATCCCCACCTTTTCCCGTCCACGCATCACAAAACGGTTCAATCCTCGATTACTCATCTGTCCGAACACCGGCTCCACGGTCGAGCCGCGTTGTCGATAAACAGCCCGTCCCCGCCTGGTTAACAGTTTACGTTCCATTGACTCTGATCAAGATATCTGATGGGCCTGGGCTGTCCGGGCTTTTTGTTCGGCCTCCTCCAGGCGTTGCATGGCCTGCTGCAGCCGCTGCAGGCGTCCCTGGCTGCTC
>CAZWVF010000011.1:46021-56037 GCA_964637695.1 uncultured Gemmatimonadota bacterium | reverse complement strand
GTCGGCCGGTTGCCGGCGCAGACCGCAGCCGGTGGCTTACTCCGACAGGCTCCTAAGTACACCGTTCCGTGATTACGGAGCGGAGCACTTAATGAGAGAGATCGATAACTCTTCCGCTGATTATGGGGTAAAAACTGCCCGCGGCCAAGCAGACTCAGAGAACAGGATCGATAGTGCAGTGGCTGCCGGTTAGAGATCTTCATTCCCGATGAGCCTCTCCGCATCGACTGGACCATCTGTTCCCTGTCGACCTTCTATTTGAGACCCTCTTGAATTCTGCGGGCGGCACCTTCACAGGCTGAAAAAAACCATTCAAGGTCCTCTTCAGTATGTTCTGTGGAAAGAACACCCAGACCGTGCATCACGTGTACTCTTTCCAGCAGGAATGCCAGCTTCAATACTTTTTCCCGCCTGTCAACATCGCATACTTCCGGATTCCAGACCTGCCCGGGAGAACTCAGATCGGTTTCCTCCCGAAGAGGGAAGTTGATCATTCCGAGCGAACTGTCAGGGACGACTTCGTTTCCATACCCTGTGCATTTCACATATATCCCCTCCCGGGCAAAAGCTTCTTCGGCTCCTCTTCTCATCTTCTCCCCGAGCATCCCCAGTCGCGGATATATCTCCTTCTCATGTTCTGCCAGGTATTCAATGAGTGTAATGCCCGCAAGAAGTGCCGAGGGGTGGGCTGAAAAAGTTCCACCGTCGAATTTAACCTGGTTCTGACTCCCGGGGCTGCAAAGGGTAATAATGTCATCTCGACCGGCTACTGCAGCCAGGGGCATACCACCGCCTATGATCTTTGCATAAGTAGATAGATCTGGCTGTACCCCATACAGCTTATGAACACCACCTGCACAGAAACGGAATCCGGAAATGATTTCATCGAAGATCAGGATGCTCCCTGATTGCCGTGTCAGTTCCCTGGCCGTTCGCAGGTACTCAGATGTGGAGGCCATGAATCCTCCCATCCCCATCCACGGCTCGATGATCAGACAGGCAATACTATCGCCAAAATCCTTGAATTTTTCGGATAGATCTTCAGGATCGTTGTATCGGGTTACGATCACACTCTCGAGTTCGTCTGGTGACAGACCTTCAGATTCACCGTGATCGTAACCATCCCTGTATGAAACCCCTTTCAGTGTCAGCGGATGGGCTCCCTGCCACCCACCGCCGGCCTTGAGAATCAGCTGCCTTCCGGTAAATGCACGGGCCAGCATTACCGAATACATGTCCGCAAGTGCTCCGCTGGAGGTAAACCGTATCCTTTCGGCACCGATCAGTTGCAGCAGCAGGGCGGCATAGTCGGTCTGAAGATTCTCTGTGATCCCGGTATGCAGTCCATATCCGTTTTCGAAACTGCGGGCCAGGATTTTGGTGATCAGAGGTGGATTGTGACCCAGTATGTTTGCGTAATGACCCTGCCAGAAGTCGAGTATCTCGTGCCCGTCACTGTCGGTTACACACGAGCCTCTCGCTTCTACAACCCTGAAGGGAGCCGGCTCGAACAGTCGCAGAGTATGGCTTCCACCATCGATCAGATATTTTTTAGCCCGCTCGAACTCCTGCCTGGCGCAGGGGAATTCTTCGATATAGTCCCGGCTTAAATTCTCTATCAATCTGGTGTTCTTATTCATGGTTAGAATTTAGCCGAAAGCCTGCCGGCGTTTCTACAACTGCGGAAAAAATCAGCCACCGATTGCGGATAGAGTGCGGAGGATCAACTGTGCTGCCACGGACGACATGCATCTGTATGTGCCTGCTAACTTGTTGCATGCCAACAAAATAGTCTTTTCAGATAGATACTTTAAGTAGCGTTCATAAGATTTGGCATGATAATTGCGTTTCTATATCAGCATTGGATGGCGGAGACCCGCACCCCATCAAGGCAGGTGCCGCCAGGTGTTAAATCAACACCACTGGGTTGGGTGGATTATTAAACGAATTCAGGAGGTTAATAACGATGAAGCGCCTCACGATTGCAGTTGCTGTTCTTGCACTTCTTGCAGGCTGCAGCAATGCTCCCTCAGGTCCTGAACAGGACCAGAATGTCATTCCGGATGGTTCCCTTGCCCTGAAGATCGGACCCGAGGCTGATACAATACTGAAAGCTGATCCAATAACTGATCTGGCTGCTGTTGTTGCATCAGCCTGGTTGGATCAGCAGGGCTGTTATGTCAGGGACGAAGCCGAAGATGCAGCGATTATCGTCACCGAGCGTAATCCCGAGATAATCGAAATAACACAGACCCGCCTGGCTCCAGCATCAGTAGCAAAGTCGATTCCGGCCGGTGTGGAATACCCGGAATTTGCTCCAATACTGGAGGAACTGCTCCAGTCGATGGGTTACGATTACAGGATCTACGAGTCGATAATAACCGTTTCAACCACCGTACCCATGCTGGTTGACGACGGGAGTGACGTCGACATGAAGTTCACTGTCACCGAGACAGTTCTCGCCCTGTCCACCTGGGTGCCCTGATCAACTATTATATACGAGGCGCACCTCAAAGTATCACAGGTGAGATCGCGGCGGACACTTCTGTACCGGGAGTGTCCGTCTTTTTATTTCAGGTCGTACTCTTCAATTAGAAATCGTGAAACTCTGGTTATTGACGATCCGTACTTGCTAAAAAGCAGGCAGTATCATGCCTCGATATATTCAGAAAAGAAGGAAGCACGATATTATGGCAACCGGACCAATATCTGAAGAACCAGAGGTCGTCTCCTCCCAGCGATTATTCGAACTGACAACCCTCTATGAAGTCAGTCGATTGCTCCAGGGGTCTCCGGCACAGGATCAGATGACCTTCGATGTACTGACTGCAGTAATGGGACTGACCGGAGCCAGATGGGGCGTAATCTGGCTTATCGATGAAAACAACAACCTGTACCCCTTTCAGGGGTGCGGCTTCGATATATTCAACTCACATCCGTCCAGACTATCTGAAAGCTGTATTCAGGCTCTCACCGACAGATCGGGACCTTTCCTGCTGAATAATGGTTACTCTTCGACGAAAGTGTCTTCCGATCACAGGGAGGATATTCCAATTCCCGCCAGGTTGTTGGAGAAGGATCCGGAGCTTCTGGTACCGCTGGCTGCAGGCGGCAATTTAAGCGGTCTCATAACGCTGGGGCCGAATTTCCTCGACAGAACCTATGAGCCTTTTCTCCTGAACCTGCTTGGTTCTGTCGGTTATCTCGTTGCAATGGCTTTCGGGAAACTGTCAACGGTTCCCGTAACTGAAGAGCCGGCGAGTTCCGGATCGGTCGGTGCTTATAGACAGAGGCATCCTGCCCTGCAGGATATCATAGGTGAAAGCCGGGCCGTTCTCGAACTGTTCAGGCACCTGAGCACTATTTCCGCTGCATCCTGTACGGTTCTGCTGGAAGGAGACACCGGCACCGGCAAGCAGCTCACCGCCGAAGTTCTTCATAAGATGGGGCCGCGCAGGGAGGGACCATTTATCGAAGTGGATTGCGGAGCCGTTCCCGAAACATTGATCGAAAGCGAGCTGTTCGGTCATAACAAGGGAGCTTTTACTGGAGCGGACCTGGACAGAAAGGGAGTCTTTGAACTTGCCGATGGCGGAACGCTTTTCCTCGATGAGGTAGGCAACCTCCCTCCCTCTGCACAGAGCCGTCTTCTCCATGTTCTGCAGGAGCGACGTTTCCGCCCGATCGGTGGTGCGGCGACCATTGAAGTGGACGTAAGGGTCATCGCGGCAAGCAATAGAGATCTGCACAGGGCGGTTCAGGAAGGTACATTCCGGGAAGACCTCTTTTACCGTCTCTACGTCTACCCGGTTCGGATCCCAACACTGCGTGAAAGAAAAGAGGACATCCCTGTCCTGGCCTCCTTCTTCCTGGGGCAATGTGCGGAAGACAACAACCTTCCCCTCCCTGAATTCGCCGACAACTTCATAGAACATCTCACACTCTATGATTTTCCGGGCAATATCAGAGAACTGCGCCACATCATGGAACGGGTGCTCCTGCAGTCGGAAGGGAGAAAAGTCATCAACGCCGGGGCGCTCGAGGATGCATTCCCGCAGAGGATGAAATTACCAGAGTCAGTTCTGCCGGACAGACGGGCTGCCGCTGACGCGGCAGAGTTTCTTTCGAGAGGTGGTGAGCATGCGAACAGATCGGTGCAGGGAGGGTATTCCAGGGGAAGCTGGGTCATGTGGATTCTGAAAAACCATCGCTTCAACATCCGGGCAGCAGCCGATAATCTCTCCAGCCTTGCGGTGTCGGGTCTCTATGATGCACCGCCTTTAACCGACCGGAGCAGTCTGACCTACTATCTGCAGGGTGAATGTTTCAGGCTCTTCCTGCAGGAGAATGGAGATATAGACAGGGTCGGCCGTCTCATATGTCCCGATGATGATGAACTGAGACGGATTGCCGTTATGAGAGTTCAGGGATATATCGATACGGCACGTGAAACTGTTCACGGGTGCAGCAGTGATACGGAAGCGAGAGAGGAACTGTCACGAAAATTCTCCAAGCTCCCCGGCATATACCGAAACGTCCTCACCCGCCTGGCAATATTCCTCCGTCAGGAAGGTTAATCTGCCGCTTAATCCTCCATCTCCCTTGTGTACCTGCCGTAACGCGCAGCACCATTGAGTTCTGCCCTCTTGAAGCATGCAGCCTGAGCAGCGGCAATATTGGCTTCTTCCCCTTTCCATGCCTTCAACACAGGTTCCTGCAGCGCACGCCCGTAAGAGAAACTGAGCTCCCACGGAAGGTTCAGCCCGAGAGCATTCATCGCATTGAGATTCTCTGTCGCCTGCTGGGGAGTCTGCCCCCCCGAAAGGAAGGTAATTCCAGGTACTGCTGCCGGAACAGCCCGGCGGAAACAGCGGATCGTGGCATCGGCGATTTCCTCCGGTCCAGCCTGATCGGGACACTTATTGCCGGAGATGACCATGTTCGGTTTCAGGATCGTACCCTCCAGTACAACGCGGTGTTCGAGCAGTGCGTCGTAAAGCCGCCAGAGAGCCATTCGGGTAACTTCCTCACAACACTCGATCGAATGACCGCCATCCATCAGAACTTCCGGTTCTACAATCGGTACCAATCCCACCTCCTGACAGAGTGCAGCATACCTGGCAAGAGCATGTGCGTTCGCATCCAGACAGAACCGTGTCGGTATACCTTCACCTATTGTGATCACGGCCCGCCATTTGCCGAACCGGGCACCAAGCTCCCTGTACTCCTGCAGCCGTTCCCTCAACCCATCGAGACCTTCGGTCACTTTTTCACCATGGAACCCTGCAAGATCCTTGGCACCCCTGTCCGGTTTGATGCCGGGGATTATCCCCTTCGATTCCAGCAACTCCGGAAAGGGGATGCCATCAGAGTCGCTCTGACGCAGAGTTTCATCGAAAAGGATCACGCCGCTGATAAATTCCTCGACACCCTCTGTAGTGAAGAGCAATTCACGGTAAGCACGCCTGTTCTCCTCGGTTGATTCCACATCTATCCCTGCAAGACGTTTCTTGATTGTACCGCCGCTCTCATCAGCCGCCAGTATCCCCTTCCCTTCAGCGACAATCGCCTCTGCTACCGAAACCAGCTCATCAACATTCATCTGTCCATACCTCATGGTTTTGTGAGGATTATCCTCCTCAGGTTCTCCATTCTACTCCAGAAAGTCCCTTGTGCCGCACATACGATATATGGACAGCACATTATCGAATTCCAAAGGCGATTCCCTGCCGATCATAATACTCCAGAGACTACTTGCTGCAGAGACGACTTGCTGCCCGCTTTTCAGACCTGCATGGTATTACTATATGGCAAACGAGAAAACCGCTATGTGGACATTGCAGGAATATGTGCCGTCTTCTCTGCAAATTCATGTATGCGTGGGTATTAAATCGGGAGATCCATGATTCATTCACATGTCAAGCTGTTGGCCAATCCGCTGTCTCTGATTGTAAGACTCATACCGATTGCGGCTTTGTTGCTCACTGCAGGTTGTGACCTGCTGCTGGGGCCGGATCCCAGAGAGGTGGACCAGTTCGCTGCGCACTGGCAGAGAGAGATCATCACCACGGGCAGGATATCGGGCCTCGATTTCGCGATTACTGATGAAGGAGATCTCCTGACTTCATATGTATACGAAGAATCGCATGTACAGGTAAGCCGTCTCAATGGCAGTGAATGGGAACACCTGGAAGGTCCAGCCATCAGTGGAAGCGGTACCATCGCCAGAACCCGGATCGCCTCGGGTCCCGGGGGAAAGGCTGCCCTGCTCTATTACTCCGGATCCGACATGGAGATCATCCCGATTGCCTCATCTCTCGGAAGTTCGATTCCCCTTGCAACATTGGAGAGCATCAGAAGAGATACACTCTATCCGAGACCTGAAAGCTGGCGTTACGATTCGGCGGACATCGCATTCGGCAGTGATGGTCGAATTCGAGCTGTTGTAAGTGACGCAACAGATAAGAGGCTCTGGCTGTTCAGGGAGGAGAATTCCGGCTGGAGCCTGGGCGTTGTACCAAACAGTGCTTTCGCAGCTGGAAAAGTGGAAATAGTGGTAAGCCCGAGTGGTCATGAACATGTAGTATACTTTGCCAACAGCCAGGGATTCTATTACTGGTGGCGGCCGGGTGAAGGCTGGTGGGAACGCCTGAAGATACCCGATTCACAGCCCTACTTTCTCCGTCTTCGTTCCGATGAAACCAGCGTTCTGGCTACACGGCAATTAAGCAGGATAAGGGTGGCTGAAGAGGTTTATGATCCCATCCTCGACGGTTCCTACTGGTTGATCCGCACGGCGGTCAAAAACGAACTGCTTTTCTGGCATAACATGGACCTGGTATTGGATGCGGATGGATTTCCAAGCCTTATTTACATCCTATACCAGGACTGGGATGAACAGTTTCAGGTATGGTTCACAAGCCTGGAAACGGACGGAACATGGCGCACTACAGCAGTTGCCAGCAACCTGAGGATTCCCTCCTTCAGTCCCTTTAACGTGCGCCTTGCAAGAGAGGCATCCGGGCGATTGCATATTATTCTGACAACCGGGGCTGTTACCGGTGTATCCGGTGTTAATCAGGAACATGCCTACCAGTTGATGCACCTCTACAGCGACAATCCGCACGGAGACGATCAGCAATCACCCTGAATCTCTTGCCAATCTGCCGGTCACTTCATCAACATCGGATCGGGATGAATAACCAGAGCGGGCGATATCACCTTCGGAAATCCTGCCGCCCATGTTGGCAGGAATCTAACGAAGGGTAAACGGAACATGCTGATTCTTCCCTGGCATTGGCTATCCGCCGGAAAGAAGTTCATGGATATTAAGAAGCAGCTGTTTCGGTGTGACCGGTTTCTTCAGGAAATCCTGTCCGGGTTTCAGAAGATCCGCACGTCCGATGACTTCATCCGCATATCCTGAGAGAAAGAGAACCCTCAGATTCGGCCTTTTCATGAGAAGACTCCCGGCTAATTCCTTCCCATTCATTATCGGCATCATCACATCTGTTACGAGAATGTGAATGTCTTCCGAAAATTCGGAGCTGATCCGGAGTGCTTCTACTCCATCGGCAGCAGTCATCACCCGGTACCCGCCATCAATGAGAACTCTTTCCACATAGTTGCGGACAATATCCTCATCTTCAACCAGCAGAATAGTCCCCGATCCCTCCCCGATTTCTATCTCAGTATCTTCCCTGATAGATGGAATGATATCCCGACCCGCGCCGGGAAAGAGAACCTTGAAGCATGTGCCTCCATCTGCAGTATCCTCGACTCGGATATCACCTCCGAACCGCTGCACTATCCCGTGGACCGTAGCAAGCCCGAGGCCGGTCCCGCGGCCGGGTTCCTTTGTAGTAAAGAACGGTTCGAATATGCGATCGCGTATATCTTCAGGTATCCCGCTGCCTGCATCGGAAACCGACACCATCACGTATTGCCCGGGATCGAGCTTGTATTCCTTTCTGTTATCTGTTTCCTCGATAACAATATTGCAGGCTTTAATGGTAATGTTGCCTCCATCGGGCATCGCATCCCTGGAATTGAGGATGAGGTTCATGATCAATTGCTCAATCTGACCCGGATCGGCACTGATACTGTCCAGGCCCGGGTCAAAGTCGATCACCAGGTTTATGTTCTCTCCGATCAGGTGTTTCAACATCCCGGCCATATCTCCGATGATTGAATTGAGGTCGAGAATCCTGGTATTAATTACCTCCTGACGGCTGAAGACCAGAAGCTGGTTTGTCAGAGTGGTTGCCCGGTCGGCGGCCATCTGGATTTCCTCGATCAGAAATCGGTTCTTATCCCTCTTCTTCATGTTTTCGAGCATGACTTCGCTGTAGCCGGAAATGGCTGTGAGCAGGTTGTTGAAATCGTGCGCGATGCCGCCTGCCAGCGTTCCGACGGCCTGCATCTTCTGTGACTGAAGGAGCTGAGCTTCGAGGTGTTTTCGGTCTGTAACATCGATGAAGACGGAGAGGAAAGCCGGCAGGCCCATATACATGTAGGGAATAACTTCCCACTCAGTTTTAATTTCTGATCGATCTTTACGGAAGAGAGAAATCTCTCTGAGAGGGATCTTGTCACTCTCTCCTGCGCCCCGTGACAGATAGGCCTGCACCATATCCCAGTCATCGATCGACATATGGTCGGCCAGTGGCTTGCCGCTCGCCTCTACAGGATCCCTGAATCCCAGGAGTTTTGCCCCGGCTGGATTTGTAAAGAGAAGCGTATCTTCATCATGGATCGCTATCCCGAATGGAGAGTGGTCGAAGAGGGTCCGGTAACGCTCTTCGCTCTCATACAGCTCTGCTATGTATGCTTTCCTGCGTTTGCGAAGATCGATCCAGAGAAATATCGATATAAAAAGAAGGAGCCCGATCGGCAGGAGAAATGGAGGGCTGTAATAAAAGGGTATCGCTACGGTAAAAGCTGATGTGTAACCCGTTTTGTTGAAGCTGCCGAGCATTCCTCGCGCCTGAACAGTAACCGTATAATCGCCTGGTGGAAGGTCCTCAAACCTTATCTCACGTAGACGGCTCCATTCCGACCAGGGCTCTTCATTCAGTTTGAAGCGCGTGTCTATCTGCAGGGGTTCCAATTCCCCAAAATAAGAAAATGCCTGCCAGCGCAGAATTGCATCTCTTCCGTCAAACGCTGCATCTGATACGTCAACAATCGGATTCCTGGCGGTCACGACGGACAGGTCGAGGATGTCGACACCTGTCCCAAGTGTTCCAATGTAAACCTGATTATCGACCGGGAGAATTGGCCAGATCCTTGAACTGCTTAAACCTGAAAAAGTGGAAAACGATATCCAGCTCTTGTCGTCATAGAAAGAGATACCCGACCATGTGGATATCCACAGCCTGTCCTGGTCATCAATCTTGACATCCCATACGTTATTGCTGATCAATCCTTCACTCATCTTCATGTAATGCAGCTGTTCATCTTCCAGATACCCGAGACCGTTGCCATGGTGAGCGAACCAGACTCGATTATTTCTATCTATACAGATGGAATAAACGGCTTCCATGAATTCATTGTCATCTACTGTCCAATGAGACCACTCTTCTCCATCCCATCTGCTGAGTCCGCCAAATGTACCGAACCAGAGCGCTCCCGAATCATCTTCCGCGAATGAATACACCCTTCCATGCAACAGACCATCCTCAGTATTCCAGTTTTCAAAAGTACCGTTCGAAAAGACAAAAGCACCTGGCTGCGGCGCATCTTCCGAATCAGGTCCGGGGAACTTCTCTCCCAGGCCGAGAAACCACAATCGACCCTGGCGATCAATAACGATCTTATGAATGACCGCAGCGGTGAGTCCATCATCCGTACCAAAATGCTCCCATCGGTAACCGTCCCATCTGAATACACCGCCATAATTCACACCACTTGTAATCCAGATATTCCCCTCAAAGTCTTCAACAAGTCCCGTTACAGTACCAAGAGGAGTATCATTTATTTCTTCTATCCACTCCATGCTCTCATCCGTTGAATAT
>CAZWVF010000011.1:44270-45921 GCA_964637695.1 uncultured Gemmatimonadota bacterium | reverse complement strand
GGATTCCGGATCGAGTCTGTTCCATCGATAACCATCGAACCATGCCAGGCCATAAAATGTCCCGACCCAGATCGTACCAGCCGGCGTCTGAGTCACAAGCTTTATATCGTTTGTAGGCAGACCCGATTCAGTTGTGAAACGCACCCACCGCCACTGATCGTCGAGCGTGTCGATCTGGGCAAAGCCCGATGTCACTGAAATCGATGTGCTGAAAATCAGAACTGTTATCCATATATGTGCAGATCGACGAAACCGGATCACATACAGCCACCAGGACATAAGGTGTCTCTCATAACAGTTGATCTATCGAAGGCTGATTCTGCCAAGTTTTGGTCTTCAAGTCAAAGATCAAGAGAATTACTTTTTCTGCCTGCTCTATGTGTTTTTATCGCATCTCCGATTATACTTAACATCTACTCCTGTACCGATCTGTTGCAGAGTTTAAATGTTTAAGAAACACCTTGAGGGGATGAACAAAACAGATGCGCATAGTACTGGCCGGATACAATCTCGATTCATCTATTATCGAACAGTTCAGGAAAACCTGCGACAAACCGGAAACTCTTACTCCTGAAACGGTCGCTGTCGCCTACGCCCGGATCAGTCGCGATCCTTCGCCTGTAACAGAATTGCGGGAGAAGGCAATAAGCGATGTGGAGGCTGCCCGCAGATCTGCCCGAAGCATCATTTTCGATCTGAACCATCAATCGGTTGCCGAGCACGCCACCTTCAACTTTGATATTCTCGATATCTCCCGATTGTGTGTGGAAGCGCTTCAGTGGCACCGACTCTGCTCCTATACCGAGAAATCTCAACGTTACCAGGAACTCGCAGGAGAATTCGTTTTACCAGTGGAGTTCCAGGGCGATGACAGATCACTCTTCGAAAAGTGTCTGAAAAAGCAGACTGAAGTATACGCGCTGGCCTTCCCTGTCCTGCTCGACTACTTCAAGCAGAAGCATCCTGAAATGCTGTCATCGAGGGGTGACCTGAGGATTGTGGAGGGATACGCAAAGGAGGATGCCCGATACGCGATGGGACTGGCTGTTCGAGCTCAACTCGGGTTCACTGCCAACGCACGAAACCTTGAATACATCATCCGTGCTCTTCGGGCTCATCCGCTTCGAGAGATGCAGGAACTTGGAGAAGAATTCTACAGGCTGGCAGGAGCCATTGCGCCATCGCTGATTCTTCTGACCGATCCATCAGAATATGAAAAGGAATTCGGCAGGCCCCTCAGTGAAGACTACTTCACAGAAACCCACTCCTGTGCAAGAGAGATCGTTGCCGAGTTTGCCAGAGAATTCAAACAGGATCAGACAGTAGACATATCACCATATTCCGAAAAGAATGATGTCAAGCTGATCAACACCTCATCTGAACCCGATCGGTCATTGCTGATAGCAATAGTGCACGCTCACACGTCGGAGCCGTCAGAATACTGTGCGCAAATAGCCGATCATCTGCTTCAGAACAGGGAAAAGGCGGAGAACCTGATCAAAGGATTCCTGAAGCACTCGAATCCATGGGAGGCTGCGACCAGGGAATTCGAAATAGTCGACTTCACATTTGAAATTGTTCTGAGTGCAGCGTGCTTCGGACAGATGAAGCGTCACAGGATGACGACCCAGCTCGTGCAGCCGTACGATCC
>CAZWVF010000011.1:34221-44170 GCA_964637695.1 uncultured Gemmatimonadota bacterium | reverse complement strand
CCCCACTTGATCATGGCCAGTTTGTTCGCTCTTCTGAACGACCAGCAGGCTGAATCGGTTGTGAACCTGCGCTGCGCACACATCTCGAAGCTCTCCGGCAGTTCAAGGACACCTGCAAAGATAGGGATCCTCGGGCTCTGACCCGGATTGTCGAATGAGAACCAGGCCACTCCGCCGATCCCATCGGGCAGCCAGCTGCGGCTCTGGATGATCTGTGAATAGGAACAGCGGGCAATGGCTATCTGCCTCTGGTAGCCCGTGACACCAGGTTCCAGAGCATTGTAGAGACCCATTTGCTCACTGCTCATCCAGGGATTGGCGTAGGCGCTCTTGACCATTGCAGGCTGCGCCTCCCCGGTGTCACCGCCTCTCCTTCCCCGACCCGACTGCGGAACCAGCAGGTTTCTGGTGACATCCATCTCGGTGCCCTCGTATGTCTGCCTGTAGTAGGCCAGTACTTCCCGGACATCAACTTTCCTGTTCGGTTTGACCGTAAACGGCAGCTCTTCCATGTCTGCATTCAGATTCAGGTCGGGTGCCATCGTACTCAGGATGAACAGCTCTCTGGTCGAGTAGGGTTTCCGACCACTGTAGGCTTCCCAGAACCTGAACGGTTTGCCGCTGGAGGGATCCCACCAGCCCATCTCCTCGGCCAGTACGTACACATTGTCGGAAGCCATGAAGTAATCGGGATTATCCAGATCGAGCCGGCTGATCCTGGGTATATTGGCCGATACCCCGACATGATCATCAGGGATGCGCACCGCTGCCCATACCGCACCTGTCTCCAGAGGACCTGCGCCCATGATCTCGAACTGCCAGACCTCTTTCGGATCGGCGAAGGTCAGGCATTCACCGTTGTCTCCGTAGCCGTACTCCTCGACCAGTTCGCCTATCAACTGAATGGCTTCCCTGGCCGTGGTGCAACGTTCCAGAACGATTTTTTGCAACTCCTCTATCAGGAAAAGGCCGTCCTCATTGATCAGGATGCGGCGTCCGCCGATCGTCGTTTCGCCGATGGCAAGCTGTTTCTCGTTCATGCAGGGATAGGCCACATTCATGTAGGCGTAAGTTTCGGGCACTTCCGGGATTTCACCCTTCACACGTAATCCTCTCGAATCCCATGGAGTCTCCGTATGGAGCGTACCCCACACGATCTCCTTCATCGAACCGGGCGGATTGGTCCGGGCTGGTTCGATCCTCAGCCAGGTTCTGTAGTTGCCGTCACAACTGTGGCTGGTTATCACCGAACCGTCTGCCGAGGCCAGACGACCCACCATGATGCTGGTGCACCCTTCAGGTTCCTGATAATTCAGGAAGGATTCGAAATCCAGAGGTGCGGCCGGCACCTGTGCGATTGCCGCGGGTGGAGATGCCAGAACGGCGAAGAATGTCACCAGCATCAGCCTGCTCAACGTCTTAAGTGTGCTTCCCCTTTTCACGGAGTTGCTCCTTCTTCGAGAACTTTGATCGAACAATGCCATTCCCTAATCCAGAATATATCAGGCATCCCTCCAACCTTCTATTCGTAAACCACTCTTCCGTCGGCAGCCGATGACGGATTACGCAGGTAGTACCCCACACCATTGGCCACCACATCCGTGTACCTTGGAATATTCCTGCAGACAAGAGCCCGGTCGGGGTGATCGTAGCTCCAGCTTTCCATCGTCTGCAGAATCGTGGAGGTATGCCGACCTACTCTGACATCTATCGGCCAGCCCTTTTCGTCCATTTTTTCAAAGAGCAGGCCGTGTTCACCTGCCTTGACGACGAATTCATCCCTGCCTGTCAACAACTGTTCCCGCGTGGTTCTGCCCCGGGTGGCGTCCAGAAAGGGCTCGGGGGTTTCGAAGAGGAGGGAGATCGCATCTGAATGGTCACCAACTTCACGATGGCTGAGTCCGTGCAGGTTCTTTGGAGAGAACTCGGTTCCGATATTAAATCCCTCGAAATCGCTGGTCATCATAGATACAAAAGTGGCCAGTTCCTGCCCGTTTTCATGGGTGACTATCGTACTTATTACAGGGTACTGAAGTTCCGCTTCGTGAAGGTCGATGAAGATATCCACATTCTCCTGCCTGATCAGTTCCATGTAGGCATAGCAGGTTTTCTCTGTGAGGGTTCCATCGGGTCTTCCCGGCCACGCTCTGTTCAGATTGCGTATGTCCACGTATGCGAGACTCTGCCGGCTGGGGTAGTGGATGTAGACCTCCGGGTCCGGCCACTGGTCGAGAGGATTGCTCCACCGGTCCCCCATTCTGAAGGTACGCTCTCCCCACTCTGTCTCGATCGTGTAATCGGGCGGGTAGGCGCCACCCGGACGGGTCACCGTGGTTCCACTTCGATTGCCGCTCAGAACAATGATCAGCCTGCCCTTCTCCATCACTGCGTTTTCGGTGAAGAGCCAGGCTGCCAGCCTGGCGGCCGGCTCCTCCGGATGCGTTCCGCCCATAACAAAGAGCGTTGCCCCCTCCTCCTCCCCTTCAAAGAAATAGACATTGCAGTCGTTTACCGTACCACTGATGCCCTCGAAATAATCACCCAGTTTTCTGACCACGGTCACCCCGGAGCTGAGCACGACAGGCTCAGCCAGGTTTCGACTCCTGTAGAAACTGATCCCGGATGAAACCAGCAGAATCAGGCCTGCCACCCCCAGGATTATCTTCCTCATATATTCTGTATTACCTGCCATGAAATTCACTCCTACTTAAGCCTCAGCAACCGGAGCAGGAATGGCAGCAGCACAACGATGTATAGAACTTCTTTTCTCCACTCTTTTGTCCTGATCAGATTCCATATCATTATCACCGCAATGTAGGCTACGAGAGCATAGTAGATAATCGTGATGATGCTGGATAACAGATCCATTTTTCTAATCCCTTTTCATCTGATTCTTCGGTCTCACAATCATACACCCGTCAGAAAGCTGAGCCTGCTGCTGAATACTACCATCAGCGTTCCAGTAAGCATGATTATCGCAGCCGGCACGGCACATGTTTTCAGGAATCCGGCATAGGAATCATTAAAGCCCACAACATCCACGGTTAACCTCCCGATGATTGCCGTCGGAGGCAGCGCATCTCCCAGGGGCCAGATGACACTCATGCCGGCCAGTGCAACAATTGGATTCAGGCCGATCGTGTTGAAGAGCAGCACCAGGGGTACCCCGATCACAGGTGCTGCACCCCACATCAGAACGGCTTCGGAAACCGGCAGGACCAGGAAGAGCGACAGGTAGACGAGCAGGATCGGGAGGGTAACGACCGTGACCGCCAGAAGACCGCGAACACCTGTCAGTGTCATCATCTGAACCAGTATCCCAACACAGGTCAGAGTTCCTATCAGGGGAAGAAGCTGGTCAACCGTATCCCTCGAAATCTTGAGGATATCCAGCTTAACAGGAGAGAGGACCCACGAGGTAATCGCTGCCAGCAGGAAGACCAGGGGCAGGCCCAGAACCGGTGTTGAGTAGGGCCACTGCCTGCCGAAGAATATCAGCATTATGAAGATGCCGAATGGAAGAATCACCTTGAACCAGCTCATTCCTGCAGGTGGTGTCGGCAGTTCCGAAAGTGCCTTCTCCAGATCGGTTTTAGAACCCTTCCACCCGAGGATGAAGATCGTTGCCAGTGAAAGGAGGACACAGGGCACCAGCAGAGGAAGGAAAAATCCTACATAAGGCATGTTCACGCCGGCCGCCGTCATCATGGCCCACAGGCTGACAGGAGGTGCAGCTGCGCTCAGACCTGCAATGACGAACACGATAGCCGCGATTCTGTTCAGAGGTATCCCCATATAATTCAGAACGATGGCAACCATTCCGCCTGTGATCAGTACGGTTACACTGCCGGCACCTGTAAGAGCACCCGGAAGCAGAAGCAGCATTGTCAGGAGTATGAGCAGAAGAGCTCTGTAATTGTGGAACCTAGTAAGTATCCCCCTGACAACAAAGACGATCCCACCCGACTCCTTCATGATATTCATGAAGAGCGTGGCGGTGATGAATATCAGATTGATGTCGAGGTAGGTAATGGAACCTTCGGCGATATGCCTGACCGGAATGCCGAATCCTGCAGCCAGCCCCCCGGCAACAGCTGCCGCCAGCATGGCCAGCTCTGTCGAAAGTTTGAATGATTTGGCGGCGATATAAACGACCACCATTACACCGAGAACGATCCCGGAATATGTGAACATGCTCAAAGTCGGAGGACCTTATTTCTGGAAAAGATTCTGCAGAACGTCACCCAGTTCCATGTTCTTCTCGAACAGGATCATGGGAATATCTTGTGAAGAGGATATGGTTGTGAATCTCCCGTCTTCATTTCCCTCCTTGAGCACGACCAGCAGGTCCGATTTGGGACATACGGCATCGATGGAGAGTTCATCTGAGTTGTCTCCGGGAGCCGCACCCTGTGCACGCCTGGACATCCCTTCGATATGAGCGCCGATGATTTTTATCCCCTCTCTCTTAGCCGTTTCGATCAAAGCTTCCGTTCTTTCAATCTCATCCTGGATCGAGACACCTGCGGCACCCATCCCCTTCAGACTCGCACCCGTCACGATGATCAGTGATTTGAAGGGTGTTCCGGCGTTCTTTGCATCTACCAGGTCTTCAGCTGTTGCCTGAAGTTTGTAAACGTGATCTATCTGGAGCCTGTTGAGGAAGAACTGTACACGAACGGGACCCGGACTCTGGCCGCACGAGGTTACCAGTACCGGCAATTCGGCCTTCTCGCCACCTCCCTGAGTCAATACCGGTGAGATTGCCGTGAATAGAAATCCTGTAATCAATAGTATTCCTGCCACCAACCGATAGTACCGTTTCATTATCTTCTCCTTCGCCAGCGAAACCCTCGCTATCGTCAATTTCTCCGACATGCTCCTTATATAACGGCAAACCTGAATCAATTTCGATAATAGTGGAGAGGCCCCCGTCGTTCAAATCGGATAATTGGTGTCATCAGCCAGGTCAGTACCGCCAGGTAGGTGGCGGTGATCAGCCAGAAGAGGACTCCCCTGCCGGAATGGGGTATTGAGAGGAAAGCCGATTGCAGCGAGGGGAGGGGTACACGATCCCAGGGAAGTCCGTAATTCGTGACCAGATCCCTGATATTCAGCAGATGTATCACCGGTATCCCTCTCGATGCCATCTCGTGAATCACTCCCTTCTGCTCTTCCGACGGCATCGGAACACTGTTGTTGATTCCAGGTTTCAGTTGGAGTACACGGGAACTGATTCCCATGTTGGCATATCCTCCCCCGATATTTACGAAGACAGATACTTCACTGCTGCTGCCGTATATCCGCATTCGCTGAGTCACATTGCTCTGCAGGTCCGGTTCGATAATCAGGGGCAGATCCTCAGATCTGATACGCTGGATGAGGAGGGCTTTTATAGAAGTGTCGAATTCCTCCCCGACATCCCGTCCTCCACCCAGCGAAACCGCTGCAGGACCCGACTTGATGAATTCCCATTCCAGCAACCGCTGGTAGATATCGAGCAGATTGAAATCCGGCGCGGTAGCACCGTAGGAGGAGGCGCCGAGCGAAATGATCACGACAGGATGCACTTCCAGTGCATCGGCAGCGGAAAGAACTGCGATGAGAAGCGACGGGAAGGAAGCGGAACAACCGATCGCAATCGTATCACCCCTGGTCACACCCGAGCGTTGCATCAGGTATACCATCAGCCCGGCCATATTCGGATTCGTTGTTGTTCTCTTGGCCTCCAGATGTCCAACCGTCGTCATCAGTTCGGAGAGGGGAGGTCCGATGACGCCCGTCCTGTTCGGATCGATTGTCTCGTCGATGCCGGCCCCTGCAGATCCCCTGTATTCTCCAATTCTCTCTAACGCTCCCGCCATCAACTGCGAGGCTTCCTTCATTTCAGCCGAGTATTCCAGGGTTCCGGCAGGATTGAAGAGGGCAACTACAAGGTAAGCCAGAAGGCTTGCTGTTCCCGCCGAGATGATCCTTCGTCTCGCTTGAACCTCGTGATCTGTGCGGTCGATCATGACGCCATCAGATCAGATTCAGAATTCTGCCCAGGAAGAATATCAATACGGTGACGGTAGCCAGTGATGCGGCTGTTACCATCACCCCCTGTTTTTCGAAATGGCCCGCGATGAGTCCGGGGACAACCCAGCCGATGATCCTGAATTCAACGGAGAGCGGGAATATCGAAGCCGCCACTTCCCGCCCGAGCATTGCCCAGATTCCACCGATCAGCAGCAGCAATACGAATCTCCGTCTTCCGAACAGAATCAGGTAGGAGGACGCAGCCCGGTAACAGAGTAGAGTGAGAAAGGCTGCAATAAGAGTGCCGGCGATACGTGCAGGTTGATTGTAGAAGAGGACCAGATAGCTCGGAACGATAATCCCTCCCGGGAAGAGCCCCGTTATCCCGGTAAAGATCAGTGAGATCAACAGACCTATGAAGGGAAGCTCAAAGCCCATATTCGGTTCCGATACTCTGCCAGTATGAGATCATCTCCTCCCCGATTCCGATGAAATTCCCCATCCCCACAATAGCGGTTCCATCCTCAACTTCAGCTAAAACAGCCTGCATCACCTGCTCCGATCTCCGACTCTTTACAACCATAATTCCGGAGAGATTCCTGCTCATGGCCGCAGAGTGAGGTCCTGCTACGAAAAACCTCACAAAACGATCGATCAAACCTGCTTTCAATACATCCATCCAGTGCACGGTCCTGTCTCCCCTGTCTGCACGCAGGCTCAACAGACCAACCGGCCTGCCCGACATCTCAGGTAAAATTTCCGGCAATGCATCAATCATGTGCTCCGTTGATTCCGGATCGTTCGCGGCAAATCCGCTTACAAGAAAACACTCCCTCTTCTCATCATGAGTGTATCTCCATATCCTCAGCGCCCCTCTATCAGCCTCAGCATTGGCGATTCCCCTCCCGGTCGTTTCTTCGGCAACTCCCAGCTCCCTGGCTGCCGACCTGACCAGGTCCAGATTTTCTACAAAGTTACCGCCCGCCATCAGGCGTCTCTCACCGCTGTCTGAGAGGGCTGATCTGCCAGGAACAGTTATCAGGTTGGCATTTGCTCGATACGCTGCGCGTTCGAAAGGCCCTCTGACTTCAGATTCGGGAGCGATCACTTTTGCCCCATGTGGAATATCGAGACCGTAAATCGATGCAATCTGATCTTTTGAACCGCCCATCGCATCGATATGATCGACCCTGACGTTGGTCATCAGGACAACATCCGGCTGTATGAGCACCTGTGATTCGATAATGTGGTTTTCAGGGTGAAGACTCATTATCTCGGCAATGAGGCAATCTGCATTCATTCGGGCTGCCATCCGGACAAATCTCTTCTGCTCAATGATGGAAGCCATACCTCGTCTGGGGACCTCCTTTTCACTGCCGTCAGGCAATATGTAGGTCGCCCGCGAACCGGTCGTTTTTGCCACGACCCTCCTGCCATCTTCCCGCAGGACCGAAGCGAGCAACCTTACTACAGAAGATTTACCCCTCGTGCCTGTGACACTTATCCGCATTGGAACAGAGCTGATCCTGCGTTTGAGCAGGAAACGCTCGCCTGCCAGGTAACCGAGCAGACCCAGCAGTGATAACAGCAGCAGATTCATTGTGAGCAGATCTCTATCACTGCCTCCACCTGACCTGGAGGTTGTGCGAACCACGAACTGTAATCTGCAGTGAGGACATATCGGCAGTGTACAGAATCGCAGGAAAGTGCAGAAAGAGTAAAAGTGTGCAGACAGATTGTTTCGAGTAGCTTATAAGCAGTTGAACGGGAGAACCGGAGACCAGGAAGAGTTCGGATCATGGCATACAGGAAGAACATCGCATCACTCGTCAAACACTTCGACGAACACCGTGACAGCTACAAGGCCGGTTTCTACAGTGAAGCGCGTCTTCGACGCAATTTCGTGGAACCGATGTTCAGGTTCCTTGGATGGGATATCGACAACGAAGCGGGTTTGAACGAAGACAAGCGAGAAGTGATTCTGTCAGACTCTCCTGTATATACGGGTATCCTTAAGGCACCCGATTACTGCTTTCGGATTGATGGCCGGCCGAAGTTTTTTCTCGAAGCCAAGAAGCCATTCGCAAACATCAAACATGGAGTTCGTCCCGCCTTTCAGCTGCGTCGGTTCGCCTGGTCTGCCCAACTCGCCTTTTCAATCATCACCGACTTCGAGGAGATGTCCATTTACGATGGCAGGATTCGACCCGGCAAGTCGGATAGAGCCTCCCGGGCCCGCTTGATGTATTTGACCTATGACGAGTTTCCGAAAATGTGGGACGAGCTGAAATCCCTGCTGGGGAGGAATTCAATCACCGAAAGTCTTTTCCAGGAACGATTCAGCTTCAGGCGAAAGCAACCGGACGCCATCGATGTCGGTAATTCACTCCTGGAAGATTATGCATACCGGCGTGATCAGATCACCCGCAATATCGCTTTGAGGAATAAAGGCACAGACAGGAACAGACAGATCACCGCGGCCCGACTGATCACCAGACACACGATTTTTCTCAGAATATGCGAGGCACGGGGAATCGAACATTTCGGACAGTTGCGGGGACTGCTGTACGGCGGAGAGATCAATCGGAGCATGGGGGAACTGTGCAGACAGGTAACGGAGAGGCACAAGTCGTGCCTGACTCATTTCGGTATCGATGAAGATCTGTCTGCACACGAATTGTCCGTCGATGATGATATCCTGAGTCAATTCATAGAATCCCTCTATTACCCTGAGTCCCCTTACGAATTCTCAGTAATGCCCGAGGAGGTCGTGGGCCAGCTTCTTGCTCATACGATCTTTATCTGAGTCAATTGCCCGTATTTCGGGTGAAAGACACGGGCACAGGTTCCGCTGCAGACAGCCTCGACTCGGGATCGCAGAAATTCCCTCCGGGTTCATCAACGACGCAGGAATAAAACAACGGCCAGCGTCACAAGAGATACCAGCAGGATTACTGAAATCCAGACAACGGTGCGGTTCGTGATCCTTGATTCCGCCCACATTTCATAGTCTGCGTAGGAGAAGTCCATCGGGCTGAATTCCCATGTCGCACTGTTCCACTGGACCTCGGAAGAGTTGGAATCATAAATCATGCCTGGCATTACTATCGTAAACTTGTAGACCTCATCCGTGGCCACATCGAAGAATGAGGAGTATTCGATAAGTCCCCGGTTAAATTCTTCCACCTGCGCCCGCAGCTGCTCAACAACCTCAGTACGAAAGATTTCCCTGCCGACCTCAAGCGCCACTTCTGTCAGCTCATCGAAGTTGCTCTCTTCCGCTGCCGGAATCAGAGCCTCAAAGAATTCCTCCTTACCGGCAGTCAATATCTCTGGAGTCAGCTCGGGATCATTCAGGGTGGAAGCTCCTTCCAGCATATTCTTGAAGAGATCTTCGAACATGTTCCTGGCCTGCCACTCCTCCATCCGGTCTTCGAGCTCTTTATCCTCATCACTCTCACGAAGTCTTACGATTTCTTCGGGTGTCAGGTATTCCGATATCGGGATCGTCTTATACGGGAAGTACTCCTTATAGA
The DNA here is from genome assembly GCA_964637695.1 of uncultured Gemmatimonadota bacterium. Classification (GTDB taxonomy): domain Bacteria; phylum Blakebacterota; class Blakebacteria; order Blakebacterales; family Blakebacteraceae; genus JAGLTZ01. Next base: position 34,616 of record CAZWVF010000011.1, on the reverse strand, counting down.
TCTCCCTGAAGGTGATATATGTTGTAAACCACCTGTTGCGTCTGGTGAACTCTATCCGACTGAGTATCTGTAGACCCTCCGCATCCAGAGAGCTGAGTTCTTCGATCAGGTCATCGATCTGCTTGAAATGCTTTGTATACGTATGGAAGTAGCTTTCACCTTCCTCATCCTCTTCATTCAGAGCTACCTCCACACTCCACGATTCATCATCAGGTACTGGAAAGGCCGTCTCACCGACACCGCTGGAATCACTCTCGACCACGATCACCCTTTCACACGATCCATCCCGATTGACAGTGGTTGTTACCTGGATTCCCTTGCAGCCAGTCGATGCGATCAGCATGCCAAGCAGGAGGAACGAATAAAGAGTACGGATCCTGTTTCCCCTCTGCATT
>CAZWVF010000011.1:8964-34121 GCA_964637695.1 uncultured Gemmatimonadota bacterium | reverse complement strand
CATGCCAAGCAGGAGGAACGAATAAAGAGTACGGATCCTGTTTCCCCTCTGCATTCCCGTGAAGCCTGCCTTCTGCAGTAATCCCAGGGTTGAATACCTAGTGCCCTGTCACGCGACAACCGTCGCATTCGAGCGGCGCCGAATCCGGCATCGGTGTAGAACTGCGATAATAAGCAGTGCAGTCATCATGATCGGCTGCATTCAGAATCTGATCCGGAATATGGAGTGATCGGCAGATGGAGTATCCATCTTTCGATTATGTTACGCCACCGGCAGAAACAGGTTAAGTCAATATGGGGAAAAAATCCCCCTTCACAGATTATCCGTGAGGGGGGATTGACGTATTACCGACATGTAGGTAGAGCTATAGATCAGCCCCCAGGCAGTGTCTGGGCATGAGCCAGAATATCACCTGTCTGCTGGGCAGATAATCCGTTCTCAACCATGCTGGGCATTGAACTACCCGGATGACCCCACCGTATCTTATGCAGACTCTCCTGAGGATTGTCATCGGCAAGCCAGCGTATTCCCTGAACACCTGTACTGCTCTTGAAGTCCAATGTCAGGCCATCCGTGCCGTGGCACGATGCACAGTTGGCGTTATAAAGCGTTTCACCGCTTGTTGTATCTCCTGTGGCGTTGCCGCTCGCATCTATATAGAGGCTCATATTTACGAGGCCATCGACAATAAACCTGGTGAGATCGAGGGCATCCTGATCGCTCAAGACGGCCGACAGATCGTGATCACCGCCCTCATCCAATATGCTGTCAAATAGAATGGTTTTGTCATACCCGCGGACGGTCCATACGCCGTTGAATCCTGTGTAATGGCTTCCGGAAGAGTAACGTCCATCCCTGCCTATGTAGTCCCAACCGTGGCACTCCTTGCACCGCCACGTATCACCACCTGATCGGGTATTGGTTGTCTGGCTGCTCCAGATCGGATCGAAATCGGTCGTGGGTTGTGTTCCGCTGTTGACCGCCCACCATTTATCAAAGAGCTTCCCTCCGCGGACCATATCAGCATTCTGCCAGTTCTCATCCGCATAATGCGCAGGATCGGTACTCGAATCACATCCGACAAGTCCGACAACCAGGGCGAATGTAACAAGTAAAGTTATCTGGTTTCTGGGTTTCATCTTTGCGTTCTCCAGTTTGTTAGGATTCCAAAATTTTTAGTATTAAACCGTCTAATATTATTTCAGTCAAGCGGGATTGGAGTGGCAGGGCATTCTGTTTGAAAAGGATATGCCGGTGCTGCATCTGCTGTCTGGCCGGGCTGCCGGCACCTGACTACCGCTTTCCCGCCCGCCTTGCATTGATGCTGTCGGAGATCCTGTGTGCCAGGTGGGTTACGCGGAACCTTCGCAGATATGGCCAGGTGCGTGAATCCTTGAAACGGAGGTAGTTCCGGGAAATCTTGACAAAGAAGATATTCGGATCGTCATCGTCGACCTGGATTCGGCCGATACTGTATCGGTGCGGCCGCCTTCTGGTCGGGCACTTGGTCAGGAACGCTTCGATGCCTGTATCCTTCAACACTTTATGGACATTCCTGCCCGGTATACCCTCGCGCACAGACACATACCGCAGAGGCCTGCCCACTTTTTCAGGGATGACTTCTGCCGCCTCCCTGATTTCAGAGATGAGTCGCTCCTCCATTTCGGGATTATCCGGATGGTAGATCCTGCCTGATAAAGTGTAGGCAGCAATCTCGAAGCCATCATCGGCGATCTCACTGACCTGATCCCATTCGAGACAGGGAACCTCCACGCCTCCCAGATCAACAGATCCTCCCACGTCGTTCACTCCGACGCAAAAGGTCGCGGGTAATCCAAGTTCCTTCAAAGTCGGGAAAACTGTTGTATAAGCATCCCGGTAGCCGCCGTCGAAGGTCAGAGCCAGAACCTTGTCGGGAATCAATCGCCGGCCGTTGGCCAGCCTCATCGCCTCATCCAGATCTATAATCCTGTAACTGTTCTCCACCAGAAACTTCATGTCACGGCGGAATGCTTCGGCTGGAAGGCCATCCACCATAGCTTCCTCAGGGTAGGAACCTATGTTGTTGTACATGATAACTCGTACTTTTCTCAATCTTCCCAGCCTTTCTCCCTGTAATAATCTTTAACCAGTCGCCGGATATCGATCGTACTTCCTTTCGAAGGTCCGTCCGGAATGGGATGGTTCACAAACCGTTCAGGCAGAGTGTCATCCTCGGCACACATGCCTTCACGCAGGTTGAAGTCCCTCTCAGCCTGGCTGACTGCGGAACACACCTCCCACAATTCCTCTCCCGTTACATCCTTGCCGAGCAGACCTGAATAGGCTTCTGCCGTCAGATCGAAATCGACCACATCCATGCAGTTGGATATATTCTTGCATATCGTCATGCTGTCAGAGAGTATCCCCAGGTGCTCGGCGTAGTTGACCAGCGCACCCTTCCCCTCCTCTTCAAGGCGATGAGCCGCTTTCCGGTTGCCCACCCGTCGCATTGCCAGCTCTTCGTCTCCCGTCAGCTCTATCATCGGCTCGCCCCGGTAGTGGTCTCCACCACGTGAGTTGATGGCGTTCATCAGGCCGTATCCCTTGATGCCCCTGGGATCGGCAGAGAAGAGTTCAAGTCCCTTTACTTCTGCCGTGAGCTTGATCGCCTCTTCGCCGAACTGCACGGCTGCCCGTCGCTGGCCCTCAGCCAGGAGATCGCCTATTCCTTCTCTCTGTGCGATGAGTTCGGGGAGCTTGATGAGTGCTTCACGGGATCCCCACGAAAGATCTATACCGTCGATATCCTTATCCGATATCACACCTTCATGCCTGCACTCCATCAGCCAGGCGATGATCTCTCCGGTTGTAATGCAGTCTATACCGAGACGGTTGACTGCGTTGGATACACCGACAGCCAGCTCCAGGTCGGGGTTGCCGCACTTGACCGTATAGGCAGCCTGCGCTTCGTACTCCGGGCCCTCTCCCTCACCGTACTGAGTGCAGTTGTAGCGGGAACAGTGTACGTTGCAGTTGAAGCACGACTTCTCCTTGACGACGTGATCTCTGCGCAGGGCCACTCCATTGACTTTCTCAAGATCTTCATAAACCGTACTGCGATAATGGTATGCAGGCAGGACACCCATTTCGGCCAACCGGTCCATGATCATTGTGGTACCGTAGAGACGCCGTGTTTCGAACTCACTGTGTCCTTCCAGATCAGCCTGATAAGTGGAGCACACCCGGTCGAAGCGATCACCGTCCACGGGCTTCACCGGTCTGGTCCCCCGGACTACAATCGCCTTCAGCTTCTTTGAACCCATTACCGCACCCATGCCGGTACGGCCGGCCGCCCTCGCCATGTTGCACGATATGATCGAATACCTTACGAGGTTCTCTCCGGCAGGTCCTATGGCAGCGACCTGAAGGTCGGGATCGCCCAATTCACTGAGCAGATGAGTTGTAGTCTGAGTGATGTCGAGTCCAACCAGGTGGGAGGCATCCCGGATCTCGACCGTATCATTATCGATAAGCAGATAGACCCAGTTATCCGAGGCGCCTGTAAATATAAGCTGGTCGTGGCCCGACCAGCGCAATTCTGCCGCAAAGAAACCCCTCGCACCGGAATCTCCCAGGATACCTGTCAGGGGGCTCTTCCCACTGGCTATGAAGCGGCAGGTGGCGATCATCCTGCTGCCGGTAAGCGGTCCTATCCCGATGCAGAGGATGTTATCGGGTCCCAGAGGATCTATCCCCGGCTCGAGTTCCCGCAGGAGTGTAAAGCTGTTCCAGCTTCGACCTCCGATTCCATTATCCGGGGTCACATCCCGCTCCAGAGTGTGAGCGGTCAGATCGATGCGCAGCGAGTTACCCTGATAGATGCTCACGAGTCGACCCTCACGCCCATCTCCCAGCTCTGACGCACAGGTTCGGCGATCACGCGCACGTAATCTGCCCGTCTCCGGCCGGCATTACCCTCCAGATGGCGGAAATCCTCGAGAGAGACATCATCGGCGTTACGGTAGACGAGAGAACCATTCGGACAGGCAGTGACACAGACGGTTTCGCCCTCACAGAGATTACAGAAGAGTGGCAATTCATCGTAGAAACCGACAGCGCCGATCGGACAGGCATCAATACACACCCGGCAGGCATCGCATAGTTCTGTGTCCGGCTGAATCACTCCATTATCACCAACAGTCAATGCATCGTTGGGACATACCAGACACGACTTCTCCATGCAGCTCAGACAGGCAACCGCCACATCGATCCCTATCTCCTCAAGTTTGGAGACGCGGATGCGGGACATGGCCGGAGAAACGGCTCCAAAATGAAACGAACTGCAGGCAACTTCACACATCCTGCAGCCCACACAGGAAGCGACATTACAGTGAATCATCCCGATGTCATTCCTTCCTGTCTATTCTCATTATTACGTTGCCTGCCGGATCGGGACAGATGACGCGTTTATCCACCTTCATCCAGTCGCCATCCTGCAGGAGACGCTGCTTCGCCGGCAGAAGCGGAAGAACGGCCTGAAGTGCATAGAGACAGAAGTGACCACCTGACGGGATATAGATCCGTCCGCTGCGCAGTGTCAAACTGTCACCAGGTTCCATGCATGAAGTGCACTTGCCGTTGACCGATTCCACTATTACCTGAAGTGTCTTCAGCATCCCGGAGTCCTCTTCCTCCTCACACTCCACCGTTGAAATGACTTCCCCGGCGTCTTCACCAACGGCTGCAGCTGTATCTCCCGGCCTGCCGGTCCGCTCGATCTTGAAGATCACCCGTCCGTCGGGGTCGGGACACTGAACGTGATGAACACGCCACATCCAGTCCTCATCTTCCTTCTCGTTGATCTCGCGTTCCTTCGGTGTCAGCAGAGGAATAAGGCTCTGCAGAGCCCAGAGGCAGATGTATCCGCCATCCGGGATCCGGATATTACCGCCGCTCACCGTGAAGCTGTCGCCAGGCTTCACAGGTGGATCGGCGTCGCACTTCCCCATCACCTTTGTAACCGTCACTTTCAGTTCGTACATAATGATCTCCCCGCCGACCAATATAACAGTGCGGGACATTTAGTGCACCGCTCCGTAATTACAGAGCGGTGCACTGAAGAATAAATCCTCTGATAAATCTGGCGGAATGTGCACGGAGATGAGTAGATTCAACTCCATGAAGAAAAAGACAGATTACATGCCACTGGCCCTTCGATCGACCTTTGTCGGACTGGCCTTACTGTTTGTACTTCTCCCGTCAACCGCGGCAGCACAGCGTGGCCGGTTCGACTCCGCGATCGTGCGGAGCATTGAGCGACATGAGGCTTCGATTCTTGAAGTCCGCCATCAGATCCACGCAAATCCGGAGCTGGGTAACAGGGAATTCGAGACCGCCGCTCTGGTTGCCGCTCACCTCAGAGCACTCGGCTTCGAAGTGCAGACGGAGGTGGCGCATACCGGAGTCATAGGTATTCTGCGGGGAGCTCAATCGGGACCTGTTGTCGCTGTTCGTGCAGACATGGACGCATTACCTGTTACCGAAGTCACCGACCTGCCATTCCGCTCTACGAAACGAACCGTATACAACGGACTGGAAGTCGGAGTTATGCATGCCTGCGGACACGACATCCACACATCTGTGCTGATGGGAGTGGCATCGGTTCTGGCAGATCTGCGGGAGGACCTGCCCGGAACCGTTATGTTCATCTTCCAGCCGGCCGAAGAGGGAGCACCCCCAGGCGAGGAGGGAGGGGCTCAATTGATGCTGAAGGAGGGAATATTCGGCAATCTCAAGCCTTCAGCTATATTCAGCCTGCATTCAGATCCTGAAATCACGGTCGGTAACATAGGATTCGCCGTCGGTCCCGCACTGGCCGCCTCGGATCATTTCCGGATCTCGGTAACCGGCCGCCAGACACACGGTGCCTCTCCTCACCTGGGAGTTGATCCGGTTGTCATGGCTTCCCAGGTGGTAGTGGCATTGCAGACCATACCCTCCAGAACGATCAATCCTCTCGAGCCATGTGTGGTAACAGTGGGCATGATCAACGGGGGAGAGAGGTTCAATATCATACCGGGAACCGTCACGCTGGAAGGAACGGTGCGCACTTATGATCCCGATGTGAGAGATACGGTTGAGCGACGCATGAAGGAGATAGTGGAAGGCATAACAGATGCAGGAGGAGGTACTTATTCACTTCGCTATGACCGCGGCACACCTGCCACGATCAATGATCCCGAGCTGGTCCGGTTGATGGTTCCTACCCTCGAAACAGTTCTGGGTGCCGGGCATGTAACTGAAGGCCCGCCCGTGATGGCAGCGGAGGATTTCGCCTATTACGCCCTGGAGGTTCCCGGATTCATGTACTGGCTGGGAGTATGCAGGGAGGGAACGGTCAGCGGAACGCTGCACAACCCGACAATGCGCGCCGACGATTCGGCAGTTGCAGTCGGGATACGTGCAATGTGCAATCTGGTTCTAGATTATCAGAAAGTGAAGAGCGACAGAAGATAAAGGCGATCGGTAATCCTATTCGGGGATTATCACAGTAACACTTCCGGCAGCACCCTTTTCCGGAACCAGAAACCGTTCTGACTCTCAACCGGCCCCAAATGCGAGAGAAGAGCGATCGATCCGTTCACAGCTTCATCCCGTATTCCTTCCAGATGAGCCCTGCTGGTTAGTTTACCTGTATTCTTCCGGCTCAATCCTTCAAAGCATCATGAACTTTACCGACGAGATCGGCTGAAGGAGTCAGGGTTTTGTCTCCCTCATCCTTCCATTTGGAAGGACAGGCTTCTGTGGTTTTCTTCGACAGGTAGATGTTGGCCTTGAACTTCCTTATCAACTCGTCAATGTTACGCCCCATGTTGTAGAAATTGACCTCGCTGTTCAGCAGCACTCCCTCCGGATTGATCATGAATGTTCCGCGCAGGGCGAGGCCGGTTTCATCATCGTAGACACCGAACATGCGAGCCAGCTTCCCTGTTGGATCCGCACCCATCGGATATTCCACACCGGCCAGCTCCCCCTCATGTCTCCGCCATGCGAGGTGGACGAACTCGGTGTCGGTGCTTACCGTAATGATGTCACATCCCATCTTTACGAACCTCTCGTTCTGCTCTGCCAGAGCAGCAAATTCAGTCGCTCAGACGAATGTAAAGTCTGCGGGATAGAAGAAGAGAATGGTCCATCTCTTCTTTTCAATCTGAGAACTCAGTGAGAATTCCCCGAAATCACCCTCCACCGGGTCGTATGTTGTGAACCTGAAGTCGGGAACAGGCTGGCCAAGCATCAATGTTGCCTTCATTTCATCACTCAATTTGATCCTCCAGTCGAATAATATTACCGGTAATCACAATAATAACATGTTGATTCGGAGGCCCTGTTTTTTCAGCCGTCCAGTTTTTCAACCTCTTCCACAATGGGTATGTACTCTTCATAGGGCAGAGCACCCCAGCTTTCAGCCGTTGTCGCTCCCTCGCTTCTTGAGATCAGTGAAACCCGGTGTGCGGTTTCCTCGTCGGGCGCTTCGTATATGTCCATGAAATCGTAGGGTCCCAGGATGGCGTAATGTGAAATCCAGCGGACATCGGGACAGGCGGTCTTCACCTTTGACATCCACGACCTCCCGACAGCTCTCCTGCCGCGGGGATCGCGCAGAGCGTCAGGACTCAGCTTTGTCATCAGAACGTAGATCGGCATCGATTCCCTCCTCTGCAATCGTTTGCTCGCATTCAAGTTTAACGCGAGGCAGATCCGGGAATCAACATCCCCTGTTCATTAAAGCTTGTGAAGCCCATATACTTCACTTAACGTGGCATTCAGCTTCGGATGAAGGACTCTCCTGATTGTCTCATGGATTAGAAGAGAGGTGAACAAACCGTGCGGCAGATATTCAAGTGCCTTCCTTTAATCCTGTTGATAACGGGATTGTCAACCTGCAGTTCGGGTCCCGGCAAGGGACTCGATTATAACGGTTCATATGCCGGCACCCTTCAGGGCGTACCAAAAGGCACCATCAATCTGGAGGTCAGCGGATCGACTGTTACGGGCACTATTAATGCAGAGGAAACCAGCCGGTTCCGCGGCAGGGGTGATGCTCCCCACTCGACATTCACAGGTGTCAGGAGCGGAAGGGAAGTAACCATAGAAGCCTCCATTGTCCTGGAGATTGATACGGGTATTCCTCCTGAGGTGAACTGGCAGGATATCAGCACGGTCCTGGCCCTCAAGGCGAGATTCGCCGATACAGGCATCCTTATGGGATCGTACTATGGTGGAAACCCAATGTCACCAGCCAATCCCTTCACAGGTGGATGGAGCGCACAGAAAACAGGCGGTATCGCCTCCGGCATCACAAAGCCGACCCCCTGAACTATTGTGAACTCCCTATTTCCATAAAACCTATCGCCCCCGGATTACGTAGTTCCATGTATGGAGTCCGGACCTTACTCAGTACACCGTTCCGCAATTACGCTGGTATTCAGGCACCGATACATCACCATAATCACAGAGCTGTGCACTAAGCCCAATAAAGAGGCAATCTGATGATTAAAGAACGCGTTCGCGAACCGATGGCCGCCCCTCCGAATGAGGAATATGTGAGGCTGAAGGCCGCAGACGGCTGGTCCTTTGCAGCCGTTGAATGGGAAAGGCCTATAGAGATCGAGGCGACCGACGCCGGTCGGCTGAAGGAAGAGATCCCCTACGGCCTCCGGGTATCGGGAGACTGCAAACACCTTGAAGAAGATCCAGACGAAAAAGAAGCAATGACGATCATGCTCGAGATGATCGTTGAGGACAGATCGCTATCAGAGGTTGCCGAATCACTGAACAACCAGGGAATGAAGACCAGACAGGGCACGGCCTGGTCCCAGATCTCCGTCTTCTATATGCTTCCGCGCCTGATCGAAACCGCCCCTCAGATATTCTCGAGTGAATCGTGGCGGAGTCGCCGTGGCGATGTCGCCACCAGGTTGGCTGAATTACCTGTCGTACCAGTGATCCCTCATAATCACTGAAGTTCCGGTCATCTCACGTCCATCAACTTCGAGAACGATTTTGTAGGTGCCCGGCTGTACTCTCACAAACACAAAATCAGGATCCTGCTTCTGCTGCTGACCCCGCATCTGGAATCCACCTCCGCCGCCACGACTGCTTCTGCGCTGCAGAGCTTCCTTCTCCTGCGGAGTTCTCGGTCGTTTGCCCTGCATATTCCAGACTGCGATGTTAAGTCCTGCTGTAGTATCGGCGTCCACTTCATTGATCAGACGCGTTCCCTGATATACACGGATCTTGACATCTTCTGCATCGTTCTTGAGAAAGTAATTGATGACGACACCATCTGGTTCGCTCTCTCCTGCAAAGTTCTGCCGACTTGAGGCATTGCCCGGCAGTACCACCCACCTGATCTTCGGTTCAATCTCAAAGAGGTATATGCTGGACGCCAGAACATCATCGTTCAATTCCTGCAGAGGCGAGATGTCTGCAATGTAGAATCCTCGTCCATGGGTTGCCACGACCAGGTCTTTCTCCCTTGGATGGATCAGCAGGTCATGAACAGCAACAGCAGGCATATTGTTCCGCAGGCTTGACCAGCTCTCACCGCCATCGAGTGAAACATAGACAGCTTTGTCAGTCCCGACGAAGAGGAGATCGGGATTGACGCGGTCCTCCCTGATAACGTTAACGGGTTCATCGGGAAGGTTCGCGGCGATCGAAGACCATGTCTCTCCTTTATCGGTTGTTTTGTACACGAATGGCCGGAAGTCGTCTCTGCGGAATCCTGTGAAGGTAACATAGGCAGTCGCGGTATCGTGGAATGATGCGATCACTCTACTGACCCAGTATTGCGGGTTGTCGGGTATCCTGTCATTCAGCAGTGTCCAGTTCTCCCCTCCATCCGATGTAAGCTGGACATTGCCGTCATCGGTTCCTACCCAGATGATTCCCGGTACTATCGGTGACTCATCGATCGTTGTGATGGTGCAGTACCGGATATTCCCCGTACCCACAATCTTGGTGCTGTCGGCGGTTGTGAGATCGGGACTGATCTCTTCCCACTGCTCCCCGCGATAGCTTGATCTGAGCAGAACATTGGCGCCGTGGAAAACTACATCGCTGTTGTGGGGTGATATCACGATCGGGGCGCACCAGTTGAAGCGCAGACTCTCATCTCTGTGTCGAATTGACCTGGCAGCACCCGTTGCCTGATCGAGACGCCGGATCGGGCCGAACTGACTCTCGTTATAGAGGATATTCGGGTTGTTGGGATCCGGCACATTGTACATGCCGTCACCGCCGCCAATACGGGTCCACTCTTCAAATTCTATGTTCCCGCTCCTGCTGGTACTCGGACCCTTCCACGACCCGTTATCCTGTGTCCCTCCGTAGACATTGTATGGATAGTCATTATCCGCACCGACTGCATAGAACTGTGCCAGGGGGAGATTGTCGGGATGGTACCAGTTCTCACCACCATCATAGGTCACTCCCATGCCGTGGTCGTATCCCAGCAGCATATGCCTGCTGTTATCGGGATTGATCCACAACGCGTGATTGTCACCTCCGAAACGGAAAGCCCTTGCCCACGTCTTTCCTCCGTCCTTCGACTCCGAGACACTCACCCCAAGGTTGTAGAGGTGTTCCTTATCGTTCGGATCGACAATGATCTGACCGTAGTAGTATGGGGGATTGCCACCCAGGTTGCGGTCCCCCGTGTTCACGAGCTGCCATGATCTTCCGCCGTTAGAGGTCATGTAGACCTCGTTGCCGATGGGACGTACGCCGGGGGGTCGACCTTCCAGCAATTCCTGGCGCCTCACCTCATCGGAGACACCTTCTGAATTGGCATTCTCGATAACGGCGTAGAGAGTGTTCGGGTCCTGGGGAGAAATGGTCAGCCCGATACGGCCGAGCATACCTCCGGGGAGACCATCCTCCAGCCTGGTCCACGATCTGCCGGCATTCGTGGTCTTGTATATGCCGCTGCCGGGGCCTCCCTCGTTGAAGGTCCACGGTTTCCGGATCTTGTCGTAGGCAGCTGCATATAGTGTGTTCGGTCTGGTGGGATGCATGACAATATCCACAACCCCGATATTGCGACCTTCAACTACAACATCCAGACTCTTCGTCCACGTTCTCCCACCGTCAGTAGTCTTGTAGAGCCCCCGCTCCGGATTCTCTGAGTAGAGATGGCCGAGTGCGGCTACGTAAACGATGTCCGGGTTCCTGGGATGAATAACGATTCGACCAACATGATGCGATTCAGGCAGACCCATGTTCGTCCAGGTGACCCCTCCGTCGGCAGACTTGTAGACACCATCCCCGAAATAGACACTGCGGGAGTTATTGGCTTCTCCAGTTCCAATCCAGACGATATCGGGATCTGATGGTGCCACCGTTACATCACCCAGAGAGATAATGTCTGTTGAATCGAGCAGAGATGTGTAGGTGAGACCGGCGTTTTCGGTCTTCCAGAGCCCGCCGGAAGCGGTTGCGGCGTAGAAGGTGTTCGGCTGCTGCAATGGAACAGCGAAATCTACGAATCTGCCGCTCTGAGCGGTCGGACCAATCTCTCTGTATCTGATGTTGTCTAGAAGCCCTTCCGGTATCGATTGAGCGCCAAGCATTCCGCTCGGGATAGCGTTGAAGAGAAGGGGCAGTAGCAGGGTTGCCATCCGCCGGCAGCCGGCTGTTGCTCTGATCATCTGTTTATCTCCTCACAGTTCTCTGGTTCTTCTTCAATTTCTCTATCGCCCATTCCGCCGCTCTCTTTATTACATTTCACGAAGCTTTTCCTTCGGAGGTAATGATTCCGATTATTACGGGGATCGGAGCCGGCAGAATATCAGTGCCTGCTGCAGAGTTCAATTCTGTGAGCCATCTTTCTGCCATAAAAAGAACTCCTCGCCGCGACCCGTAGATCGAGCGAAAAGCTCAATTATTCACCCGGTTCTGTGACCGGGATTATCTCAGCTGCTCCCTGAACGTTTGCTACCTTGATGGCCCGGCGTCTATCACGTCTTGAGGACAACCTTCCTGGAAGAGCTTGAAATTCTCGATAAAACGAGCTGCGAGAGCATCGTACTTCTTCCAGTACTCATCCTTGTCACCCCACGAGTTGGCCGGTTCCAGAACATCTTCAGAAACATCGGGACAGCTCAGGGGGACTTCGAAACCGAACAGCTTGTCTTTCCGGTACTTGACCTTGTCCAGTTTACCGTCGAGTGCGGCATTCAGCAGGTTCCGCGTATGGCGGATGCTGATCCTCTTGCCTACTCCGAATCGTCCACCAACCCAGCCGGTATTGACCAGCCAGCACCGGGCATCGTGCTTCAGCATCCTGCTCTTCAGCATCTCTGCATACTCGAAGGGATGTTTGACCATGAATGGTGCACCAAAACAGGCACTGAAGGTAATCTGCGGTTCGATTCCCAGACCTATCTCGGTGCCTGCGATCTTCGAAGTATAACCGCTGATGAAATGGTACTGGGCCTCTTCAGGACTCAGCCGGGCGATCGGGGGCATTACACCCGATGCATCACACGTAAGGAAGATGATGTTCTTCGGGTGTGTGTTCACATATCCCTCGGTTACAAGGTTCGGGATGAAATCGATCGGGTAGGAGGCTCTTGTATTCTCGGTAATCATGTCATCATCGAGATCTATCTTCCTCGTTACACGATCGAAGACCACATTCTCCAGAATGGTTCTGAAGCGCCTGGTGGTTTCATAGATCTGCGGTTCATGCTCTGCCGAGAGCCTTATAACCTTGGCGTAACACCCACCCTCGAAGTTGAATATCCCTTCAGAGCTCCAGCCGTGCTCATCGTCGCCGATCAACCTTCTGCCCGGATCGGCAGAGAGGGTGGTTTTACCGGTGCCGCTGAGACCGAAGAAGAGGGCGACATCGCCGTCATCTCCCACGTTCGCCGAGCAGTGCATCGGCAGGACATCCTGAAATGGCAGAAGGAAATTCAACACCGTGAATACCGACTTCTTGATCTCACCGCCGTAAAGGGAATTGGCGATGATCGCCATCCGGTCTGCAAAATTGAGGATTATGGCGGTTTCTGATCTGGTTGCATCAATTATTGGATCCACCTTGAATCCGGGCAGACCGATGATTGTGAAGTCGGGAATGAACTTCTTTAACTCATCCGGGTTGGCGGCGGTCAGGAACATGTTCCTGGCGAAGAGGCTGTGCCATGCCTTCTCCGTGATGATCCTGACCGGCATCCGGTATTCGGGCGCCGCACAGGCATAACAGTCCTGTACGAACAGTTCCTCATCCTGGCAGTAGGCCTGGACCCTGCCTAGAAGAGCATTGAATTTTTCCAGGCTGAACGGACGGTTGTACTCGCCCCACCAGATCTTCTCTTCTGTGGATTCCTCCCTCACAACGAACTTGTCGGTGGCCGCTCTAGCCGTGTGTTGTCCGGTATTGACCAGCACAGGGCCCTGATCTGCAATTGTACCCTCATTACGGAATATGATTTCCTCGTAGAGCGCCGAATCGGACAGATTCCAGAAAACCCGCTCCAGATGAACCAGGCCGTGGTTCTTAAGCCTGTAATCGGACGCAAGGACCATGGCCTCTTTAGACGCCGGTGTGTCGAATTCAAGATACTTGCTCATGACCAGTCCCTCACCAGTTTGCGATCACCAATGTAAAGTTCATTTGGAGAATTCGGATCGATCACCCACTTCATTCTTTCGATCCCCTCCGTGATATCCTTGACAGTCCCGCAGTAGCTCAACCTGAGATGTCCTTCCATTCCGAAATCGACTCCCGGTACCGTCAAAACCTGGACCTTCTCTATCAGGAGCTTCGACAGTTTGTGGGAATCCTTTTCGTGAGCACTGAAATCGGCAAAGCAGTAGAAGGTTCCGTCAGGTTTTGTGGCCTTGACTCCTTCAAATGAATTCAGATAGTCGATCATTATGTTTCGGTTGTTCTCCAGCGTCACACGCAGACTCTCTACACTCGATTGTATACCGCTAAGAGCCCCAATAGCTGCTTTCTGCAACAGGACGGAAGGCCCTGAAGTCTGGTGACCCTGAATATTGCTCATTACTTCTATTAACTTCTTACTGGCCACTACCCAACCTATTCTAAATCCAGTCATGGCATATTGCTTCGATACACCATTTACGACAATTAATTTTGAGTTTTCTGACATATCTTTGGCGTAATCGTAGCAATTAATCTGCTTCCTGCCATCAAAAATCAGTCTATGGTAGATATCATCCATAATAAGGTATAGATCACGCTTCTCACATAAATCCACTACGTCGGCAATGAACTCCTCGGAGTACATGGCGCCTGAGGGATTGTTGGGACTGTTGATGATAACTGCCTTTGTATACGAACCTATCCTCTGCTCGATGTCCTGGATCCTGGGATAGAAGGAGCCATCTTCGGGCGGAGCAGGAACGCCGATCGCACCGCAAAGCTTGGCCATTTCGGGATAGCTTACCCAGAAGGGCGAAGGATAAATGACCTCTTCCTGCGGGTTCAGCACTGTCTGCAGAGCCACCATCACCGCCTGCTTTGCCCCGCCTGATGCCATGACGTTCTCAGGCTCCACCTTCCGGTTATAGTGCTCCTCCGTGTACCGGATGATCGCCTGCTTGAGCGACGGGATTCCATCGGCCGGTGTGTACCTGATCTCACCGGTATTCAGGTGTGCAGCGGTTGCCAGGATCGCATCCATCGGAACACGGCTTTTCGGCTCCCCTCCACCGAGGTGGATGATGGGATCCCCTTTTTCACGGAGGATGGCCGCCATCTCGTTCAGCGCTAGAGTTGGCGATGCGCAGACATTTTTTCCGATTTCACTGAGACTCATGTTGATTCCTTTTTGGACAGAAACCTTCCTGAAGATCTTTTTATCAGCCGGACTGGCGGGATTCCGACAGATACCAGCAGATACAATTTCAAACTATGAATTCATCAATGTAATACCACGTCAATCGCCAAACAATTGTACTCAACAGCAATCCAGACCCATCCAGGGAGTGCCAGAGGCAGGGATGCGGCTGCTGGAAGAATCAGGCACCTTCCCAGTTATCCAGGAACTGGAGAGGAATATCTGATCCGGGATCAGAATATATGATCTGCAGACCGCCACTCAACTTGTGCTCCAGGGGGACCGGAACAGTAAGCACCGGCAGTGCGGCCAGGCTGGCAGGCGCTGTCAGTGTTATGATCTGGCTCCGGAACGCTTCATCCAGCTGATTCTCGCGGGGTGCCGGAATCATGGTGGCGGGCAATACCGCATAATCGAAGCGCTTGAAGAGTTGGCCGAAGAAATCGCGCAACTCCCCTCTTCCTCTTTCAGCCGCCTCTACTTCCTCACTGCTCCAATGGCGTCCCCGGTCGATCCGCTGCCATACAACCGGATTGTACCTGTCGCGATGGGAATCGATCCATTGCTCATGTACGGCATACGATTCAAGACTCTGAAGCACGCTGTAGTTCGTGGTCAGATTTCCTGCAACTGCCTGAAAACCATCCTGAATTGAAGGATCCGATTGCAGGTTGAATGCATCGTAGCGTGAAGTGTACTCACTTTTCAGCTCAGGGTCGGAGGGGAAATCCTCCACCTTGAGGAGAACTCCCCTAGGGGTGTCTTTCGAATCGGCAAGATCGAGCATCAGCTTCAGAGTTGTGGCCATATCTTCCCTGTCAGCGGTGAACCATCCGGCGGTATCGAATGTTGGGGATAGAGGGAAGCAACCCTGCTGAGACCATTCATTCGGGATCAATCGGATGCCGAAAAGTCCGCAGAAGGCTGCCGGCACCCGGACCGATCCGCCCGTATCGGTACCCAGTGCGAGAGGTACAAGTCCCTTCCCGACAGCCCAGGCCGAGCCACTGCTCGAGCCGCCCGGCAGGCGATCGGGATGATGCGGATGGCGACAGCTGCCGTAATGCAGATTCCTGCCCGACAATCCGTAGGCAAATTCGTTCAGATGTGTCTTGCCAACCGGAGTGGCTCCCAGCTCCATGAATTTGCGGACCAGGGGTGAGGTAGCGGCAGGAATTCCATATTCATCGGCCAGGAAGAGAGATGAGGCCGTTGTCGGCCACCCAGCCACATCGTAGAGATCCTTCACAAGAAATGGCACACCGGCCAGAGGAAGGCCGGCCCAATCAGAATCGTCAACCGGCACATCACGGATCGATACACTTTCCGGGAGAAATGATATTGCGGGATCTACCTCAGCTTGTTCTGTTGCGACCAATCGGTTTTTGAACTCAACAAGGACCTCTTCAGGAGTGTTGAACGAGCGCCCGATCCAGCTATTGAACGAATTCATCTCTCACCTCTCTTCCCGCCTGCTGCCGATTAACCGTTTCGGAAAAACTACACTGAGAAGTCATCTGCTGAACAGCTTAAGGCTATTGAGCTGGTTGAAAAACCTCTGAATTAGGTGTTAGATGAGCCTGTTGAAGGAGAGTGCAGACCGGCAGCAGGTGAAGTGCACAGAAGTGTACAATAATAAGGGTTGCATTGCACATCAGGAGCTACAGCATGGATAAGTATCCGAAATCAATGGAACTGAAGGATGGATCAAAAGTCACCCTGAGGATCATGACAGACGATGATCTTGAAGCAGTGATAGCATTCTTCCAATCCCTTCCGGAGGAGGACAGGCTATATCTGCGGTCTGATACAAAGAATCCTGAGAACGTACGGCGACGCTTCGGGAATCTCAACTACGATAATATGTTTCCGATCTTTGTACTCTTCGAAGGGGAGATCGTGGGAATCGCGACATTGTTTCGTGCGGAATTCGGCTGGATGCGAAATCTCGGAGAGATCCGTGTCGTGATCACATCTGCCTACCAGCGCAGAGGTCTGGCAAGGATCCTGATACGGGAACTCTTCTTCCATGCTCTGAGCCAACAGCTCTATAAAATACAGCTCGAGTTCATGGACACCCAGGAATCTGCCCGAATAGCCGCGGAGCACATGGGTTTCCGTGAGGAAGCCACCCTCCACAAACATGTGACCGACATCAATGGAGTTCGCAGAGACCTGATTATCATGACTCTGGACGTGGAGGAAATGTGGTACCTGATGGAGGACTACATCAAAACACCTGACTTCCGGATACACTGATTCCGGCAGAGAGATGCCTGTGCCCGGGGACCTCCCCGGGCACCTGCTGCCTTACCGGCGGGTACCTCCCCTTCCCCTTCCCCTTTTTCCACCATCTGGACTCTGATCCTGCTCACTGCTCAACTCGATCATGTTCACATTCATCGAATAATCACCGAGCAGGTGCTTACAGAAGTAATCCGCCCTCAACCAGAAGAAATAGTTGTTCATATCCCCGTAACCATGTCGGGCACCGGGGAAGATGAAGAGATCGAATCTCTTGCTGGCATCTATCAGCGCCCTCGCCATCCTGAGAGTGTTCGCCGGGTGCACGTTGTTGTCGATATCACCGGTAACGAGCAGCAGTCTTCCTTTCAGGTTGGCCGCCAGTTCCGAATTCTTGTCTATGTCGTACTCGAAGTCGACCTCACCTTCGGCATTTATTATCTCGGTGATACCATGATGTTTCTCGCTCCACCACTTGTTGTAGATGTTGTTCTCATGGTTGCCGCTGGATGAGACAGCAACCTTGAAGAAATCGGGATATACAAGCATCGCGGCGGTAGACATGAAACCTCCACCCGAATGGCCGAATATCCCTACCCTGTCGCTGTCTATGAAGGGATATCTGAGGGCCAGCTGTTCGATCGCTGTCTTCTTGTCGGCCAGTCCGTAATCTCTCAGGTCACCATAGCTGTAGTTGTGGTACCACTTCGAACGGTTGGGATGCCCTCCCCTGTTGCCCACCGTTATGACGATGAAGCCAAACTGTGCCAGAGATGTTGTGGTCGAATTCGTAGAAAACCTTTTTGAAACACTCTCGGTCTGAGGACCGGGATAGACGTAGGCTATTATCGGGTACTGCTTCGTCTCGTCGAAGTCGAACGGCTTGTATATCACACCGTACAGATCGGTAATGTCGTCATCGGCCTTGACTTTGAAGGGTTCGGGGAACTGGTAACCCGCCTCGAAGAGGCGGGAGAGGTCTGCCTCTTCGAGCTCCATCAGCAGCTGACCCCGCGTATCGTAGAGAACCGATTTGGGTGCGGTATTTACACGGGAGAAGGTATCGACGAAGTACTTCATGTCCTCGTTAACGTTCGCCGAGTGACTGAAGTTACCCGGATTGAGAAGCTGCAGGCCGCTGCCGTTGAGGTTTACCCGATAGAAATGCTCATAGTAGGGATCTTCACCCGGTTCACGGGCGTTGGCCTGGAAGAAGATCACATCGTTCTTCTGGTCGATCTCCAGAATACGGCGACAGGAGAAGGGACCGGAGGTGATCTGCCTCTTTAATGTACCATCAGTACCATACAGATAGTAGTGACCCCAGCCGTCACGTTCCGACCACCAGATCAGCTCATTGCTGTCCAGGTATTCAAGACGCTGGGTCTCGATATATGTATTCAGCCTCTCCTCGATGACCACCCTTACCTCACCGGTAGTGGCGTCTGCTACACAGACATCCACTTTGTGCATGTCCCTGCTTGTACGGGTGAAGTAGATCTCGTTGGGATCGGGGGAGAGCCAGATGCCTGGCCGTGGTCCTTCATAACTTGGCGGGTAGGTTATACGCCTGGAATGGATCGAAACGGTCTGATCCTTGTATTCCTCGACCTGGACAGGAGTTCGCTCCCTGGATGCCACATCGAAAACAAAAACTTCTATCTGCGGCATGTGTTCCTCACCGGGCATAGCATAACGATATGTCTGGAGAGTGGGACGCGGGTCGGCGAGAGAATTGATGACCCAGAGATCCTTGACCAGTCTCTGGTCGGTGCGTGTCATTACGAATTTCTTCGAATCGGGAGACCATGTCACCCTCGCTCTTGCACGCCTATTCTTGTTTTTCTCTTTCTGTTCTTCTGTCATTGAACTCCGGACAGCCGATCCGAAGCTGTAATGCTCCTCGCCATCAGTTGTCAGCTGTATCTCCTCCGCTTCAACTTCTTCCTCCTGTTCTTCTTCCTCCTCTTCACCTCCCGTCCTGCCTTTTCCCTTTCTGCCTTTGCGCTCCTCTTCCTGTCTCTTCTCCTCCTCGACGACACGGATGAACTCCTCCTTGTCCATCATGTAGAGGTTGTGGTCGCGTGCAAAGACAACGACAGAGGAATCGGGAGCAACACCCGCCCAGCCGGGCGGATTATCCGGATCCTCGTGGTCCTCTATCCTCCTCAGGGTCCTGGTGGCAAATTCGTATTCGAACCAGACCGTTTCCTGTGTCGGACGGATTACCCTTCCTTTGGAGGCTTTTTCCTGCCTCTCTCCCTCCTCGGTTGTCTCTTCCTCAGCCTGAGCAGTATCAGGTTCTGCCGGCTTGGTTGTTTTGACCGAGAATTCAATCGCACTGTCATTTTTTATGAACCGGATCGTCGTGAAGGGCAGGTGCTGCGCATCGTATGGATCGCCGGTCTGCCGGCTCAGTTCAGCCGCCATCCAGATATTGTCAAACAGTGGTGTCTTCGTTTTACGGGCCGGGTTCACTATATAAAAGGTTCTGCTGTCAGGAGTATCCCAGATGTACCAGAACCGGTCGCTGAATTCCAGCCAGTTTGGCCTGACCGAGGTGCTGTAGACCATCTTGGACAGCTTCGCGCTGGTGAACCGCGAGGCCAGTTCGTAGTTGGCGGTTGTAACCCGATTATCCTGTGCATCGATTGCACCAGCTGTGAAGGTCAGGCAGAACACAGCCGTGATCAGTGTCAAAACGGTAAATGAGAAATGGCCCGTTCTGTTTAATGGCAGCGATTTCATTGTTGGCTCCTCCTGGTCAGCGACTGGTCAACATCTCATACATGATTAGCAGTAAAGAGAAGGATATCTTCACCGCTTTCCGGCACTCAGTACAGGCTGCAGTGCCTATCGCTACCCCAATTAGAGGTCTCACGTCAAGGTGTTTGCTTGCGGGATTGTCCTGCTGTGTTTGAAAGTACGGTACCTGAAGCAGAACAAGGAGACCGGTACCTGATCCTACTCCTGCTTCAGAGCCGCAACTGGATTGACTCTGGTTGCTCTCATTGCCGGAATCAGACTGGCGATGAGACCCGTCCCGATGATAACGATCACTATCAGCGCCAGGATAACCGGATCGGCCGGAGAGACACCGAAAAGGATCATTCGAATTCCCTGGGCGAGTCCAAGGGAGAGCAGGAGCCCTATCAGAAGGCCTATGACCAGATGTACTATCCCCTGTCTTACAATCATCCTGACGAGAGCCAAAGGTTGTGCTCCGAGTGCCATACGTACACCGATCTCCTGAATTCTTCTGTTCACGGAGAAGGCCATCACGGCGTAGAGACCTATGGTGGCCAGGAAGAGGGCGAAAAGACCTGAGATCATGATTATCGATCCGAACACCCCGTAGAACCATGTACTCTCGAAGATCACATTGCTCATGGGCATTACCCAGTAGATGGGCAGATCCTGGTCGACCGACATGACCGCATCGCGAACGGCCGGTACAATCGACATCGGATCCCCCCGGCTTTTCAACGCCAGGCTGATGAATCTGGCATCGGCCTGAAAGAGGCAGGCATAAGCCATTTCGGAAGAAACATTCTCGTTATCCGTCCATTCATTTCCCACTACTCCGATAATGGTATACCATGGATCGTCGGGATCATCTTCGGCACCCCTGGCCTTCATTCCGATGGGGCTTTCAACCGGCGCCCAGCGGTCGGCGAAGCTCCTGTTCACAACTGCAACGACCAGTCCACCAGCTACATCGGCGTCGGTGAAGTCGCGGCCCTGTAACAGATCTATTCCGAAGGTTTCGAAGTAGCGAGGTCCGACCAGCTTCAGCTTGGTGGTCGGCAGGTCGGCATCAGGGGGATACTCCACTCCTTCAAATACAAATCTGCCGCTATCTGAACCGCGAAGAGGCAGGTTCGGAGTCAGAGCAGCAGAGATCACACCCGGGATTTCGTTCAGCCTGGTATGCAGCTTCCTCCAGAGGAGAAGCCGGCTCTCAACTGTGGGATATTCTGTTTCAAACAGTCCTACCCTTGCCGTAAGAACGTTTTCCGACTTCACACCGAAATCGAATCGGTTCAGGTTGATGACACTTTTCGTAATCAGACCCGCTGAAAAGAGCAGTCCGAATGAAAATGCGATCTCAGCGACTACCAGTGTCTTGCTCAACCTCGACATGCGGAAACTGGACGCCCCGCGCGACTCGTCTTTCAGCACTTCGGTAATGCTTGCTCTGGAGGCCTGGAGGGCAGGAAAAATACCTGAGAAGATTGTTGTGATGACCACTATAACAACTAAATACAATATTACATTCAGGTCGATCCCGAAGTCGAACCACCAGGGCGGATCGGTTGAAGCCACCCACCGATCAAACAGATTGACTCCCATCTGACTCAGGAAGAGACCTGTGATCGAACCAATAAGTGCAAATCCAAAGGCTTCCATCAGAAGCTGACTGATCAATCTCGAGCGGCTGGCACCCAGAGAGTTGCGAATCGCCATCTCTTTCGTTCTGACAGAAGCGCGTGCAAGCAGAATATTGGCAACATTGAAGCATGCGATCAGCAGAACCGCGATTGTCGCTATAAGCATCAGATGCATGACGAGCCGGCTCTGACTGTCCATGATCATGCCGGTTATAGTCCGTATATCGACACCAACACCCTCATTCGTATCAGGGTATTGCTGAGCGAGATTGACGGCGATGGTGGCGAATTCCGCCCTGGCCTGCTTGATCGAGATTCCCTCTTTGATGCGTCCCAATACTTCCAGCCAGATGCCATCGTTTCGATCCAACTGGAGAGGATCCATCCTCAGCGGCAGCCAGACATCCTGATCACTGGGGAACACAAATCCTTCAGGCATTACACCCACGATCGTCATGGTCTCACCGTTGACGCGTGAGGTGGTCCCTACAATTCCCGGGGCACCGGCAAACCTTGCCTGCCAGACATCATATCCAATCAGGATCACAGGCGGGTATTCGAGCTTCCGTTCATCCTCTGTGAATATCCGTCCCAGAATCGGTTGGACCCGGATCAGATCGAATGCACTCGGAGTAATGAATGCGCCATCATAACGAACCGGTCTTTCACCCTCGTTATTCAGATTGACGGTACCCGTGTAAAAACCTGCCAGATCCTCAAATGAGGTCTGCTGTTTCCGCCAGTCTTCGAAGTCGTGGATCGAGACACTCATTCTTTCAACTCCTTCAGCCAGGTTGTTCCTGTTGAAGAAGTAAAGATCTCGCGAGTCCTCGAATGGCATCGGCTCGTACAGACTTCCATTGATGAGACTGAACATCATTGTAGTGAGACCGATGCCGAGAGAGAGGGTGAGCACACACGTCGCGGTGAGCCCTGGATTCTTTATCAGCATCCGGAGAGAGTGATGCAGGTCCTGCAGAATAGAAGTCATTACACGATCCTTGTAAGGTTCGATGGCATCTCCAACGCGTCAAAGATGGATGCCCCCACAAGAATCCTCCCAACGCACTATATGTAACTAAATACGCAAATCATACCTCTCAGGTTGCCCGACAGGAAGATTTACCGGTGATTTGACAGAACGGCACAGGAGGATATTCTTCAAAGCCGGTTACCTCTCACCTGGGACCGACTTCCTTGAAAGGCATTGAAGAAAGGAAGGCAAACAGGTGTTGATGGTATAATCAATCGAATGGGAGAAGTCGCCGGTGTTGCCAATCTTACAGCGTATAGTAGCTGTTAAAGAGGAAGAGGTGCGAGTACTGCTCTGGTCGTGGGTTTACTTCTTCTGTCTCCTGTGTGCCTATTACATTATCCGCCCTCTTCGGGAAGAGATGGGTGTGGCAGGAGGGGTCTGGAATCTTCCATGGCTCTTTACCGGCACCATGGCCGCCATGGCAATCGCGCATCCTGTCTTTTCGACACTTGTCGTCAAACTGCCCAGAACGCGCTTCATCACCGCAACATATCGGTTCTTCATGGGATGCCTTCTCCTCTTTTTCATCCTTCTGAAGTTCTCAACCGAGGTTCAGAGCATCTGGATCGGCCGCTTTTTCTATATCTGGACCGCTGTATTCAGCCTTTTCATCGTCTCGGTTTTCTGGGGCTTCATGTCCGACATCTTCCGCATCGACCAGGGGAAACGTCTCTACGGATTCATAGGAGCCGGAGGCACTCTGGGCGGCATAGCGGGCTCCGCAATCACCGCTTCCCTTGTTACAGTAATCGGTCCGGTTCAGCTTCTGCTGTTTTCCGTAATACTACTGGAAATCGGTGTTCAGAGCGTCAAGCGGCTGGCAAAGATCTCGGCCGGGACTACATATAATCGAGC
Source organism: uncultured Gemmatimonadota bacterium (assembly GCA_964637695.1). Taxonomy (GTDB): domain Bacteria; phylum Blakebacterota; class Blakebacteria; order Blakebacterales; family Blakebacteraceae; genus JAGLTZ01. The sequence continues at coordinate 10,734 of CAZWVF010000011.1, read as the reverse complement.
CGGTGACGGGAAAGAGGTGGAAGCCTTACTGCCCCATGAAGAAGTCCCTATCGGCGGAAATCTGCTGGCCGGGATAACTCACCTGCTGCGCTCTCCCTATCTGCTCGGAATTGCGGGATATATCATGTGCTATACCATACTCAGCACTTTCCTCTACTTCCAGCAGGCTGACATAGCAGATCGTTTCTTTGCAGATCGCGCTGTTCGAACGGCGTTCTTCGCCCAGCTCGATCTGGCCGTGAATGTCCTTACACTATTGACACAGGTATTCCTGACAGGTCGGATCATAAAGGTACTGGGGATCGGTCTGACTCTGGCCCTGCTGCCGATCCTCAGCATATTCGGTTTTGCCGGCCTCGGTTTCTGGCCTTCAGTCACGATCTTTATTGTTTTCCAGGTATCGCGGAGAGCCGGTAATTATGCAATCGCCAGACCTACCCGGGAGACCCTGTACACAGTTGTTGAGCGTGAAGACAAGTACAAGGCCAAGAACCTGATAGATACGTTCGTCTACAGGGCCGGAGATCAGGTCAGCGCCTGGGCGCAGTGGCTCCTTCACTTCATCGGGTTGACTATGGCGGGTATCGCTATCACCGCTGTTCCGATCGCAGGATTATGGCTGCTGGTCGGTCTGTGGCTGGGTCGAAGGCAGTCGGTTATAGCAGGCCAGCTCCACACACTTCATGATTAAGGATGGACTTCACGATGAGAAGAAACGGGGGTATTTGTCGGTACCCCCGTTCGCAAGCCGGGCAAAGAAAGGTGTTATGCCCTTCCTGTCGGAATATTACCGCCACTTCAACTATTCATTTGATGAACTTCATGAAGTATGAAGCTGAAGTTCTGTGCTCGTAGCCGTGCCGACTATTCTCGAAGGCTGCGATATTGAAATTGAACTCCTGATTGATATTGAACTGCACGTCGTCATCGTTGCCAGTGTTGAGATCTCTCGCGAATTCCGCAGTCCAGGTCCCGTTATTCCAGACTGCACCAAATCCGATATCTCCACGGCTTCCAGCCGGCATCCGGAGGATACGCTCAGGGACGATGGCATCCAGAGCGGTATAAGCGGACCAATATGTGACGGCATCTGCATCGCTGACACCCGTTGTCCCATCACCGACACACTCCCCCCCGTCGATCTCGCTCTGCAGCAGGAACATGGCATCGGCGTAGTCGACAGGATTGGTCTCCATGTATTTGGGTCGGGACTTGTCGGCGATCCGGTTGTGGGAATAAGTACTGGTTCCCGCATCTCCGTAGCGGCCTCCATCCTCTCCATTGACCGTGTCATCGGCCCAGAGTGCATCCACGGTCCCGTCTACTACGGGGGCGGATGAAACTGCCACCACGTTGAGGAGGGTTTCATCGTAGTCGGGTCCTGTTGGGCTGTCTTTTTCACAGCTGGATATCAGGGCAACCAGCGCAACCCAGAAGACCAGCGTCAAGACTCGTTTGAGTACATTACTATCGCTAAACATTGCTTCTCGTTCCTTTCAGATTTTCGTAGTGTCATTGTTCGCATGCCGCCGGACTCGCGAATACAGCTCTTATTCGGATTAAGAATGCAAAAAGAGTGGATTTCGTGGATCTTCGAGTCGGTTCTCTCGAACACACCGCAAACTCGATCAACACTATTGCTCCTTGAACTTCGCCAGCCCAGCAGGATCCCCCTCGAGGGCGAACACATTCAAAGGCAGAGTCATGAGAGGAACAAAATGTACATCTTGAAAGGGAGTAAATCGGGCAACCAGCAGCACCTGCCTGTTT
>CAZWVF010000011.1:1608-8864 GCA_964637695.1 uncultured Gemmatimonadota bacterium | reverse complement strand
AAAATGTACATCTTGAAAGGGAGTAAATCGGGCAACCAGCAGCACCTGCCTGTTTCGATGGCAATGTCGAGTTTCCTCAGGCCAGGTTCTCAATGATCCGGTCATTGTGAGAGCGAAGGCTGGTCCTCACGGTGTATATGAGAGACTTGACGGAATCTTAACGGATGACAGGCGTGCTGATTCAGCACGTTTTTTAATACCGATAATGTGCTTCTTCATCATGATGATCTCAAAGAGCCGTGTCATGACCTTTGCTCTCACACTCTGCTGGTACCATCGCAGACGAACGACCAGGCGAGTCTGTTCCCCGTCAATGGGATAGAGACCCCACACCCAGGTGAAGGTTGGATCTGAATCATGTGAGTATACCAGAACCAGTGAAGAATCAGCCTGAATCGACTCGACCCGGGCGTACTCCGTTCTGCTCAATGGTACAATATCTCCAGCCTGAAGTATCTGATATTCAGGGATTATTTGATTCGCACTGGGGACTCTGTTGTTATCCAGCCAATCGTGACTGTAGAAACCGGCCCTCCCGTATCCTATCTGGACTATCCAGGGCCAGATTTCCTCACGGCTGGCGTTGATGGTAATCGAACGAGTGGCGTTGAAGGTGGGTTGATCCACGATCTCGTCACCAGGCATGCTACGCAGTATCTCATCCTCTGTCGCACCCCAGTGAAGCTCCCAGGGCTGGTAATATATGGAGAACAGGGCAGTGAAGGTGGCAAATGACAGGGCACCAAATAGTACTAACTTCTTCAGGATTATAGAAAGCATAGTGATTGCCCTGGGTTGTAGATTGATCCGATGTGCTGGAGCCCTGTCGGACAGGAATTCTCCATCCCTTCGCCCGCCTGCTCATCTGATACGATGTGCAATTGGGGCATGTTTCGTGATAAGAATTAATAAGCGGCCCATAATGCCCAAATCGTTCTCAAACACCCATTTTGCAGGTCCGAATCCTCGGCAGGATTCGAACCTGCTGTCGAATGAGTATTCAGGTTTATTGCTTTGACTTTGCGAATGGTTGCCTAAATGAAAAAGCATGACCAGATTAGTTATTATGAAACGAGTTCTGTGCAGTGCACATCATGCGTTATGCTGATCGCCCGGTATGGGGCATTCAGTCACATCCGGAGATAACACCAGAAAACGGACGTATTCTTCTGGAAGGATTGGTCGCCAGAGTTCCTGACCAGTCCGATCGGATTCAGACAGCCCTGGAACAGAAACCCGGCGACGACCGTATTGCCAGAGAGATCGTCCACAGATTCCTGAACACCTGAGCTAACCGGAGAAACCGATGATTTCACTAAAACCCTCTCGAATCGCAGGTTCCCTGATCCTCTGCCTGCTGATAGCTGCTGCCGTATCGGCACAGGAAAAACCGACTCTTACTCCAGAAGATTACGGACGATGGGAATCCCTGAGGTCCCAGACCTTATCACCTGATGGCAGGTGGATGACATACTCGATCAACCGGGTGAACAGTGAGAACGAGCTGAGGATTCACAGCCTTGGAGCAGATACAGTGAAAGTCGTGGCATACGGTTCCAGAGCTGTGTTCTCGGACGATTCCAGGTGGCTGGCCTACAGCATCGGGTTCTCAGAAGAAGCTCAGGAAAAAATGAAGAAGCAGAAGAAGCCGGTCAGGAACAAGATGGGTCTCTTCGATCTTACCACGGGAGAAGAAGTGATAATCGAAGAGGTCTCCTCCTTTCTGTTCAGGGACGACGGACACTACCTGGCCATAAGAAGATATGCCATCGAGGGACGTGACAGCGATGGTGCCGACCTGGTCATCAGGGATCTCGCAACCGGTATCGATACGAATTTCGGCAATATCTCCTCCTTCTCGTGGCAGGATGAGGGCGATCGGCTTGCCATGATCATTGACGCCGAAGGCAAGGCCGGGAACGGAATTCAACTGTACGATCCTTCCACTGGAATCTTGCGTACTCTTGACTCCTCGAATGCTGTCTACACCGCACTTTCCTGGCGGGAAGAAGCCGACGACCTGGCAGTACTGCGTGTCAAGGAGGACGATGATTACGAGGATGATACCCACGAGATAATAGCCTGGCGCCGTCTCTCATCAAGGCGTTCGGAGAAACTCGTTTACGATCATTCTGCAGATGAGAATTTCCCTGCAGGAATGCGCATTGTGGACATGCGTCCTCTCACCTGGGCCGATGATGGTTCCGCCCTCTTCTTCGGCATCAAGGATTGGGAGAAGAAACCTGTGGAACCGGAGGAATCAGAGGAGGACTCCACCAAAGCCGGTGAGCAGGAAGAAAAGGCGGAAGAGGAGGAAGAGGAGGAACCGGCCAACGTGGAGATCTGGCATGCTCGGGATGTGGACATCTGGCCCCAGCAGAAAGTGCAGGCAAACAGGAACAGGCGCGAAAATTTCTTGTGTGTATGGCACCTGGATAACAACCGTTTCGTCCAGCTCGCGAACGATCTCACGGAAAATGTCACGCTGATTGAAGGACAGAAGAAGGCGATCGGCACCGATGAGACTCCTCATGACCGGGATCGCATGTTCGGGCCGGCATATCGGGATATCTATGTGATCGACGTTGCCACAGGGGACCGTACACTGGTAAAGGAGCGCCTGGAATATTTCTTCGGCAGCAGTCCGGCAGGGAAATACCTGCTCTATCTCGAAGATGACCACTATTACACATACAATCTGGAAACCGAGGTTCACACCAATATTACCGGTGAAATTCCCACCTCTTTCGTGAACCTCGAAGACGATCACACGGTGGAACAGAAACCCCCCTTCAGATCGGCTGGTTGGACCGAGAACGACCGGACTCTCCTGCTATACGACAAGTACAACATATGGGAAGTGCGTCCCGACGGCACCAGGCCCGAAAGGTTGACCTCCGGTTCGGATGAGCAGATCATCTACCGCTATCTCAGACTCGATCGGGAAGAAGAATACATAGATCTGTCAGAGCCCGTTTACCTGAGCATGCGTGGTGAATGGACAAAGAAATACGGCTTCGCGATCAAAAGACGGGGGCGTGAGCCCGAGACACTCCTCTTTCTGGATGCCAGTGTCAGCCGGCTGGTTAAAGCGGACGAAGCGGACACATATGCATATGTCATTCAGGATTTCGACGACTCGCCGGACCTCTTCGTGGGCGGCCCCGACCTCAGTGACGCTGAACAGGTAACGACAACGAATGCCTTCCAGGACGAATACGCCTGGGGGCGTTCCGAACTGGTCGATTTCGAAAACGTGTACGGCAGGCCGCTTCAGGGGGCGCTCTTCTATCCTGCGGATTACGTGCCGGGCAGGAAATACCCCATGATCGTCTATATCTATGAGATCAGGTCGTTTTCTGTGCACGGCTACACCACACCCTCGGAACGAAGCCCCTATAATACCACCGTATTCACCCAGGAGGGCTATTTCGTCTTCCAGCCCGACATCGTATACAGAGATCGCAACCCCGGTCTTTCAGCCGTTGAATGTGTTGTACCAGCGGTTGAAAAAGTAGTGGAGACAGGCATGATCGACACCGACCGGATCGGCCTTGTAGGACACTCGTGGGGAGCATATCAGACAGCCTTCATCGTGACACAGACCGACATTTTCGCGGCTGGTGTTGCAGGAGCACCGCTCACGGATCTGATCAGCATGTACCTGTCCATTTACTGGAACTCCGGTGGAACGGACGCAAGGATCTTCGAGATCAGCCAGGGCCGCATGGAGGTACCCTTCTGGGAGGATCTCGACGCCTACATGAACAACTCTGCTCTTTTCAACATAAGGAGCATGAACACGCCTCTGCTGGTGGCTTTCGGCGATGAAGATGGTGCTGTAGACTGGCACCAGGGGATCGAACTCTATAATGCCGCGCGTCGAGCCGATAAAGATTTCGTCCTGCTGGTCTATCCAGGGGAGAACCACAGCCTGCGTCAGAAGCCGAACCAGCTCGATTACCACCGCAGGATCATCCAGTGGTTCGGCTATTACGTCAAAGGCGATGTAGCTCCTGCCTGGATCACCGACGGGGTTACACTGCTCGATCGCGAGAAGGAAGTTGAGCGAGCCAAGAAAGGAAATAGCGGGGGTAAAGGTGGTCGTTGAGGTCGATGAATTGAATAATATCGAGACCACGCCTGACAGCAGTTTCAGGCAATTGGAGGACCCTGATGTCTGAACTTTCGATTATTGAATATAAAAAGCGGTTGAGGCTCTGCACTCTCACGATTTCGAGCCTGTTGCTGCTTGCATCCACAGGAGTCTGTGCCCAGGTACCTGTATTCCCGAGTGAATCGTGGGAACGGATCGAATCCACCGAATCGGTGGGCTACAACCGCGGAAAACTGGCAGAAGCCGGAAAGTATGCAGAGACACTCGATACAACCGGTTTTATGGTTATTGTGGGAGGAAGGGTTCTCTACGAATACGGAAATATCGATACGCTTACATACCTGGCATCAGTCCGGAAAAGCATTCTGGCCATGCTCTACGGCAACTACGTCGCGGATGGAACCATAGATCTGAGCAAAACCCTGACAGATCTGGGAATGACCGATCACGGCGGACTTCTCGAGATCGAAAAGGACGCAACGGTCGAGCATCTGATATCTGCAAGATCGGGGATCTATCATGCCGCATCCAACTCGGGGGATAACCTGGCAGAAGCCCCTCCCAGAGGTTCTCAGAAACCGGGCGAGTACTACCTTTACAACAACTGGGATTTCAACGCTGCCGGCGCGGCATTCGAGAAGATGACCGGTAGAGATATCTATGACGCCCTTCAGACCGACCTGGCCGAACCTCTCGGCTTCCAGGATTTTGACCGTTCCATACACAGAAAATCAGGCAACCTGAACAGATCAATGTATCCGGCCTATCATATGGTTCTCTCTGTCCGGGACATGGCCAGGATCGGGTACCTGATGCTGCGCGAAGGAAACTGGGCCGGCAGGCAGATCATTCCGCGCGGCTGGGCACACCGCATAGTCAGCGTCATCACTCCTCTGGAAGAGATGAATCCTGAACGGAGACGTGACGACGTATTCGGTTACGGATATATGTGGTGGGTATGGGATGGACCCGAGGTTGCCGTGGAATTCCGGGGTGCATATACCGGTAAAGGAGCGTACGGTCAGTACATCACGGTGATTCCCGAACTAGATATGGTTATCGCACACAAGACAGCTCCGGGCCGCAATCGCAGCACGGGTTGGGGCCAGTTCATGGGAATAGTGGATAGGATCATCGCGGCACGGATTGATTGATTATTGAGCGACATTCTCGAATTACTTCAAAGTGATCACAGGGATAAGCAATAAAGGGAGAGTGTTACCGGAACAGATCAGGCATTAGCAATATTCAGCAGATCTCCTCCATCCTGAGGGAGAGGAGTCGTTCCACTTCATTGGCAAGTACGTACATCTCATAAGGCTTGTTCAGACAGGTATCCACTATTTCTCCGGTTGGATCTATCGCTTTGATTAAAGGCTCCGATCCGCTGCAGATAATGATCTTCACGGTGGGATTGTTCGAGTGCAGGAATGTGGCGATTGCCATGCCCTCTCTTCTGTCTTTGAGGTTCAGATCCAGGATGGCCAGTGCAATCGGAGTATTATCTGATTCAATTATACTGAAGGCTTTTTCACATGTTGATGCAGTCACCACCTCATATCCGTAGAGGCCCAGCACCGATTTGCCCAGTTCCAGAATCATCGGATCGTCATCCACTATTAAAATAGATTCCCCGCGTTCATTGAGTCTGCATGAGATAGAGTGTTGCATATTCACCTTTTCCTTAAATTCGGTACTCATCACATTCCCCGCGAACCATTCTGGGTAATGCAATCCACGATTACAGCCTGGAGAGATGAAACATCTGCCCGGATCCTTTCAATATCCTTCATTCCGGGATGATCAGAGGGCAGGTCCCTCATCAGAAACCGGACAGTAGTGTCAAAAGCCTCGAGCTTCAGCCCCAGATCGATGAGAAGTCTCTGCATCTGTGCATTGTAAGCGATCATTTATCCGGTCTTCTTTCAGTTCGCCAGGCCGTTGATTGTTTATGCATATACCAGTGAGACCTGACGGCGCAGCCGGCTTTTTTCTCTGTTCCTGTTTGCGATCGTCCAGTAGTCCAGATGCGTATCAACTCTGTCTGCTGAACTATCCAGAGATGCGAACAGGTCCTTTGTGCTGTAAGGTTTCTCCAGAAACTCATCAACTCCCGATTCAGTAACACGACAGACCAAGTCGTATTCCCCTGAATCGGAGGTAATAATTACTCTGGTCTTCGGGAGTTTTGTCTGAATCTTCTCCAGAAGAGTGAATCCATCCATATCATTCATCTGGAGGTTCAAAATCACCTTCGTCGGAGCATACTCCTCCAGAAGTCTCAGGGCTTCCTTACCAGACGCGGCCCCGAATACATGTACCGCTACGCCCAGTGCACCTGTTATCGCATTCCTCAGTGCGTCATCCGATTCGATTACGAGGATGCGATTAAGCTTTGAACCATTTGTGAAAGGCATCGGTACTGCTGCTGCATCGGTTTCCAACCTGGCTGTGTCGGGCGACGGACCTTTCTGAATGGCAATCATCTCGTCCCTCTTTGATCAGATGTATCAAGCATCAGATAAAAATGGGAGCAATTCGTATGCCATTAACGGCTAAAGCGGCCTTCTGCAGCTAGATTTGCGTAACTTGCTTTACACTAACAAGTTAGCTCGGATGACCTGCATAATGGGGATAATTATCCCGTTTGCTGGGATTAAACCGTCTGCAGGTGAGCACGACAGGTTATGCAGTATCAGGAAATGTGCACAATCGATTGGTAACCGTTGCATCACCCGTGAGAATTAATCAGGAGTACTTTCCTGCCTGTATTCTTCAGGTCCAATATTGAATGAACGCAGATGGTGGATCAGCGTATTCCTGTGAAGGCCAAGAATCTCTGCAGCACGCACCTGACTGCCCTCTGCCACACGCATAGCCCGAACGATGAATGCCCGTCTGAATTCCTCGACAGCACCCTTGTACCGCGATCCTGTAGCCGTCGTAATCGGAACCCCTATTTCCTCTGCATATGCACTCAGCATATGCTCGGGAAGACCATCTATTGCTACTTCGGGACCTGGTTCGAGAACGGTTAACCTCTCGATGAGATTCCTCAACTCACGAACGTTTCCCGGCCAGTTGTAGACTTCAAACACTTCCTTGACTTCATCGCTCAGTTCAAGAGCGGGTGTCTTCA
>CAZWVF010000011.1:0-1508 GCA_964637695.1 uncultured Gemmatimonadota bacterium | reverse complement strand
TCCAGGGCTCCGCTGAAAGCACCCTTTTCGTGACCGAACAGTTCTGATTCGAGTAATGTATCTGGAATGGCGGCACAATTGACAGTAATCAATGGCAAGCCAGATCTGTTTGATCGCTCGTGAATAAACTGGGCGGCAAGTTCCTTTCCGGTCCCCGATTCACCCGTGATCAGTACCGAGGAATCTGTCGGTGCCGCTTTCTCCAGCAATCCGAAAGCAGATTTCATCGCTTCTGAAACGTATACGATCTCTCCCCTTGATTCGGTGGCTTCCAGGCTTGCCTGGAGAGACCTGTTCTTACGTTCCAGATCGATCACCTTCAGGGAACGGTCAACTGTATGCCACAGATCGGCGACTTTAAAAGGTTTGGTCAGATAATCATCGGCTCCGGACTTCATCGCTTCGACGACAATCTCAACATCCTTGTGAACCGTTATCATGAGAACGGCGCAATCATAACCCTCCTGGCGAATCTCGCTCAGAACTTCCAATCCTGACATCCCCGGCATCGAGATATCCAGTAGAACCAGATCGAAAAGACCGGATTCGAGGGCCTTAAGACCCTCTTCGCCATTCTCCACCAATGTGATATCGTGAACATCCTCAAGGGCGACTCTGTACGATTCCAGGATGCTGGTTTCATCGTCAATGGCCAGAATTTGTGCCATTTATCACTCCTCTTTTTCTACCGGGAGTTCGACTACAAAACATGAACCTTTTCCCACTCCGGGCCAGTGATCTCCCATGGTCCGACGCAATGGTTCCTGCCAGTCTGATGGCAGGGAATCGAGAGGTGCATACAGTGAGATTTCACCCCCATGTGCCTCGACGATCTTCCTGGCTATCGCAAGACCGAGTCCCGTTCCCTTCGGCTTGGTGGTATAGAAAGGTTCAAATATGTTATCCGCCAGGTCCTTCGGTACTCCTCTACCACCATCTGCAATAAGAGCGAACACGCTTCCATCCCCTTCGAAACTCATAGTGGATATCGCCCCACCTTCACCCTGGGCTTCTATACCATTCTTGATCAGATTGAAGAATACCTGCTCCAGCTTATCGGGATCTGCCTTTACCGGACTCTGAGCCGAATAATGCTCCAGGGCCGATACCTTATGGCTCATAAGCATGTCACCGAAAAAATCCACAGCCTGGTGAATATGGATATTTATATCCAGGTCGTGGAGGTTCAGCCTGGGATCACGACTATATTCGAGCAGATCATCGACCAGTTTTCCCAGACGGGTGACCTGATCTTCAATGATTCTGGTGAAGCTGCCCCGGAACGCAGGATCATCATACCGGTACATCAGCATGTCCACATAGGTCTGGACGCTCGTCAGGGGTGTTTTCATCTCATGTGCGATCACAGATGCGGTTTCCCCGATGGCAGAGAGCCTTTCAGAACGCCTGATCTCCTCTTCTCTCTTCCTCAATTCGAGAGACATGGTGTTGAAGGTCTCGGCCAGAGCCCCGATTTCATCATCGGTTTCCACATCGACAGTACTGCC
>CAZWVF010000010.1:22180-57041 GCA_964637695.1 uncultured Gemmatimonadota bacterium | reverse complement strand
TTGTTTTGGTAAAAAGCGCTACGAGAGTGGCGAGTATAAGCTTGAAGAACATGCCTATCCCCCCCTTTCTTTATTGGGATCTTTGCCCGTCCGCTAAGGGCAAAGTCACCGCTCCGCTGGGGGATTCGCTCCGCTCGTGGTTAGCCGAGTAAATGTCGGTCTCTAATGTCTGGTTCCTGTTGGATCCTTTCTGCTTTGTTCAAAATCCCTTCTATCGGCCATGTTAGTACAGGCTGGGATTTTGATCAAGTCATCGCCCGATTGATCGCATCGAGCGTCGCATGGACAACAGCTTTGGGCTGATCATCTTCCAGAATGCTGCTGCCTACAAGAACTTTTTCACTTCTGGCCGTCAACAGTGTCAGTATCACGACTATTGTCTTGTGTCTAATACCCTCAATAGTCTGCACTTCATCGATAGCAACGGCCTGGTTTTCACCCAGGTAATTATTCAAAGCTTCCGCTGTTGCCTGCGCCACCAGACGTGATTTGTTCTGCCTGCTGCCTGCGCCATTGGTAGTTGCAGCAGATGGTATCCCACCCCGTTCAAGTTCGACTGAAACTTCCCAGCGCAATCCATATGTATTTGATTGGGCAGAGACAAATTTAATGCGCTCGAATTTCTGGTCTTTTTCAGCGGAATCATCCAGCTTTGAGCCAATCTCCTCTTCAATTATATGAACCTGGGCTATGCTGATTTTCTTGTGGTCGATTTTAATCCCTGTGCTGTTCAGCAGCAGAGATTCAATATCACGGACAATCTGTTTTGGTGACCGGTCCTGAGTCGCAACTACATGCACTTCTTCAATTTCCAGTCCATCCGGACTGAGTACTAAATGAGCCGAAACTACACTATTGAGCGTACAGATGCCATTTTCCATCTTTTCAACGGCGTTGTGCATCATCTAGCCCTTATTGGTTTCAGATCGTCCTATTTACATCTGGGTCGAATACTTTAGTACTACATGGTTAAATATGTCAACATTCTTTTACGCATTGATTATTAACCAGAAAAAGCCGCTTATCCCGTTGATCCAGCAGCTTTATATAATGAAATCCAGGTTATAAAGAGGTATTTGACTCAGACGTCCAGGATCTGGTCCTCTTTCTTCTTCAGCAGATCATCAATTTGTGCAATTTCCTTATCAGTAAGTTCCTGAATTCTGTCAAGAGCACGATGCATCTCGTCCTCGCTGATGCCGCTTTCCTCCTTCTCGGTCTTTTTAATACGGTCATTGGCATCACGCCGGACATTCCGAATGGCCACTCGACCCTCCTCAGCATATCTGTGCGCAATTTTGACCAGTTCTTTGCGTCTTTCCTCACTTAAATGAGGTACAGGAACTCTTATTATCTGCCCGTCATTTGAGGGATTGAGTCCCAGGTCGGCGTTGGTAATTGCATTTTCAATAGGCCCGACAAGAGACTTGTCATATGGATTCACAATAATCAAGGTCGCATCAGGTGTTCCAATGTTTGCAACCTGATTCATCGGGACCATCGAGCCGTAGGCTTCAACTTTCACGTGCTCAACCAGAGCAGGTGTGGCCTTTCCTGTGCGCAGCTTTGCCAGTTCTTCCGTTGTCACACTGATCGCTTTATCCATCCGTTCTTGAGCATCATCGTATATAATATCAAGCATCAGCTGCTTCCTCCTTCACCAGGGTTCCTAATCTTTCACCCTGGATAATTCGCTTCAGATAACCTGGCTTTGTGAGGTTGTATACCAGAATCGGAAGGTTGTTATCCATACAGAGAGAGACAGCAGTAGCATCCATCACCTTGATACGATGTTTGAGCATGTCCAGGTATGTGAGGGTCTCAAATCTTTCAGCCCCCGGGTCATCCATCGGATCTGCTGAATAAATCCCGTCAACCTTGGTGCCCTTGATCAGTACATCAGCTTCTATTTCAACCGCGCGTAAAGAGGCTGCTGTGTCTGTAGTGAAGTAGGGATTGCCCGTACCGGCAGCGAATATGACAATGCGCCCCTTTTCCAGGTGACGATTGGCCCGGCGACGGATGAAGGGCTCGGCAATCTCCCGCATCTCTATAGCCGTCTGGATACGGGTGCTGATGTTAAGGTCTTCGAGGGCATTCTGGAGTGCCAGTGAATTGATCACAGTTGCCAGCATCCCCATGTAATCAGCACTGACTCGATCCCACCCCTCAGAGGATGCAGAAAGTCCCCGGAAGATGTTGCCACCACCGATCACAATGCCGACCTGAACACCCAGGTCGAGAACTTCTTTAATCTCAGCCGCTGTATATTTTGTCCTCGTCGGGTCGATCCCGTATTTCTGGTCGCCGCAGAGAGATTCACCGCTGAGCTTGAGCAGGATCCTGATGTACTTCAGAGCCATGAAGCGTTACTCCTGCCGGGCATCCCGGCCTGTCTGGAGCCAGAACGGACGGGGGTTGGTGCTCCAGGAACAGGCCTGCATGCGTTAATTTACTTTATGAACCCTCCCCAAGGGTATACCTCACGAAACGTGCTATCTGTATGTTCTCACCTATCGTGGCTATCGTTTCCTTCAGAAGATCCCCGATGGTCTTGTCCTTGTCGCGTATGTACGGCTGCTCCAACAGACATACCTGTTCATAGTACTTCTCAACCTTGCCCTCGACAATACGGTCGAGTACATTTTCCGGCTTACCTTCATTAATTGCCGTTTCCCGGTAGATCTCCCGCTCCTTATCGAGAAGCTCGGTGGAAACCTGGTCCCTTGATACGTGAAGAGGAGACAGCGCCGCGATCTGCATTGCTACTTCCTGGCAGAAATTCTGGAAATCATCTGTACGGGCGACAAAATCGGTTTCACAGTTAACCTCTACAAGAACACCTATTTTTGCACCCTGGTGGATGTACGCGTGAATCACACCCTCATTTGCCGCACGCTCTGATTTCTTCGCTGCCTTATCGATACCCTGTTTCCGCAAATACTCCGCCGCTTTCCCCAGGTCGCAATCGGTCTCCTTGAGAGCCCGCTTGCAATCCATCATTCCTGCTCCGGTGCTCTCTCGCAGCTCTTTAACCAATGCAGCCGGAATCTGAACCTCACTCATCACGATACCCTTGTTATCAGCGTATTTGTTTAAAAGTTAATTAACGAAAGGCTTCGACCTTACTTTGAAGTCTTGCGGGGTGGTCGCCTCTTCCGACCTGCCCTGCTTTTCGATCCTTTCTTCTCTTCCTCTACGATCTCTTCAACCCTGACTTTTGCCGGTATATCTATCTCAGCCAGACCCTGATCCGCTTCCTTCAAAGCTTCTGGCTTGACCTTCATCAGTCCTTCAATAACGGCATCGGCGATAGCATGAGTGATCAGGCTGATTGAACGGATTGCATCGTCATTGCCGGGAATCGGATATTCGATCGGATCAGGATCCACATTGGTATCCACAATTGCGATCACCGGGATATCCAGTTTCCGGGCCTCATTGACTGCTATATATTCTTTCTTCGTATCGACTACAAAAACCACACCTGGCAATGTTCCCATTTTCCGTATCCCGCCCAGGGCTCTGTTGAGTTTGAAGCGATGACGAGTGAACTGCATGATCTCTTTTTTGGTAAATCCGTGTTCAGAATCCTCAACAGGTGCATCGATATCAATGCCTTCCAGCAGAATATCCAGTTCTTCCAGTTTCTTTAATGAACGACGAATTGTCTGATAATTCGTCAGCATCCCGCCCAGCCATCTGTCGGTCACATGTGGCATGCGACAGCGTTGGGCTTCCTCTTCGATAATGGGCTTAGCCTGTTTTTTCGTACCTACGAAGAGTACTTTCTTACCTCCTTCGACAGTTCTGCGAACAAGTTCTATAGAATCGTCCAGACACTTTTTGGTCTTCTGAAGATCGATGATGTAGATCCCGTTCCGCTCGGTGAAGATATACTTCCCCATTTTGGGATTCCATCGATGTGTCTGGTGCCCGAAGTGAACACCAGCCTGAAGAAGGTCCTGGAGTGTGACCTCAGCCATGAATACCTCCGCGGAGGAATGATGTTTTTACCTCCGGTATCTTCATCTCCCTGCGGCCCCGGTCGGCGCAGCATTGCCAGAGCCAGGGACCCCGCGGTGGGATCGGATACCGTGCGAACTCAAACAGACTGCTATTGACAGTGCAGCCCGTCGGGCCGGATTGCAGTTACCTCTTACTGAACTGGAACCGCTTGCGGGCTCCGGCAAGCCCGTACTTCTTACGTTCGATCTCACGCGAATCGCGTGTAAGGAGTCCATCTTCTCTCAGGGCTCTATGAAGTTCACCATCGTACTTTACCAGCGCTCTGGCTATTCCAAGCTGTATCGCTCCTGCCTGACCGCTGAGTCCACCACCCTTGACATTGCAGCGCACATCGAAAGTCTCTCGCAAGTTGACCAGTTCCAGAGGTTTTACGATGGCGTGGCGGAGAACAAGGCGCGGCATATACTCCTCAAACTCACAATTATTAATCGTGATCTTGCCCTTACCTTCAGGGACAAGACGCACGCTTGCTGATGCTTCCTTACGTCTACCAGTAGCGGTGAAGGCCTCACTCGACATACTAATCTTCTCCTACTTATCCAGTTCGAGAGGTTTGGGCTGTTGAGCCTGATGAGGATGATCCGCCTGTGCATAAACGTGCAGTTTCCTGAGCATCTGCCGTCCGAGCGGACCCCTGGGAAGCATGCCCTTGACGGCTCCCCGGACAACCTCTTCTGGATGTTTCGCCATGCGCTCGCGCAGAGTCGCAGTTCGAAGCCCACCCGGCCAGCCTGTGTAGCGGGTGTATACTTTCTGATCCATTTTGTTGCCCGTCACCTGGATTTCACCGGCGTTTACTACGATTACGAAGTCGCCGGTATCGAGATGCGGAGCGAAGTATGGTTTATTTTTACCACGCAGAATCGATGCAATTTTGCTTGCCAGACGGCCCAGCGTCTGGCCTTCAGCATCAACCACATACCATTCGCGTACGATATCTTTTGGTGTCGTGCTAAACGTCTTCATCCATTTGTTCCGTGAAATCGGTCGACGGGACAGCCCGGATACAACAGAAAATAAGGGCTAAGGAACGCTGACCCTGATTAATCAAGACTCGGTAAGCTATGGAGACAAACTACCAGTGTCAAGACCCTGTCCGTATGCATGGAAACCGCTCGGTGTCTCAACCGAACGGTCGTTCTATGAAATCACGCAATCAGCGTGTGTAAGCTGCAAACAGGGATGGGCACCCGTCTCTGCCAACAGCTCCTACTCCATAAACAACATTGTCAATGTTGGTCAGGGGGAAGAGGACCCGGAGGACCTCGCGACCCCGGCGGTCGGTTACTGTCTCCGGCAGGCCCACCCAGATCAGTTTCTCCCATCGTGGTGCCGCAGTGGCACGAACCGCCACAACGTATCCGGATATTTCTCCCTCTGAGGGTAAGAAGGTCAACCGGGCATCGTAACCATCACCCCGCCCGAGACCACCCGGAACAGGGGTTGAGGGAGCCAGGGCCAGCGTGGCCGATGTGGCGGCCGCAATTTTCGCATTTTTCAGCAGATAGTCCATGTCGATGTTCTCGAACACATCGTTGTACGAATGCTGTCGATCGTAATCTTCATTTGCTTCGACAAGCCTTACACCGGCGATCCCTTCCCTGTTGAACGCGGTGTGGTCTCCACCACGTCCAAAGCGGTCTCTCCTGAATATCAGATCGATATCTATCTCGGGAACGTATCGTTCTCCTATCTCCTCCACATAACGAGCGATCTGCCGTGAATCAGAATCCTCCGGTCCTTCACTGAATACTCGCAGAGTGTTGAGAACGGTCTTCGCTCCTCCACCCCTGACATTGTTTCCAATCATGTCCATGTTCAACACGGCCTCGATTTCAATCCCCTCTGCATTTGCTTTCTGTGCAAATGCACCGGCGCCTATCAGTCCCTGCTCCTCGGCTGTAAACGCTATGAAAATCAGGGTTTTGTCGAATTCGTATTCAGAGAAAACTCGTGCACACTCCATCGCTGCAGCAACGCCGCTGCAGGCATCATTAATACCGGGTGCAGGTCGATTGGGATCTCTCCGATCGTATGTATCCCCTTCTCTCACGTCATCGAGATTAATGCTGTCGTAATGTCCGCTGAGGATGATGTGCTTATTCTTCAGTTCAGGATGAGTTCCCGGCAGAACAGCCACGACATTATTCAGGACCGTTCCCTCAGGCATTCGCCGGGAGCCTGCT
Organism: uncultured Gemmatimonadota bacterium; assembly: GCA_964637695.1. Classification (GTDB taxonomy): domain Bacteria; phylum Blakebacterota; class Blakebacteria; order Blakebacterales; family Blakebacteraceae; genus JAGLTZ01. The sequence goes on along the minus strand of CAZWVF010000010.1, from coordinate 50,826 downwards.
GGAGTCGTGAAGCTGTGCAGGTAAACCTCTAGGCGAGGCGAATAGCTCTTATATGTATCTCGGATCCATCGTCCGGCTGCCCCGACTCCACGGGTATCACTGGCAGTATCGGAGAGAGAGTTTCGCGTTTCGAAGGTTTCCAGTTTCTGGAGGATTCCGGCAATCGATTCAGCCGATATTTTGCTCACGATCTCTTCTATAACCGGATTGACTGCATTGTATGGACGCAGTTCCGGCTCCTGCCCGGTCAAGGTATGGCCTGAAAGAGTGAGAATCCCAACCATCAGCAAAACTACAGTGATTCCACGCTTCACGTTTTTCTCCCGATCGATAGTTATATGGCGTAAGCCGCCTTGAGTCGAAATCCCATCGAAACTATTCTCAAGCGTCGCCATTAAGTTAAATGATGTCCCATGGATGCCAGGACATCTTTGCTTCAGAGTAGCTGAAAGAAGCACAGAAATGAAAAAGGAATTATTGAATCCTCATGACAGATTCTGATGGAAAAGTGAATGCCCTGAATGCGGCCGGAGGGATGCAGTTCCGCGGCGGGCCTGCAATGAGTGTAATACCTCTGGCAATTTTCATTGTCGCAACTATTGCACTTGTCATCTCTGGAGCTCCGGCAGAGGAAGGAATGATCATCGCGGCCATGGCGGGTATTTCCGCAGGTATGTTCTTCTCCAGGGATCTTGCCGATTACAGTGAAAGAATCTTCTCCCTCATGGCAAATCGCATCGCCACAGTTGCGGTGGTTGCATGGTTGTGGGCGGGTGCATTTTCGGGGATCCTGGCCGAATCGGGCCTTGTGGAAGCAATCGTGTGGGTAGGAATGAAGCTGCATCTGAGCGGTTCGACTTTCACGGTAGCGGTATTCATCTCGTCGGCTCTCTTTGCGGTTTCGGTCGGAACGGGCATGGGAACGGTTGTCGGTTTTACGGCAGTGATGTATCCGGCAGGAATCGTTCTCGGTTCAAACCCAGCCGCTCTACTGGGGGCTATATTCAGCGGAGCGGCATTCGGCGACAACCTGGCACCGATCTCAGATACAACGATCGTCTCAGCAGCCACTCAGGAAACCGACATCGGAGGGGTCGTCCGATCACGGCTAAAGTACGTTCTGATCGCTGCGGGCATATCGGTAATCCTTTTCCTGGTCTTCGGCGGAGGGGGTTCTGCCATAGATCCGGCGGAGGCTGACAGATTAATGCGGGAGACAGCCGATCCAACCGGCCTTCCCATGCTCATTCCTGCGGCAATCGTCTTCATTGTCGCCATCAGTGGACGACATTTTCTGGCAGCTTTGACAGCAGGAATCGTTTCGGCACTGATAGTCGGACCTCTCTTCGGAGTCTTTCCTCTCTCCACGGTTTTCACGGTTACCGCGGATGGATCAGTCGCCGGAAGTGCGGTCACCGGTGCAACAGCCCTGCTTCCTATTTCCATCCTCACACTGCTTCTGGTCACTTCCATTGGAATCATGTCTGAAGCGGGATTCATGGACAAACTGATGATGTGGCTCGACAGGAACATCGCCAGAAGTATCAGGGGCGCCGAAGCTGCAATCGTGGCCATGATATCGTTCGCCAATATCTGCGTTTCGGTTAACACGGTGGCAATGATAACAACTGGACCACTGGTTAATGAGTTGAGGAAGAGGCACAAGATACATCCTCACAGGAGTGCAAATCTGCTCGATACCATCTCCTGTTCCTTCCCCTACATACTTCCCTACTCTGCCACTATTATCGCAGCAAATGCCATCCAGCGGGAACTTGTGGAACGATACAGTTTCGCGGTTGTGGTACCGTGGGTTCAGGAGGCACCCTACATCTTCTATGGAATCGTTCTCTTCCCTCTGATGATCGTGGCCGTTGTAACCGGTTTTGGACGCAAGAAAGGCTGACGTCAACGAGGAGTCCGGAAATTGAACAGATCTATTAAAAGTACTGATTCCAATCTCGACGGGATCAGGATCGCGTCTGCCCTTCTTGTTGCGATCTTCATGCTCAGTTTGATCAGGTATCAGCCAACATCACCTATGCCGGCTGATCATCCTCCGGACTTCTTCAGTGCGGAACGGGCGATGCCCGTCCTGGCCGGACTTGTCGGCGACGGGATACCCCGACCCTCCGGGAGTGAACACAATACTGATGTCCGCGACCTTATTCTTGATGAGTTCGCATCCATGGGATATGAAACAGCAATTCAGGAAGCCACGGTTGAGAGGCGAAACAGTACATATCCCATATTCAATATCATGGCACGTCTGGAAGGAACCGGACCGGGCAATAGTGTACTGCTTCTCACCCACTACGATTCTGTAAGATGGGGACCGGGTGCATCTGATTCCGGTGTTTCGGTCGCAATTATTCTGGAGATCGCCCGGATACTCAGATCGGATGCCAGATTCCTCAATGATATCATTTTCCTCCTCACAGATGCCGAGGAGATCGGTCTACTGGGAGCAAGGGCATTTGTAGAAGAGCATCCGTGGTTCGACAGCGTCAAAGCCTTTGTGAACCTGGATGCCCGGGGCACATCTGGTCCCAGTCTCATGTATGAAACAAGCGAACAGAATCTGTGGCTGGCACGCATATTCGCCCGAAAAATCAAGCGACCGTTCACAAGTTCCGTATTCGTTGAAATCTACAAAACGATGCCCAACGATTCTGATTTCACGATATTCAAGAGAAAGGGCATCGCCGGATATAACTTTGCGTTTATAGGCAGTGCCTCCCATTACCATACTGCGCAGGACAACCTGGAAAATGTCAGTCTCAGCAGCCTGCAGCATCAGGGCGATAACGCACTGGCTCTTGTTCGGGCCCTATCCAGTTCTGATCTGACGGAACCCACTGCCGGTCAGGCTGTATTCTTCGACCTCTTCAGTGCAAAGGTAATCGTCTGGCCCCAGGGCTGGACCATCCCCCTGGCAATACTCAGCCTGCTGCTGCTCCTTGCAGTTATTATCCAGATAAGCCGCCACAGGTTTGGATGCATCAGGCATATTATCGGATCGATGATATTGTGGCCGGTGATGCTGGTTGGTGCGATGGTATGCGGATTGCTGTTCGATCAATTGCTGAAGGTTACCGGCACAAATTCAGCCGTCTGGCTCAAACACCCTGTGGTATTGAGTATCGCCATCTGGCTGCTGGTAATTCTCTGGATCGTTGTACTTGTGCATGCCTGGATCAGACGATTCAAGTTGTCCGGCATATGGGAGATGTGGTGCGGTATCTGGATCTGGTGGGCGGTGATCGGTCTGCTTGCTGCCCTGCTGATGCCCGGTGCGAGTTACCTGGCCATGGTTCCAGCATTGTTCGCAGGTCTTTTCGGGATAATCGGGCTCCGCCTGAAGGTCGGGGGCTCACGACACGCCGAATTAACTGTTCCTCTATTATCCCTGCTGGTAGTTGCCTGTTTATGGATACCGATGGAGCCGCTCTTCTATGACGCTTTCGGATTCAATACGAGTATCAACCTTGTAGCTCAGGCCGCAATGGTCGCTGCCGCCCTGATGCCGCTCCTTGTCAGCGCCGGACATAAAGGGAGACAAACGGTGGCAGCAGGAACAGCCATGCTCCTGATAATCTCAACAGTTACAGCATTAATCCTCAAGTGAGGCGGATAACCGGTCCGCTACGCGTTTCAGCTCACTCTCGGCATCAGCGACCAGGTCATCGACAACGGTTTTCATGGGTTTTATGTCATGCATCATTCCGACACTCTGGCCGGCCATCAATGATCCGTAATCGATATCTCCCTCAACTACTGCACGCTGCAGTGCACCAACCCAGTATTTCTCAACCTCGAACTGCGCTCTTTCCCTTGTAATAGTTCCTTCAGCCAGCTCATTCAACAGCCTGAGCTGCAGCTTGCCGAATTCAGCCAATCCCTTGTTCTTGATTGCACGGACGGCGACCACCGGCAGCTTCGAGTCATACTGAGGCGTCGAAACTGCCTGTCTGGCCCGCGCCTTGATAAATGCCTGCTTGAAATCGGGGTGGGCAGAGCACTCCTCTGTCATCACGAAGAGGGTCCCGAACTGGCAGCCGGCGGCTCCCATCAACAGCAGGTGAGCGACGATTTTTCCCGTCGCCAGACCACCTCCGACAAATATAGGGATCTGATCGAACTGAAAGAGCACCTGCTGCAGCAGGATGATCAGTGAAACGTGTCCTATGTGCCCTCCCGCTTCGTTACCCTCCAGGATCAGGGCATCGATCCCAAACCTGATCTGCTGCTCGGCAACACTGCGCTCTGCAGAAAAGGACATCGTTCTCTTGCCGGTCTTTTTCATTCCCTGGATCTCAGCTTTTCTGGGAAGACCGCCGGCAAAAACCACAAAGGGAACATCCTTCGACTGGACGATCTCATAGTGAGCCCGATAGAAAGGGGCCAGCGTTATCAGATTCACCGCAAAGGGCTGCTCGAGAGTTTCAATGCACCGGTCGACTTCCGCTTCGAACATATCCTCGGGCATATTGCCGCCCGCCAGTACGGGAAAGGCACCACTGTCGGAGACCGCCTGCATGAGGGGTACATCACTGATCCAGGTCATGGCACCAGCGATCAGGGGGTACTTCACCCCCAGAAAATCCGAACCCTGCTCACTGATTTTTTCAAACAGCATGACTGCTCCTATTTATAGATCACCAGGACCAGACCATCAGATTCCCGGTCAGTAACCCGTCTGGCACCGCCCAGGTTGAAATCATGCGCAGGCGTGAATGAATTGTGGGGCCATCGCCTACAATTTCAGCGTACGCTGCCGAGAGAGCCATGCTCAGCCTGTCGCCGCTCCAGTCGGCAAACTGCTCTCCCAGATCAGCGAGCGTTAGAGAGAGAATTTCTTCTTTCGTTTTGCCTTCGGAATGGGCTGTCTGGACAACTCGACGCACGGCCTGCAGATAGCGGGCCATGGTTCTGAATCCATCCACATCACTTAGATCCCCATGTCCCGGGATGACTCTGGTATCGGAGTTGATTCTCTGAATGATCTGATCGATAACTGAAATCCACATGCCGGTGTGGCAGCCGTTGTTCCTGTCAACATAAGGTGTCATCCTGTTGAAGAAGAGGTCTCCCACGTGGACGACATTTTCGTCGGGGACCCAGACTACCACATCTGTATCGGTATGTCCGCGACCCAGGTGGAAGAGCTGTATCTCGATCCCACCGATATTGAGGGTAAAAGAATCTCTGAATGTCAGTTGAGGAAACCCATCCCCTCTGCCGGGAGCACCTTCACCTTCCCACCGGGAAAGCATTCTGTCGTAGGTGTTCTGATGAGCGATTACCATACCGTACTGCTGCATGTAGGCATTGCCGCCCACATGATCGCCATGAACGTGCGTATTGATTATGTAGCGAATCGGCTGATCGGTAAGGGTGCTGATCTGTTCGACGAGCGCTGGGGCAGCATTTTCAAACTGAGTGTCAATCACCACTACGCCGTCATCGGTAATGATGACTCCTATGTTCCCGCCTCTGCCGGAGAGCATCCAGATTCGCTCCGACACCTGGATCCTGGTTAAAACGGATTGTTCTTCCCGGGTAATGGGTCGCTCCGACTCGATCGCTGCATATGACGAGAATCCAAGCACCTCGACTGGTGTGCTGTTGAGAGACACGACAATCAGGGCGAATGCGATAACCGGGACCACAATCATCATCTTCTTAGAGAACGATCGAATCATCAGAAATCCCTCCTCACGGGTTTCCATCTGGAAGGATATGAAGTTTGCGATAGTCTCTTCCGCTGTCAAGAGTGGCTGCCCGGAATGACAGGAGCACTTCTGTTGAAGGAGTGTGGCGACTATACTAGCTGACGTTCATAAACCTGCACAGGAGATGCATGATCATGAGAATCCGCCCGTATTTTCTTTCCGTCTTTTCGGTCTTCATCATTCTGCCTGCAGCCATTCAGCCGGTGCTTGCTCAGCAGAATCCCTCCGAGATCGATATACCATACGAGAAATTCGTCCTCGATAACGGTCTTACCGTGATAGTCCATGAGGATCATAAAGCACCTATCGTGGCCGTTAATATCTGGTACCACGTAGGCTCGAAAAACGAGAAGCCCGGACGCACAGGATTCGCTCACCTGTTCGAACACCTGATGTTCAACGGGAGCGAGCATGCAGATCTCGATTACTTCTCAATTCTGGAGCCGATCGGGGCAACGAACCTGAATGGAACAACCAATGAGGACAGGACCAATTACTTTGAAAACGTTCCGATTTCTGCCCTGGACACAGCACTCTGGATGGAATCGGACCGCATGGGTTTCATGGTCAATGCTATTACCCAGGAGAAACTGGACGAGCAGCGAGGCGTTGTTCAGAACGAAAAGCGACAGAGCGAGAATCAGCCTTACGGACGCGTATGGACGGAGATTGCAGAGAATACCTATCCGGCCGGACATCCCTATTCATGGTCTGTTATCGGTTCTATGGACGATCTGAATGCTGCCTCACTTGAAGATGTTCATGAATGGTTCAGAACCTACTACGGCCCGGACAATGCTGTTCTCTCAATTGCCGGCGATATTGACATGGCAACGGCACGGGTAAAAGCTGAGCAGTATTTCGGCAATATCCCACCCGGACCACCTCTAGCCAAACACGAGACCTGGATTGCCGAACGCACAGGCTCAAAGCGCCAGGTAATGCAGGACAGAGTTCCCCAGGCCAGGATCTACAGGGTTTGGAACATACCTGAATGGGGCTCTCTCGATGGCACTCTTCTCAACCTGGTCGCTGATGTTCTTTCATCGGGCAAGAATTCCAGGTTCTACAAGCGTCTGGTATACGATGATCAGATCGCTACCGATGCTTCAGCTTCTGCAAACCTATCGGAGATTGGCGGCCAGATGGTATTCATCGCTTCGGCTCGACAGGGTGTTGCCCTGTCGGAAGTGGAGCACGCACTCGACGAAGAGCTTCAGAGGTTCATTTCAGAAGGTCCCACCGATGATGAGCTGCGCCGTGTCAAAACCCAGTATCGCGCATCATTAATCCGCGGTATCGAGAGTATCGGCGGTTTCGGCGGCAAGTCTGATGTGCTGGCCATGAGTGAAATATATGGAGGCAACCCGGATTTCTATCAGAAGACAGCGGAAAGAATCGCCGGTGCAACACGAGAGGATCTTCAGAAGGTAACAGCGAGGTGGTTGAGTGATGGTGACTACAATCTTGAAGTACAGCCCTTTCCGACCAACGCGGCTTCCGGCACTGATGTAGATCGAACCGCCATTCCTGAATCCGGTGCACCACCAGCAGTCAACTTCGTTGATTTCGAACAGACGACCCTGTCCAACGGATTGCAGGTGATTGTAGCCGAGCGCTCATCGATCCCTGTCGTCAATTTCAGTCTCCTCTTCGATGCAGGCTACGCCGCCGACCAGATGGGAACTCCCGGTCTGGCAAGCCTGGCCATGTCGATGCTGGACGAGGGTACCGGGAACCGGACATCACTGCAGATAAGTGAGGAACTGGCATTACTCGGTGCGACCCTGGGTGCCGGTTCAGATCTCGATATGTCCACTGTCTCCATGTCGGCTCTAAAGGAAAACCTTGATGCATCGCTCGACATCTATGCCGACGTGATTCTTAATCCAGCTTTCCCGGAAGCCGATTTCCAGCGGTTGAAGCAGCAGCAGCTGGCCAGCATCCAGCAGGAGATGGCTCAGCCAATAGGAATAGCTCTCAGGGTATTTCCAAGGTTGATCTATGGTGATGGACATGCCTACAGCAATCCATTCTCAGGGAATGGAACTGAAGTATCGGTATCACAGATAGAAAGAAGCGATCTGATCGAGTTCCACGAGACCTGGTTCAAACCGAATAACGCAACCCTCGTGGTGGTTGGGGCAACAACGATCGCGGAGATTGAACCGAAGATCGAGAACCTCTTCAGAGGATGGAGGAGAGGCAGAATTCCCTCCAAGAACGTATCACCTGTCGACCAGAGTGACGGATCGGTTGTCTACATAATGGATCGTCCCGGAGCCATACAGTCGGTTATCTTTGCCGGTCACGTGGTACCTCCCAAGGCCAACCCGGACGAGATCGCCATTCAGACCATGAACACAATCCTGGGAGGCGTGTTCACTGCAAGAATCAATATGAATCTGCGGGAGGATAAGCACTGGTCATATGGCGCCATGAGCCTGATTCTGGATGCCCGCGGTCAGAGACCATTCCTCGTTTATGCTCCAATCCAGTCGGATAAGACACGCGAATCAATGGTGGAGATCGAAAAAGAGCTGCGCGGTATCGCGAATGATAATCCAGCCACTGCTGAAGAACTTGTAAATGCCAAGGCCATGATGACCCTGACCCTGCCAGGCATGTGGGAAACCAATAGCGCCGTGGCCGGCTCGATTATCGAAATGGTCGAATACGGCTATGAGCAGGATTATTTCGAAACATACACCGACAGGATCTATTCCCTCGATCTGAGAAGAATAACCGATGCAGCGAAATCCGCCCTGCATCCCGACAACATGATCTGGGTCGTTGTTGGTGACAGGGCAGTGATTGAAGAAGGCATACGGGAACAGGGATTCGGCCCGATTTTCATAATCGACGCTGATGGAAACATAGTGGAGCGTTGAAGTTGAAACGGAGCGAAGCCCCTTGAGTAACGGACGACAGACAGACATATACGACTTCGTAGTGATCGGATCGGGATTCGGGGGGAGCGTTTCTGCCATGCGCCTGAAGGAGAAGGGCTACAGCGTACTGGTGCTGGAGCGCGGGAAACGCTATGAGGATACAGATTTCGCCCGTACCAACTGGATCGTCTGGAAGTACCTGTGGCTCCCTCCTCTCAGATGTTTCGGCATCCTGCAGATAAGTGTCCTGAAAGGCCTTATGTACCTGCACGGAAGTGGAGTGGGAGGGGGAAGCCTCGGCTACGCCAATGTACTGGAAGTACCGAATGACCGTCTCTTTGCAAACCCGGCATGGAAACGCCTTGCAGACTGGCGTGAGATCCTGACGCCCCACTACGAGACGGCCCGGCATATGCTGGGAGTGACAACCAATCCAAAGTTGTGGCCCGGTGATCTGATACTGAAAGAGATCGCCGAGGAAATGGGGGTCGCGGACACCTTTCGGAAAACAGAGGTAGGCGTATTCTTCGGTAAGGAGGGAGAGGAGGAGAAAGAGATTCCCGATCCATATTTCAACGGAGAGGGTCCTCCACGAGCCGGGTGCAGTCACTGCGGCGGCTGCATGGTCGGCTGCCGTTATAACTCCAAAAACACGCTCGTAAAGAACTACCTCTATTTCGCCGAAAAGCTGGGCGCGGAAATCCTCCCCGAGTCGGAGGTTACAGATATCCGTCCCCTCCCCGCCAATCAACCCGATAGCGCAAAATATAAAGTGGTTTACCGCCGGACGACCGCCTGGCCTTTCAGACCCGCCAGGTCGATCCGGGCGAGGAATGTGGTTGTGTCCGCCGGCACACTCGGTACCCTTCGCCTGCTCTTTCGCTGCCGCGATAAGACGAAGTCGCTGCCCGGTATCTCGCAACGCCTGGGAGCTGTCGTCCGCACAAACGGAGAAGCTCTGCAGGGCTGCATAACGCGCGACAGGGAACCGAACTATTCCGAAGGCATCTCCATCACATCCATCTTCGATGCCGATGATGTAACGCGGATCGAACCGGTACGCTACCCGGCAGGATCCTCATTCATGCGGATCATCTCATCACCTCTTGTATCGACCGGAGAGAGCATTCCGATCCGGATTCTCAAAACCGCGTGGGAGTTGGTGCGCCATCCGATCGATGCCGTGCGGGCTCATATCCTGCCGGGCTGGGCTCGTCGCATGACCATAATCATGACAATGCAGACCGAGGACAGCTGGATGAAGGTGAGATACGGACGCAGTCTGCTTACTTTCTTCCGGCGTGGAGTCGTATCCGAGCCCGATCCCAAACACACCGTACCGGCCAGGATCGACATCGGGCATAAGATAACGCGGGAATTTGCCGGAAAGACCAATAGTATCCCGCTCGGGACGGTAAGCGAAAATCTCTTCAACATGCCCACCACCCCACACCTGCTGGGCGGCTGCCTGTTTGGCGACAGTGCGGAAAACGGGGTGATCGATCTAAACTGCCAGGTGCATAATTATCCAGGTCTATACGTGGTGGATGGTTCGATAGTGCCGGCAAATCCAGGTGTGAACCCCAGCCTGACCATTACGGCTCTATCAGAGTATGCGATGAGCGGGATTGAAGAAGCCCGTCCGGAATAACAACTCCGGAATCACTGCTCCAGAATGACTACCTGTACAGCCTGCCCTGAACGACTACTTCAGTTGTTTTACCTTTCAGTGCAGAGCCTGCCCATGGTGTGTTTATGCTTTTCGACCTGAATTCCCCTGTATCTACGGTCCATTCTATCTCAGGATCGAAGATCGTGATATTGGCTTCACTGCCTGGCTGGAGGGTACCTCCTTCCAGATTGAACACATCGGCTGCATTCGTGCTCATCAGTGATATGGCGGCCGGCAGATCAATAACACCCGGCTCGACAAGCTCAGTCATTATGACACCCAGCGCGGTCTCCAGACCCACGATACCGAAAGCAGCATCCTCGAATGTCGTGTCCTTATCGTCGAGGTGATGAGGCGCATGATCTGTGGCTATCAGATCTATCGTACCGTCCTTAAGTCCCTTTCTGAGTGCCTTCACATCCTCTTTGGAACGCAGGGGCGGTGACATCTTCCAGTTTGGATCAAGGCCGGATACCCGCACATCCTCATCTGAGAGCGACAGGTGCTGCGGTGTCACCTCACAGGTGACGTGCACACCACGTTTTTTTGCCTGACGGACCAGTTCCAGGCTCGTGGCGGTACTGAGGTGGGCAAGATGCAGGTGTCCTCCAGTGTATTCAGCGATCAGCAGATCGCGAGCCACGATAACGTCCTCAGCGATACCAGGCATACCCCTGACACCCATAATGGCCGAGGCCCGACCTTCATGCATCGATCCGTGAACAGTCAGCACCGGATCTTCTGCATGCTGGATTATCGGTACTCCCAGCATCTTCGAGTATTCAAGGGCGGTACGCATCAGATGGCTGTCGTGTACCGGGTTACCGTCATCGCTGAAACCCGTCGCGCCCGTGTCCACGAGCTCTGACATCTCGGTAAGTGCTTTGCCTTCCCTTCCCAGCGATACGGCCGCTATCGGCCACACGTTGAATTTCACCTCTGATGCCTTTTCCAGAATCAGCTTCACGGTTGCTGCATCATCAATACAGGGGCTGGTATTGGGCATGCAGGCTATACCGGTGAATCCCCCAGCCGCTGCCGCCCTGCAGCCGGTTGCCACTGTTTCCTTGTGCTCGAAGCCCGGTTCCCTCAGATGGACATGCATATCTATCAGACCGGGACATACAACCTTGCCCGCGGCATCGATCACTGTTCCGAAACTGGCGCGGGCACCGGTTCCCACCCTTGCCAGAGCTTCGACGCGGCCCCGCCTGACTGCAACGTCTGTGACCTTATCCAGATTTTGAGAAGGGTCGATGACCCTTCCGCCCTTTATGAGAATGTCAGCCACTCTTCGCTCTATCCTTCCAGAGATTTCACTTCTTCGTATGAGACTGCTCTACTATGCCTGAACAATTTCCTGGGGTGCCAGCAGCACCAGACTTGCCATCCTTACTGCCACTCCGTTGGTCACCTGTCGCAGGATCACAGATCGTTCTCCATCGGCGACATCGGTGTCTATCTCAACTCCACGGTTGATCGGGCCCGGATGCATTATCACCAGGTCTTTCTTAGTCCCTTTCAGCCTCTCTCTGGTGATTCCGAAAGTCCTGTTATATTCCCTCAGGCTCGGTATCAGACCGCCCTCCTGCCTCTCAAGCTGGATCCGCATCACGTTGACCACGTCCGCGCCTTCAAGTGCCTCATCCAGATCGTCGTAGACGTCTATATCGAAGGCATCCACACCGGCGGGCATCAGGCTTGGCGGACCGCAGACCGCTACCGAAGCTCCGAGTGTTTTCAGACCCCACAGGTCGCTGCGGATCACCCTGCTGTGACGCATATCCCCTACCATCAGAACCCTGAGACCTTTGAAGGGCTTATTTGTGTGCTGGCGCATGGTCATGAGGTCCAGCAGTCCCTGGGTTGGGTGCTCGTGACAACCGTCCCCGGCGTTGAGGATTACTGCATCGGTGCACCTGGTCATGTAATCGGCGGCACCCGCGTGACTGTGCCTTATTACAACCATATCGATCTTCATGGCTTCGATATTGCGGATGGTGTCCTTCAGTGTTTCACCCTTTTTGACACTCGAAATCGTAGTGCTGAAATTGATGATATCCGCCGAAAGCCGCTTCTCAGCCATCTCGAAGGAGAGACGTGTACGAGTGGAGGGCTCGTAGAAAAAGTTTACAATGGTAACTCCGGTAAGGGTCGGAACCTTCTTGATAGGCCTTTCCAGAATCTCCCTGAATGATTCTGCCGTATCGAGCAGCAGTTCGATGTCCGAGGCAGGGACACCTTCGAGACCGACCAGATGTCTTATCGATAGCTGTTTTGCCGTCACACCCAGCTCTCCGTTCTCTTTATCATGATGTTAAATGCTTCTCTGGTGTTTCCACCAGGTAGACGGCGTCCTTGCCATCCTCCTCGTTCACGAGTACCAGTATCTCCTGCCCTTCCATTGTGCGAACTTCCTGTCCGATATAATCGGCACTTATCGGCAGTTGCCGGTGTCCCCGATCAACGAGTACAGCCAGGTGGATCACATTCGGTCTGCCGTAGTCCATCAGGCTGTCGAGTGCGGCTCGAACCGTTCTTCCGGTATAGAGCACGTCATCGACAAGTACGATGGTCCGTCCGTCGACATCGAATGGGAGATCACTCGACTTGACAACCGGGGCTTTGTCTCTCCTGCGGAAGTCATCCCGGTAAAGGGTTACGTCGAGTACACCCACCGGCACATCGGAGCCGGAACTTTCTGAGATAAATTCGGCCAGCCTTCTGGCCAGATACACTCCGCGCGTCCGCATCCCGACAATGGCCAGGTCTTTCGCCCCCTCCGTATCCTCAATGATCTCATGGGCCATCCGGATGAGTGCCCGTTTGAGTTGAGCCGCATTCATCACCGTGGCCTCTTTTCCTGAGACAGATTTCCGGGACCTGGCTGTCATCGCACTGGCCTCTGGCTGTTATAGGGTGTAAAAAAACCTCCACACACTCTCGGGCAGGAGGCTGTCAGGCGGGGATATTTCAGATATCCTGGTTTCATCAAAACTCCACACTAAGTCGAAGATCGGTTCAGGTCAAGAACTCTCGTCTCATTGTGAAAATGTCACTATCAATTACAGGTCGATTCCTGCCACAGAATTGGTTATTGAAGATGCAGCGGCATGCAAATCCTGATTTCTGAGAGAATTGATTTATGCTCGATCATGAAACAGCTTCAGCACTGGTGTCATGTCACGTAGCAAATGTCGGCACCGAGAGTGACGCCGTGCTTGACCGGCAAGGCGTGGCGACGAGGCATAGCGGTGGCTATGGCGAGGAGACGCAACGCCGCCGGCCGGGATGCGGCGCCGCTCGAATGCCACGGTTGTTGCGTGACATGGCACTTGTTCTGCTCGGTCTGTCGACGATGTCTCAGACAACCATTGCCGATGCACAGTCCTCTTCTGAATTCGGACAATCAGCTTCAGATACTCTCTCCCTGTCCACTGTTATCGACAGAACGGTCGCCATGCTGGTCCACGACGGGCTGGAGATTGCCGGAGCCCCCGCCACGATCGGATCTGACGACCTCCCCCTTCTTGCAGCTATCTCCGGTGGATTCCTGCTGCTGGCAATTCAGGATGAACCGATAAGGGAGAGGATTCTGGAAACCGACCTGTCATATCTGGACAGGAACAGGGATGTCATAGAACCATTCGGACGTGTTCAAGTGATACAGTTGTTGAGTGGAGCGTCCTATCTGGCCGGCCATTTAACCGATGATGAGAGGTTGAAAAGAGTGGGTGCACTTGGATGGGAATCGAGTGTGTTCACCGGGATTCTTACAGGATTCTTCAAATTATCGGCGGGTCGCGAAAGACCTTTCAAGGAGAAGGGCGGCTTCTCCTTCAGACCGTTCAGTGGTGCAAGTTCCTGGCCTTCCAGCCACGCAGCCCAGGCATTCTGTCTGGCGACCGTTCTCTCAGACGAATATGGAGCGCCGGTTTCATATATCGCGTACAGCATGGCGTCTCTGGTGGCGCTTTCACGGATAAGAGAAGACCTGCACTGGACTACAGATGTATTCGCGGGGGCGCTGCTGGGGCACTTCGTTTCCAGAATCCTCTGCGGGATTCATCCATCAGAGCACAACCGAAAGCGCTCCAACTGGCTCCGTCTGTCGATCGGGTATATCCCCTCACTGCCAGGTTATTAAGTGCACCGCTCCGTAATTACGGTGATGTATCGAGAGCGCCGAGGCGTCCGGGCAGGATCCTGGCTCCCCCTTCTGCCACGAGCATGCCGATGAAAATCAGTCCTCCGCCCAGATAAGCCCTGCCGGTCAGCACCTCACCCAGGATCAGAAATGCGAAAAACGCGGCAAGGGGCTGCTCGAGGGTGAAGATTATCGCCGCCCGTGTAGCCGTAATGAAGCGCTGCCAGTAGAGCTGAACAGCTATGGTGACGGCCACCATGGTTCCCAGCACAAGCCATCGCCACACCAGTGACCAGTGGATTGTCACCGATGGAGATTCAAGTATGAAAATAAGCGGTATGGCAACAAGCAGGGCACCGATCGGCTGCATCAGGGTCAGAACTCTCGGGTCGTGCTCCCTGGTGAATATCTGAACCAGGACCAGGTGAAGTGCGAAGAACACGGCTGCTCCGATTGTCAGCAGGTCACCGAAGTTGAATCCGGCACCCGGGGATGAGGTGAGTACCCAGAGTCCGAAGGTGCACACGACCACTCCGGTCAACGAAGTTGCTTTAGGGATCTTCCGTTCCAGGATGATTACAAAGAAGGGAACGATGACGACTACCAGCCCGGTGAGAAAACCGGACATGGTGGCCCGGGTAAGGTTCAATCCTGCTGTCTGAAGTACGAAACCGGCTCCCAGAACCACGCCTAGAAGAGATCCTTTCAAGGCGATTTTCCACGTGAAATTTTTTTGATTTTTTTTCAGCAGGTGACCGTAAACGACCAGCCAGATGGCTCCTGCCAGCAGAAAACGCACTACCACAAAGAGTACAGGAGTGATCCACTGCAGTGCCTCTTTGGCGATCGAGAAGCTGGTTCCCCACAGAATAACCACCGACAGTAGTGCGATATCTGCCTGAGTGCCGCGTTCCATTACATATTTATTCTGCTTCTACCCGGATTAACCAACAAAAAAGGAGCAGGGCCAAGGCCCTTGCTCCTTCTTGTCCTTATTTTCTGGTGAACTCTACCTTACTGCGTCTTTCAGTGCCTTCCCGGCCTTGAATCTCGGCACGGTGCTGGCCGCGATGTTAATCGTGGCGCCTGTGCGCGGATTACGGCCGATACGGGCATTCCTGTATGATGTCGAGAATGTCCCAAAGCCTACGAAGGTTACCTTGTCACCCCTTTTCAGCGTTGTGGCAATCTCGTCGAACGTGGCGTTTATGGCGACTTCCGCCTTGGCCTTCGAGATTCCTGCTGCATCGGCAGCCTTCGCCACGATCTCCTTCTTTGTCATCCTGTCACCTCCTGCCAGTCGATAATGGCTCTGCAGCTTATGCTGCGCTTAAAGCTTGACGTTATCTTAGGCGGCCCATGAAGCGAGTGTCAAGCCGTTATCAGGCGAAAACCCGCATCAGAACACGGTTTGCCGCCGTTCGTACTTGATCTCTGGGATCTCCTTAATGGCTATCACGAACCAGTATCCTCTCCCCGGTCCGCTCGGCACCACCTGCAGTCGTGCTTCCCAGCAGTGAAGATCCCGATAGATGCTGAACGACTGTCGGACCAGATCCTTACCGGCCACATCGTATCGAGTCGACCAGGAGAAGGACCATTTCGGCACATTCAGAGAGAGCGAGCCGTCCAGACTATGCCGCGGTGTTGAACCTCCCCTCATCCAGGCGTAATTGTGACTGAGTGAAAGGTTCCAGCGCCACTCTCCACCGCGTCGCTGCCCGGCAGCCGAGCTGAAGAGTCGACCTGCATCCCTTGTTGGTACACCGAAGGGAATCTCCTCTTCATCTTCAGCTGCCTGAGGCGGCTGTTCGGCCTCCCCGGATTCCTCCTCGCCCTCTTGTGCGCCGGCCCGACCCTTCCCCAAACCCAACCACCCGTAAACCATGGCGCTGTCGAGTCGGAGTGAACTCCGATAGCTGGCCGACTGCGTAACCGGTTTCCACTGGAACCGATCTGTGTCGGGCTCATAGAGACTGTGGATAAGGTTTATCTGCAGGTTCAGTATGCGCCCGGCATTTGTAATCAACGAAGTGCGCACGTCCGACAGTTTACGGCCCTTCGCCTGGCCGTTGTATGAAGCTGTAGTGGTCACTCGAGCAAGGTCCAGCTTACGTTCCTGCTCTCCGATCTGCCGTTTCATCTGGAATATCTGCCCGAGGCTGAAGGAGAGACTCTTCCGTCCCTTCGGATTGCCTCCGAACATCGTCGGCACATTCGGCCTGTCTGAAAAGTCGGGTTGGTAGCTGACCGACAGGCTCGGCTCGACTACATGGCGGAAAGAGGCATTGATGCCGAATGGACGATCGGAGAGACCGTAGAGCTTGGTGCTGGCACGCAGAGTGGAACTCCAGAGCATGCGGCGCTGGAACCCATCCTCAGCCGTGGAACCGAAATACCAGTCCTCCCGGGCGGAGAGACTGGGCTGGAGGTTCAACCAGCCGAACACCTTTCCGGAATAACTCAGGTTTGTCTTCTGCTCCATACCGATCTGGCTGATCGTGGTGTCCGGCTCGGCTCTGACGTTCGATCTGTACGATATGTTGTAGTCGACGTAGAAGTTCTCGTACCAGGCCGGACCCTTCAGATCGATCTCCTGCCTTGAAGCAGCCAGTCCGAATCCGACCAGTCCACCGGGAACGCCCTGCTCCTGCGTGGCGCCGCTCGTGCCGAAAAGAGGCCGGCGTGGAACCCGGAAGGTCATGTTCGGGAACTGGCTGGTTGTGATATCGGTGTCGAGATAACGGGTCTGGCTCAGTGTGACGGCCAGGTTGGTCCTGCTTTTAAATCGTTTACTGATATTAAGGTGGCTGCGCAGAATCCGCTGCAGGCGGCGTTCCAGGTCGTCGGAGAGATCTGTGTTGAAAGAGGAGGAGGAACTGAAATTACCCTGCGCAACCACACGCATGGTGGGATCTATCTGCTGATAGTGGTTGAACCTGGTTTCCCACCGGGTGATCCTGTTCAACCGGTCGTAGTTGTAGGTTGCCTCGACGTTACCCTGGAGCCTGTAGCGCAATGCGTACCGGGCTCGTGTACGCAGTACCACACCTTTCAATTCAGTAATGTCCGCCACGATTCTGGCATCGTAATAAGCGCTGGGCGCCCAGTAGAATCCCAGGTCCTTCAGTGTCAGACCTGTCAGGGAATTGCTTGAGTACTGGGGCATCAGCAGTCCCGACTGGCGTCCGGAACGGATCGATTTTATCAGGAATGGAAATGCCGGCAGAGGTGGCGGTGGTATGGGGATTCCGAGGAGATTAAAGCGTATCTCCCTTGCGATCACCTTGTCCTCAGGAATTATCTTCATCTGCTCGGCCGAGAAGTAGTAGTGCGGATCCTCCTCCCTGTCGCACGTAGTGAACCACGCCTGGCGTACGGTCAGATAGTCGGGATCACCCGTGATGGCGTTGATCCGCTCTCCGTGATAGTAACCGAGCTCATATTCGGTTCTTGCAACCCATACAGTACCTTTGTCGGATCTGAGGTCGTAATCCATCCTGTCACCCACCACAACCTGGTCTCCCTGCCGGAAGACGGGTCTGTTGAGGGGGCCCCGGTCACCTGCCGCAGAGGTGTCCGGCATCGGAAGGGCTGTCATCACCTCCCTGTCGAAATCCATTATTATGATCCCTGCTTTCAACTCGATATCCCGATACCTGGCCCAGGCAGGCAATTCTGGGGAGCCCCGAAGTGTTGCAATGGTTCCATCGCTTTCAGCCGTTGTGAATCCGTAGATGAGGCTG
Organism: uncultured Gemmatimonadota bacterium; assembly: GCA_964637695.1. Taxonomy (GTDB): domain Bacteria; phylum Blakebacterota; class Blakebacteria; order Blakebacterales; family Blakebacteraceae; genus JAGLTZ01. The sequence goes on along the minus strand of CAZWVF010000010.1, from coordinate 32,635 downwards.
TCCTGAACAGCACCTGCTCTCTCGGTGGTTTCCGTTCCGACTGTATCCTGCTGAGCTGCCGCCAGGGTGTCCTGCTGAGCTGCCGCCAGGGTGTCCTGCCCAACAGTGTGCAGGGTATCCTGTATCGCAGAACGAACCGGATCCTGCACAGATGCAGCAACTCCGGCATGAATTGATGAGAGAGAAACCAGGCAACTGAACAGTACGAGGAGAGAGAATCCCGCACAGGACCTGATTCCCACAGGGAGCATCATCCCGGTGGTTGCTTGAGTACTCAGGGTGCGGTAGTCAATTCGGGCCATAAGGCAAGAGCTCCAGCCCCGATGGTACCGGCTCGCGGTCCCAGCGTGGCGGTTACTATAGGGACGACCCGTGCTGACCCCGACATCGGGTGATCTCCTACGGTCTTTCGGATTGCATTGAAGAGTGGAGGTCCCGCCTGCGCGATACCTCCTCCGACCAGAATGCAATCGGGATCGAGTACATTAATAATAGAGATAAGTGTCAATCCAAGCCATCGTCCCATCTCGGACAGGACCTTGCGGGCGACAGCATCACCATCGAGAGCTGCAAGACCGATCCTTCTGGGAGTTATCTCGTCTGCAGGAAAAGATGCCAGTGGACCCGAGTCGTCGGAGTCCTTGAGCAGTTCAAGTGCGCGAACCACCAGGGCTTCCGCCCCTACCAGCCGTTCGAGGCATCCCCTGTTGCCGCAGGGACATTCCGGCCCCTCCGGATCGACGACCATGTGTCCGATTTCGCCGGCAAATCCCTGAGCACCGTCGTAGAGCCGGCCATCGATTACAAGGGCACCTCCCACTCCTGTACCGAGGGTTATCATGACGAAATTGTCGTAATCCTCACCGGCTCCGAACTTCAGCTCACCCAGCGCGGCTGCATTAACGTCATTGGCGAGGAAAATCGGATAATTGGTGATCCGTGTCAGTCGTTCCCTCAGCGGGAAACCCTCCCACCCCCTGAAGTTTGGTGACTTGTGGATGCGCCCGCTGGCGCGCTCGATACTGCCGGGACACCCGACACCGACCCCGGTTGGGCTAAAGCCCCTGAGAGCGGCCTCTGAGGCAAGCCGGTCGATCTCGGTCTCCATCAGGTCGAGAAGGCTTTGAGGTCCGGCCAGTCTGTCGATCGGTGTACGCTGGAATTCTCTTATACTGCCGTCCATCGAAACCAGTCCCGCCTTCAGCGAGGATCCCCCCAGATCGAGGCCTATAGCCCACCGCATACCGGTATCATCGGAAACCGCATCCAGTTCCGCAACAACCACCGATCCCTCGTCAAAACTCATTCCACGATATCCCCGTTCTCTACCGCAGCTGCCAGCGAGTCACGATAGGCTCTGGCAAGTCCTCCTTTGCCCAGTTTGGTTCCTCCGAACCATCTCACTACAATCCCCAGAACATTCCACAGGTCATACGACTGCAGGACTCCAAGCATTGGAACGCCTGCGCTGCCTGCCGGTTCGCCGACATCGGATGAAGCTTCACCGGGCTCGGGCTCGGAGAGGAGACGCCAGGCCCAGCATACGTGGGTGGAATCATGGTAGCGGCTTCTTATCTCTGCCAGTCGCGCTTCGGCCGAATCCCGGTCGGCACACGGCTCCAGAAAGGCTAGAAATCGGCTTCCCTTCTCACGCAACCGTGCCCGGGCGGGTCGCGAGGAGGTCCGATACGGGATTGTCCGATGCATACTATTCGAGTGTATAACTCTCTCCCACTTCGAGGATAACCGCCTTGACGCCGACCTTCTCCGCTCCATCGGCAAATGCCTGGGGGTCGGTGTCTATCAGCTCCCACGTTCCGTAATGCATCGGGATGGCCACTTTCGGTTTCAGGTACTCGGCAGCTGTTACGGCATCCTCCACGCCCATGGTGAAGTTGTCACCGATCGGCAGCAGGGCCAGGTCGATGCGGTTCCGATCCCCTATCAGCTTCATGTCGAGGAAGAGTCCGGTATCGCCGGCAAAGTATATGGTTTTCTCTTCAGCCTTGACGAGAAATCCGCACGGATTCCCCAGATCGATAGTCTTGCCATCCTCCTCGACCAGGGCGGAACCGTGATGGGCTATCGTCAACTGAACCCTGCCCCATGGGAAATCGTAACCGCCCCCGATGTGCATCGGGTGGACTTCGAGACCCTGAGCTCCGAAATAGGATGCCAGCTCATATGGTGCTATCACGGTCGCACCGGTTCTCTTTCCGATCGCCATGGCATCGCCGACGTGGTCACTGTGGCCGTGTGTAAGCAGGATGTAATCAACTTCGACCTCGTCGGGCTTTATTTCGGCGGTTGGAGAATCGGACAGGAAGGGATCGATTATCACCTTCGTGCCGTCGAAATCGAAGGAATAACAGCTGTGTCCGTGCCAGGTCGCTGTAATCATCACATCTCTCCTACGTGTCCGGCAGTTTCTTTGCAGAATGCCAGGTAGTCTTCCACATCCAGCCTGCTCCCCAGAATCAGGGGTACCCGCTGGTGCAGATCGTCCGGTTGAATGTCGAGAATCGGTTCGAAGCCGGTAGTGGCCTTGCCACCGGCGGCTTCTACAACCATTGCCAGAGGTGAAGCTTCGTAGAGCAGGCGCAGTTTACCGGCAGGTTTCTCCGGATCCTTTGTGTCCTCAGGATAGAGAAAAATACCACCGTAGAGCAGATTGCGGTGGAAATCTGCAACAAGACTTCCGATGTAACGTCCCGTATAGAGTTGTTCCGTTTTGTTCGATTTCAGGTAGTTGATGTAACGACGTGTGTGCTCTTTCCACCACGGCTCATACCCTTCATTGATGCTGTAGATTATGCCTCTTTCAGGAATTTTGATGTCGGGATGGCTGAGCAGGAATTCGCCAAGGCTGGGATCCAGTGTGAAGCCATGCACTCCACCTGCGGGATCTGCGTAAACCATCATCGTGGAAGAGCCGTAAATGACATATCCGGCGCACACCTGCTGGTTGCCTGGTCTCAGCACATCAGCTACGGTTCCATCCTCGTCATCCTCATGAGTCAGCTTGTGCGTAATGCCGAAGATCGTACCGATGCTCACGTTTACGTCGATATTGGAGGAACCGTCCAGGGGGTCCATGCTCACCGTATAGTGGCCCTTTCTCATCCCGTCGGGAACCATTATCAGGTCCCTGTCCTCCTCTGTCAGGATGGCGCAAACCTTGCCACCCTTCTGCAGAACCTCCACCATTATGTCACGCGCAAAAACATCCAGCTTCTTGACATTCTCGCCCTGTACGTTAATTGAACCGGTCCCACCCAGAATATCTCCCAGTCCCGCCCTGTTCACTTCCCGTGAGATCACCTTCGCTGCAAGGGCAATCTGGCAGAGGAGGCTGCTGAATTCCCCTGTCGAATCCGGGTAACACTGCTGCTGGTCGTAAATGTGGCTTTCGATTGTCACGATCTTGTTCGGCATGCCACTATCCTCAGTACACCGTTCCGCAATTACGCCGGCATTCAAGCGCCGATGCATTCCGGCCAGCAGCGTTGCTCGCCGTCCAGGAGCCTTCCTCCTCGTGCCTTGCCGGCCCGACACCTCGGCGCTCTCGATACATTACCGTAATTACGGAGCGATGCACTTAATAATCGATGTTGTGATGAGTCATACGAGAATAGAGCCGTCGACGGGTCATATGCAATAGACGTGCGGCCTCTGTCTTATTTCCTCCCGCCTTCTCTATCGCTCTTATTATGTAGCTCCTCTCAAGCTCTTCCAGGTTCACACCTTCCTCGGGAATGACAACCCGATCCTCGCTGGCCGTTCCGGTATCTTCTGCAACAGCTTCCCCGCCGGTCAGCGCGGTCGTCTGCGACAGACTCGACACCAGACGGGCGGTTATCTTTTCTCTCGGCCCGGCCAGAATCGAAGCCCTCTCGATCACGTTTTCCAGTTCCCGCACGTTCCCCGGCCAGTCGTGATTCTTCAACAGGTTCTCCGCTTCGGCCGTAATCGTATTCCCCTTCTTCTCTCTTTCGGCGAAGTGACGAGCCAGCAGGATTATATCATCTCTTCTAACACGCAGTGGCGGCATCCGGATCGGGAATACATTCAGCCTATAGAAGAGCTCCTCCCTGTATTCTCCGCCGGCCACCAGTTTTTCCAGGTTCCTGCTGGTGGCAGCGATAACACGGACATCCACACTGATAGTCTCACCGCCGCCGAGACGTTCAAGCGATCTCTCCTGCAGCACCCTCAACAGTTTCACCTGAGCATGGCCGGAGAGTTCGGCCACTTCATCCAGGAATATCGTCCCCCCGTCGGCAAGTTCGAATCTGCCCGGTCGGCGCCGGTCGGCGCCAGTGAACGCCCCCTTTTCGTGTCCGAACAGTTCAGACTCGATCAGGCTCTCCGGAATGGCTGCACAGTTCACTATAACCAGAGGGGAACCGGAACGGGAGCTTGTAGTATGGATCGAACGGGCTGCCAGCTCCTTGCCGGTGCCCGACTCACCTTCGATCAGTACGGTGGTGTCCTGCCCGGCCACCTTTTCAATGAGTTCCATGACCTCCGAGATTGCCGCTGACTCTCCGAGCAGCGACATCTCTTCATCGGAGATCTTTTCGCGCAACCGGGTGTTCTCCAGTTCGAGGCGCTTCATCTCGCTGATACGGTTGACCATTATCAACAGCTCATCCATCTCGAACGGCTTAGTCAGATAATCGTAGGCACCCTCCTTCATGGCCTTTACAGCCGTCTGAGCCGAGGCATATGCAGTCATGAGAACGACCTCGGTTCCCGGATATTCTCTTCGCATTATCTGCAGAAGTTCCAATCCATCCATGCCCGGCATCTTCAGATCGGTAACAACCAGATCGAATACACTCTCCCCTAATCGATCCAGTGCAGATGGACCATCCCCCGCGATGGCGACCGAATGACCGTTGTCCTCCAGTTCCCTCCTGATCAGATCTGACATGCGGGCTTCATCGTCTACAACCAGAATTCGAGCCATGGCTGGAAAGTATTCCTTTCGATCAGGTATCTCTGGAAAGAGGCAGGACGATGACTATCCGGCTGCCTCCTCCTTCCACGCTCTCAACTTCGATATCCCCTCCGTGCGCCCGTACTATCCCGTCCACGATATACAGACCGAGTCCGTTCCCTTCCTCCTTTGTACTGAAGAACGGCTCGAAGATCTTCTGCCGGATCCTCTCCGGAATCCCCGGACCCGTATCCTCGACGCCCAGGCAGACAGAGCCTGCTGTGGAAGGCCGCCGGTCATCCTCATCGTCCTGCGGCCTGAGAGAAGAGAAGAGGGTCATCGTGCCTGCCGTACCGACAGCCTCCAGAGCGTTCGATGCCAGATTGAGCAACGCCTGCCTCATCTGATCGGGATCGCAGGAGATCTGAGGAATTTCGCGATCCACCTCCACCTTCAGCTCGACCCCGTCGGGCAGGTTCATTCTCTCCAGCGCATAGGCAACCGATTCCACGAGTTCGACAGGCGGAGTATCCCGAAGCTGAATCTCACCATGCCGCGTGTAGGTAAGGTAACGCTCTGTAAGGTCGTGGAGACGGCCTGTTTCCTCTTCAATATACTCCATCATTTCCACCAATTCCGGATCTTCACTGCGCCTGCCCCCCTGCTGGCTCGTGAGCCACCTGCTCATGCGGTCGGTGGACAGCTTGATGATCTGAACGGGGTTCCTGATCTCGTGGGCGACCTGGCTGGCCAGCCGCCCCAGAGCAGCCATCCTGTCTTCCCTTTCGAGCGATCGCTGTGCCTGCCTTATCTGGCGCTGCAGACCGAAATAGGCGATAACCAGCAGCAGCAGAAGGAGGGCCGCTGCGGCTGTACCGCTCACCATCACTCCACGAACCGTAGCCAGCACGCCGAAAAAATCCGCACTCGCCTCAACGACAAGGATACCCACCAGTGCTTCGTCCCCGAGCAGTGTGACGACCGGGGCAAAGCCGCTTTTCAGATAGAGGGAACCCACCCGTATTGTGGAAGAGACCGAAACGGTGTTTGAGGCCACCGCTTCGAGTATCGCCTCCCCGTGTGTTTCGAGATGCGGATAGGGTACTCCGAGGGCATACAGTTCGCTCGATGAGTATCCGACCTTATAATCGATTGGATCGAGCAGCAGTATCGCATCGAGGTCGTTCTCCCGTTCCACCTGTTTCAGCACTTCATCTATAAGCCCCAGTGCCGTATCGTCGAAACCGCCTTCATCGCCCAAAAGCACATCACCCATTACGGTGTTCGAAGCCAGAAGCACCCTGACAACAGAACTGAGACGGCTCCCCAGGTTCTCATCCAGAGCACTTTCGATCCGCTGATATATCCACCAGTTGGCCAGGGCAACCAGCAGGAGAGTGCTGACAACAAAGAGGATGGGGATCCAGACCGTTTTCACTCGAGAGGAAAGCAACAAATCTCATCCCTCACCTTCACTCTTCTCCTACATCAGTAACAGATAGGTAGCCTTTAACATAAGAGTTCTGTTTGTATCGATCGGATTGAAGCCGCCGATACCGGTGTCGTAGGATTCATTATAGACCAGGTAGAGTTCGGTGCCATCCCTGATGATCCAGTGGAGCAGATAATTCGAGACGATAGCATTCCTGCTGTCGTTGTACTGGACATACCCCTTCACAAACAGATTGGGAGTAAAGGCGTACTGACCGCGGAAACTCAATGTGTTTGTTGTGAAACTCCTGACCAGGACTGATTCGGATGCCAGGTTGCCTGCCTGCAGAGGATCGATAGTACCTATCTTCCAGAGGTTATTCCTGTTCAGACTCAGATCGAGACTCAGATGAGGATCGGGCTGCCAGGTTATACTGATATACCCGCTGATCTTGTTACCGTTGTAATATGTTCCGGCCGATCCTCCCCCTCTGAATCTGAGGGGATTCCGGCTGTCACTTGAACCATGGATATTCATCTCCGTCCACTCGTAGGCACCGGCCGGAATTATCACAACATCGTCATTGTCAGGATTGTCATATATCGAGAAATCGTATTTCAGTAAATCCCACTGCCTGCTCATTGTGATGTTGAAGCTGGCAGTGTTCTCCATTGTTATCCTGGAACGGAACGAGAGCTCACGGGTGAGGAGTCGATTCCCGGCATCGGTCAGGTACGATCCCTCCGCAGTCAATCCGATCTGTCTGATACCCATCGTTTCCGGTCTGGGACTCCATCCCAGTTCACCCGAAGTCTCTTTTACTCCTGTCCTGCGCACAAATCCCATTTCGTTTGCCTGGAAATCATCCCCCACTTTTCTGCGGGAAATATTAAAATCGTACCGGTCGGTATCGTATTCGAACCTGCCGGAGTAGGCGAGCGCATCTCCGGTTATCTGTGGATCAAAGACCTGCGATACATCACCGGTTATCTTAGTGACTTCATTAATGGCCAGATTTGCATCTAAACGCACCGACCTGTTGTACTCTCCCGACCGCGGATCTTTGCTCATCGCCAACACTCCAATTGACGACCTCTCGAAAATATTGCGCCGCAGGGTGAATACGGACCACGACGTCGGATCCACTATTTCGCCATCCAACAGTACTTTTTCACCTGTATAAACGTTGAGGAGTCCCATGGTCCACCGTCCCTGCCTGCCCGTCAGTTTTCCGCCGCCGATAATCGGCACCTCCTCTCCAGCCGAAAGACCGATACGGCGGCTGTAGAAGAGCTGCAGATCGGGTGTGCGGCCGAACCCTCCACGACCTCCACCCATACCTCCGAATCCACCTCGACCTCCACCATTTCCGAATATCCCTGCACCCTCCAGGAAGAAGTCCCTCTTCTCAGGGAAGAACAGGCTGAAACGGCTCAGATTAATGCGTTCCTGATCTGCTTCAACCTGGGCAAAGTCAGTATTGAGAGTAAGGTCGAGAGTAAAGTTGGATGAGGGTACATACTTGATATCGAGACCTGCATCAGCGACACTGCTGGTTGTAATTGCAGGATCTCCGGAGCCCGGTGAAAGATCACGATCCCGAGCCGCACCCCCGGCAATGTACGGTTTGATCTGGAGGTTGGTGCCCTGATTAAGCCCTGTAAGCCCATCCAGCGTACCTGCATTGGAGAGACGATAAAGCCCTAACCATCCCAGGTGTCGGGGAGTCGGCACCCAGTACACCTCTTCGTTGTTCTTCCTGATAGTACGTCTGAAGTTGATACCCCACAACTGTTCCCCGCCGGTCGAAACAAAACGAAGCTGGCTTAACGGTATTGCCAGTTCAGCCGACCAGCCCTCATCATCCACTGAAGTCGCCACGTCCCAGACGATGTTAAAGTCGCTGTTCACATTGCGTCCCTCATCGGTGACGAAACCGTCGTATCTGGCTCCCGCCGGATTGACGTTGAAGACGAATGCATTCCGGCGGTCGAGGAAGGTGTCCAGTACTAAAGCGAAATGATCATCCTGGTGGAGACGACCGTCACGACGGAGCTGGGTAATAACCAGTTCTTCCGGTTGGGAGTCAAACATCCGGGCACCGATAAAAAGGGTCTGAGTAGTGTAGATTATCCTGATTTCGGTTCGTTCGGTTGCCGGAGCACCCTCCTGGGGATCCCGCTGAGTAAAGCCCGTTGCCGGTTCGACGTTCAGCCATTCAGGATCATCCAGACGACCGTCTAAAGCAGGAGCCCGCTCAACAAACTTTGCCGTGATGCGATAATCGGCCGGATCGTATTCAACAGTACCCTGTTGAGCGGTCACCGACGGCACAGGAATGGTCAACAAAACCAGAACCGGAAGTGAGATCGCAGATGTCAGCAGGCACCGGAAGGTCTTATAAGGTACCATCGGTGAGCCATTCGAATATCTTCAGGTACCTCCTGGAGGTTTCCATCACGACTTCTTCGGGAAGTTCCGGTCCCGGATCGGTCTTGTCCCAGTCGAGCGTCTCCAGATAATTGCGGACGTACTGCTTGTCCAGACTCTCCTGTGAAATACCGGGCGTGTATGTTTCGGCCGGCCAGAACCTGGAGGAGTCGGGAGTAAGCACCTCATCAATGAGAATCAGTTCATCGCCGAGGAGCCCGAATTCGAATTTGGTATCGGCGATGATGATTCCCTTCCGGGAGGCCTCCTCCGATCCTTTCAGATAGATCTGGATCGAAAGCTCTTTCGCTCTGCCGGCAAGCTCGGAACCGATTATCGATTCCATTTTCTCGAAAGAAATGTTCTCGTCGTGCGTCCCCCGCTCTGCTTTGGTTGCGGGTGTGAAGATCGGTTCAGACAGCTTGTCCGAGAGCTGAAGGCCCGCCGGCAGTCCTATGCCGCTGATCGAGGATTCCTCCTGATACTCCTTCCAGCCCGACCCGGCGACATATCCTCTCACAACACATTCCACGGGCAGGGGATCACACCGCTTGACGAACATGCTTCGTCCTTCAAGCTGTTCAGCATACGGGTGCGTCTCTTCGGGAAATTCTTCCGGCACCACCGAGACGATGTGATTGGGAACGATGGAGGACATCTTTAAAAACCAGTAGGAAGAGATCTGGGTCAGAACCTTCCCCTTGTCAGGTATCGGGGTCGGTAGAACCACATCGAAAGCAGAGAGACGATCTGAGGCTACAATGAGCAGGTGATCGTCGAAATCGTAGATGTCGCGGACCTTGCCGCGACCTGCCAGCTTAAGCCCTTCGAACTCGGTTGTCAGAATTGGATCCATGCTTCCTCCTCAGGATGTTCAGATCCCCGCACTATCAGAACAGACCTAAATATGTATGTCAGGCCTCACCGGGCTAACATAAAGATACACTTACATATGATTCTACTGCTGAAATTGCGGTTTCTGCTCTATCGGAAGGTCTGCTGTGCAACCTATTGAGCTGCTTCGACCAGGCGTCGGGCCACTTCGCCTGGATCGTCGGCGTCGAAGAGAACTCTGGTACAGGCCACACCTGCTGCACCGGTGCTCATGATCTGAACTGTATTCTGCGGTGTGATCCCTCCGGCTGCCAGAACCGGTACCCACTTGTCTGCACATACCACACCGAGTGCTTCTATTCCACGGGACTCACCGAACTCTGCCTCATCGGGAGATGAGAAAACGGGGCCGAAGAGTACGTAATCAGCAGTTCCGGCCGAAGCCCGGGCAACGTCCGCCCGATTGTGAACCTGTACGCCTATCAGGAAATCATCCAGCTCAAGCAGCCTTGCCTGCTCCCTCGCCGCTTCGGGATGAAGAGCATCATCGTCGAGATGTACACCTGAAGCACCGGAGCTGAGCGCCACATCGAGCCGGTCGTTGACAACCACACGAGCCTGGAATGGTTCAGCCAGAGCGATCATCTCGAGGGTGAAATCCAGAATTTCGCTCGCGTCCCAATGTTTTTCGCGTACGTGTATCGCCTCTATCCCGGCGTCGAGGACCTGGCGCGCAACTTCCAGATTCCGGTCACGTCCATATTGCCGAACATTGGTGACCAGCATGGTTCTGACGGGAGCTTTCAGTTCAATTCTC
>CAZWVF010000010.1:1970-22080 GCA_964637695.1 uncultured Gemmatimonadota bacterium | reverse complement strand
TTGCCGAACATTGGTGACCAGCATGGTTCTGACGGGAGCTTTCAGTTCAATTCTCTTTCTTTACTATTGAGAGAATGCTGCCGGTTTCCGTCCGGAAACACGCTGGTTCCGGTCGGCGAGAGGTGATGAGAGTGATGTCGCCTGAAAATGCGGTCAGTTCCACCGAGGCATCTGAATTGCGGATAATGCCGATCAATGAGCGTCTGCTCGTCCGGTTACCGGTAAGGTTGAGTTCGAGGGGAGCCGAAATGCCGCCCGATACAGTGCTGAGGCTGACCTGGAAACCGCTTTCCTCCCCCGCGATGAACTCAATATCCCCGGAATGACTCGTCAACTGATAGCGGGCGCCAATCACTACCGGTCCATCGAACTGAATGTCGCCACCGGTATTGTTGGCCCGGATCTCCGTCAGAACGCCTCCCCTGATCGTAATATCACCTGACACGCACGTAGCACGGATACGATCGTCAACATCCGTGAGCTTTATATCTCCGGAGACGGTATTGGCACTGGCGCCGCTGCTTCCCTTCTCGATCGAGATAGTACCTCGCACCGAGCCCGCAGAGACGTATCCTGCGACGTCAGTAACAGAAATGCTGCCGCTGTCACTTTCGAGGCTGATCTCACGTTCCATACCCGACACTTTGATATTTCCAGACGTGGAACGCAGTACCAGAGCGACATCCAGAGGAATCTCGATTGTAAAGGTTACACTCACAGGCGCTGCCTCACCTCGCAGCACCGCCGGCGGCTGGCGTAACGCAACCGAGACCGACTCTTCTACCCCCCCTACCATCATCGTGGTGGCTTCCAGCAGGGAGACCGAATCTGCACTGTTCATCTCTTCAACGGTCTTGATGCCCCGGATTGTGGCATAGCGTCCCGTTACTCCCCGGACCGTGATATCACCTGATGCATTCGTGAGCTGGAAGGTGCTCCCTTCACGCAGTTCGAGAGTCCGCTCGAAGAACCTGCCCTGCTGGGCCTGCAGAACGGATGGAGAGATGCCTGAAAGCAAGACGGCGGCCAGGACCGCCGTCGATAGTGCCTGAATTGATTTATGTCGCTGATCAGTACATGACATCAAAGAGTGCCTGCTGTCGGATCAATCCCGGGACTAATTCGGATAGATTCTTACGCTCCCGGAACCGGTGTCAATGTAAATGTGCCCGTTTCCATCCCCGATCTGACCGCGAACATATGTGCGTTCCTTCTTAATATACTCGATCGGTATATCAATGGTGATTCCACCGCTGCCTATGTCGATCTCGATATTTGCATTCAGGTTGGAGGGTACCCGGACGGTCACACCCCCCGATCCCGTATCTATCACCATTTTGTCGATGTCGGTCAGAAGCTGAATCTCCACACTGCCGCTGCCGGTGTCCAGGTTTATATCCCGTCCGCTGACTGCATCGAAGTTGATACTTCCCGAACCTGTATCGATCACAAGTTTGTCGGCGCTTATCTCTGTTCCCGTCACCCGGCCCGAACCCGTATCGACCAGAATTTCATTACCAGATACGCCGGAGAGGTTGACCCGACCGGAACCTGTATCGACTTTCACATCTGCCTGTGCGTCGCTGACGGTCACCCTTCCCGAGCCGGTATCGACAAGGAGAGATCCGGTTATCCCAACCACCGTCACATTACCAGAACCGGTATCGAATACGAAATCTCCAGAGATGTTCTCGGCGTCTATCTTTCCGGCACCGATGTACCCGGAGAACTTCTTCCCTTCCGGAACCGTCACGACTATGTCAGCGTAAGCTCTCAGTCCTCTCCCTGATCCGGCAACGGTTACACGACGCGTTCCTCCTGAAGATCCTCCCCACGTCCCATCCCTGCGGACCCGGAGCACGGACGTGGAACCCCTGCCCAGTTCGGAGTAGACAATTCTATTGGTGTCGTAAACTACCCTCAGAGTCGACCGGCCCCTGACGCTGCCGCTCTCTATCCTGACCTCGTCGGCATCACTGCCGGAGATTGTGACTTCCACCAGCACATTTGCACCACTTCCACCCTCCACCCTCAGCGTGCCGACCAGATTGTAAACGGCAACATTGCTGCCTTCGAGTATGTACTGACCGTTGCTCTGCGCCTGGACTGAGGAATCAACTATGCCGGCTGCAAGCAGGAATAGTGCAGCAAAAAGGACACCTGTTCTGTTACGGAACATCTGAGAACACCCCCCTCTGTATAATAGACGAATCCCACCAATAACTTCTTATAGGAGATACGGCTTACCGCGCAATGAAGTTTCACCTTCCAGGTTGACACCCGATTCGGGTAGATATGACCATAGAACCACCAGTATGAACGCTTGAGAGGCAATGGGGAGATAATAATGACAAAGAGAATTTTTATTCGGGTCGGCATGGCGATGGTAACCGCAACTTTGATCCTCCTCCCCTCTCCGGCTGCCGCTCAGGACAGCGGTTCCACTATTCGGGCCGACCTGCCGCTCAGTCGTGCCGATGCCCGGGCCATATCCGAAGAACTCTCGGGCGAGATCGCGATGCACCATGTCCGCGAAATAGCCCGGTACCACAGGATCCAGGCGTCGCCGATGATGAGGGAATCGGCCGTCTACGTGCGCCGGCAGCTTCTTCAGTACGGTCTGGATGATGCGGAGATCGAGTCTTTCCCTTCCGACGGGCGCAGATCGTATTCTACCTGGCTCTCTCCTGTCGGATGGACAGTGGAGGAGGCCGAGTTATGGCTGGTAGCGCCCGGGCGAAGACTGCTGACCCGCTACAGCGAGATCGCCAACGCCCTGGTTACTCTTTCGGCATCAGCTGATGAGGAGGGGATACTGATTGACGCCGGCACAGGTCTCGATCCCGAATTCTATGAATCAACAGACGTTACGGGGAAGATTGTCCTGGCCAGCGGTTACGGGGGCGAAGTTCACAGGCTGGCCGTGCTCCGTCACGGTGCTCTGGGTGTTGTGTGCTGGAATGACAGGCCTCAATACCCCGACCAGGTCAGATACACGGGCATGTGGCCCAAAGCCGGTGAGAGGGAACGCATCAGGTGGGGCTTTAATATCAGTTACCGTACTGCTCAGGAATTAAAGGCCCTTCTCTCCAGCGGTGAAGAGGTACGCCTTCACGCTCTGGTTGAAAATGGTGAGCTGAAGGATGGATCACTCGACATTGTCACCGCGACCATCCCCGGTTACCTCTACCCGGATCAGGAGATCATCCTGATGGCCCATCTCGACCATCCGAAACCGGGCTCCAACGACAATGCATCGGGATCGGCCGCACTGCTCGACATTGCCCGGGGCCTTACAGCACTCATCGAAAGTGAACGTCTCGGTCGACCGGAACGGACCATACGCTTCCTCTGGGTGGCGGAGATGTACGGTACAGCGGCATGGCTCGATGCCCATCCCGAAGTCAGCCGGAGGACCGCATTCGGGATAAACCTCGACATGGTAGGCACTCCCGCGCAGTACAGTGTTCTGCAGGTTATTAAGAATCCGGCCTCATCATCATCCATACTCGATCTGGTCATCAGCGGTGCAGCCTCCTGGGTCTCAGGTCTCGACACCCACGAACCGCGAGGCACATCACAACCGATGAATTACAGGGTAGTACCCTATTCGGGTGGATCCGATCACTACATGTTCATTGACGGAGCGATCGGTGTGCCCTCCGTGATGCTCAACACATGGCCCGATCCCTTCTACCACACCAGCGACGAAACGCCTGACAAGATCGATCCTACAACATTGAAGCGGGCGGAGCTGATCGCAACAGCAGCCGCCTGGTCCCTGGCCTGTTTCGATCCCTCGAGTGCAGATGCTCTTCTCGAGGTTCAGGTGGCAGAGGCACTCAAGCGTCTGGCGCTGGATAAACGTTCTTCCATCGAACTGCTGGCCACTATGGACAGGAACATGGAGGATATCGAGCTGGCCCTTCTGAAAGAGGATTCGGAGAAACTGCTGGAAGCTCAGCTCGAGAGGGAATTCCGGGCTGTCTCAACCCTCATGCGACTGGTCACCGCCGACGTCGATTCATCCACCCTGATGGCTTTCCGACAGGCAGTCACCCGTGCCCGTGCCGCCCTCGGATCACACGGATCGGTAATAAAAGAGAGTGTGATGGAAACCGAGCTGAGCAGGATCATGAGTGATCTGGGAATTCTTCGATTGCCGCAGCTGCTGCCTATCGACAGCATTCCCGAGCGGAAGGAAGCCAGGAGCCTGGTCTACGAACGGACCACAAGCGGACCGATAACCGACGACTGGTTCCTCGATCACCTCTCTGCAGATCGCCGCAGGTACTATACGGAGGGAGCAGGAAGAGCCCTGATGCAGCAGCCGACTCTGCGATATGAAATCGTCAATTTCGTAAACGGTACCCGGAATGCCCTCGAAATCCGGAATGCAGTCAGTGCGGAGTTCGGCCCGCAATCCCTAGAATCGATAGTCACCTACCTGGAGGATCTTCAGGCGGCCGGGCTGTTGATAGACGTAAGTTACTATTTCTCCTTTTCCCATGCCTGGATGCCGTTGATCATCCAGTCGGGGGCAGGCCTGCCCTTCAGGTAATGATCGAAGAACTCCTGCATACGGATCGTGTAGTCCTTCATGTTCGGCCGCCGGCGCAGGCCGTGTGCCTCGCCGTTGTAGTTGAACATGAAGGCCACCTTGCCCAGGCGACGCAGCGCCATGATTAACTCGATTCCCTGGTACCACGGCACTGCACCATCCTCATCGTTGTGAAGGATCAGCACCGGAGTGTTTATGTTGTCGGCGAAGAATATCGGTGAGTTCTCGATGTAACGCATCATCCCGCCGTTCCAGAGAGTCCGACCGAGGCGGCTCTGTGTGCGCTCGTACTGCATCTGGCGTACCAGGCCGCTCTGCCAGCGGATTCCGTTGTAGGCGCTGGTCATGTTCGACACCGGCGCTCCCGATTCAACCGCCGCGAAGATGTCTGTCTGGGTGATCATGTAGGCACCCTGGTAGCCACCCCACGAGTGGCCCTGCAATCCCACCCTCTCGGGATCGACAAAGCCCATGTCGATGATCGTCTCGACACTTGGAACCACACAGTTAAGGGCGTCCTGACCGGGATGGCCCGTGCCGTAGTTGATGTCGGGTTCCCATATGATGTAACCGTTGCTGACATAATAGGAAGCGTTGATCGATGACCCGGGTGAAGGGTTGGTGAAACGGTGGAGGCCGCTTGTCAGCTTCTCGTATATGTAGACCAGCATCGGGTACTTCTGCGAAGGGTCGAAATTCTCCGGCTTGGTCAGTATCCCCTTCATTTCGACTCCATCGGCGTTGTAGTAATTGACCAGTTCCGAACGGCCCCATATGAATGCGTCCTTCTGGGCTCCGACATCGGAGAGGTTCATGAAATTCCTGAAGGCCGGATCTGTCAGCCACAGGTCGGGAAATTCGAAGAAGCTCTGCCTGGTAATCAGAACCGCATCCGCGTCGTCCGCCTTGCCCGAAATACCGTAGCTGTAATCAGCCATATGCAGCTGCTGCGGCTCTCTGCTGCCGCGTACCTTGTCCCGGTAGAAACCCGAAGCCATCGTCTCGGTGTTGGTGGTCCGCAGCAGCATCCACGCACCGGGATCGATTGTCTCTACTTCCCGGTCGAATGTGTAATAACTGAAGGAAAGGTTGTTGGCCCGGCCGAAACCCTCGGTAATGTTCCTGTATCTGGAGCCGTCCGGCTGGATCTCCCAGATGTCGAATTCATCGTTGACCAGTACTGTGGCATCATCATCGGTCCAGCGAAGACTTCTGCCGTATGGCCCCGGGGGTTGAGGCCTGTCTGCGTTTCTCCGCCAGAAATCGACCGGTATATCGTAGGTGATATTGGATGTGGTTCCGGCTGCGATGTCATAGACGTACCAGTGCCGGTCGGTTCCGAACCAGTAGACATACTTCGCATTGGGTGAGAGACTCGCCCTGAAGTAGCTCTCGGTCACTACAAGAGTGCGTGCCCCCGTCTCCGGATCCATGATGTATACGTCATAGTAGGCCGAATCGTATGAGATCCGTCTGGTGTACGGCTTATCGGTCTGCCCGAATGCAATGGAACCGTCATCGCTCAGCGATACGTCCTCCAGCTCCTCATCTGCCAGCTGAACGAATCTGCCGCTGTTGACATGGTAGACCGATTCATAGGTTTCGTTCCTGATCCGGTCGATGATCCGCTTCTGCTGCGGGTATGTGTAGGGATCATTCCAGTGCCACAGTTCGAAGGTTGCCGTCTCCTCATCATCCTCCTCCTCCGCAGCTTCCTCTTCTCCCTCTTCGCTCTTTTCTTCTCTCGGCTCGGGGAAATCCTTGATCCCGAAGAGAATCATGCTTCCATCATCGGTGAACGAAAGACCCGACAGGTCGCTGACCGACATTCCGGCAGGGAATCCTGATGTGGAGGAGTGGGAGACCCACAACTGCGCTTCCGGCTCACCGATCGTCCATCCATACAGGTTGAATGTCCTGGGATTCGACTCCCATTCATCCCGATCGGTAAGGAAGGCCAGACGGGTTTGTTCCTCATTAATGGTCCATCGCCGGTAGTTTCCCTCGCCTGCAAGAACGGGACTGCTTTCGGCCTCTCCGATCCTGTGTCCGTATACTCCGTCGGTATCGGGGTTTTCCTCGCTCGAGACGATGTAGAGGAGCCACTCTCCATTCTCGGTGAACTGATAATCGAGAACCGATTCGTAGGTGGTTTCGGTCCCATCGGCCAGAGACCTCAGAACAAGCTCGGTACCGAAGTCTTTATCATCTTCATCACCTCCGTCTTCACCGGACCGGCCCGCCTGACCCGGTCTCCCCGCGCCACCTCCTCTCCCTCCCGCCGGCTTCTCCCCGGTTTCCTCAGCTCCCTCTTCCGGTTCCTCTTCGGCGGGAGGCTCCACCTTCAGGTATGCCAGCCAGCCCGACGCCTCGTCGGGCTGTCGGAAACTCTTCACCCTTTCGATTGCAGTAGTGGAACCATCTGCCAGAGACATGATCACCATCTGATTCTGCGGCAGGTTCGGTCCCTTTCTCTTGGCCGCTTTTGCGGCGTCGAGGGAGTCTTCAGAGGGCGATACCAGGAAGATGACGAAACCGCTGTCGCGCGAGAATCCCGCCAGGCTTCCCCGATCGAATCTGTATTCAGTTTCAACCCTTGTGGAACGAATGACCAGCTCCCCCTCACCATCCTGAGGCTGGATCTGATATGAGATCCACCGGCCGCTGGCGGAGATCTGCTGACTGCGGATACTCTTCCAGCTGTCGTAATCGTCATGGGTGAGAGGCCGCTTCTCACTGCCCGACTGTGCGCCGACACCTGCAGGTATTATCATCATCAATGCAACTGTCGCAGACAGGAAACGAATCAGGATTCCCTGCGGACTTATATTCGATCGGATCATGGAACTACCCTCTGGTTTTTCTGAAGTAAGTAGTCGAAAACATATTATTATCGGCCTTGATTATGCAATAGATTCCTGACTCGGGATACTCAACAAACTGGAGCAGGCAGAATAAAAGCATTAACTTGATGTATCAGTTCGTAACCTGAACCGGGGGGATGGATGCAATGAACAAGGTTATCAAATCGATTCCGTTGCTGATTACAGCGGGATTTCTTCTTTCTGTCTGCAGCGGTCCTCAAGGTTCGAGTTCCGATCCTCAGATCGTGGCCGAAGAACTCAGAGAGCATGTCGAATGGCTGGCATCAGATGCACTGAAAGGGCGCAGAGCTGGAACGAAGGAAGCCGACAGGGCTGCCCACTACCTGGCAAACGAGTTCAAACGCTACGGGCTGGAACCGATGGGAGATGAGGGCGGCTACCTGCAGGCCTTTACATTTACGGCCGGCATAAGTCTCGGATCGGACAATGCGCTGACGGCGGAACAGTCAGGAACTGTTTCAGAGCTGGCTCTCAACAGCCACTGGAGGCCGCTGGCTTTCACCGACGACGGAAGCGGTGAGTTCGAGCTTGTTTTCGCGGGATACGGAATCTCGAATCCTGGTGAAGGGTACGACGACTATGAAGGTCTGGATGTTCGCGGCAAGGCGGTCCTGGTTCTGCCCTACGGCCCCCTTATAGAGGGAGGCGGCATGCGTTATCCCACTTACCATGCCCTCAGGCGCAAGGCTGCTGTCGCAAGGGACAAGGGCGCGGCTGTACTTCTGATCGCTCCCCACCCCGCCCTCGATCCTCTCGACTTCCTGGAACCTCTCCGTTACGACCAGTCTTCTTCGTCGTCGGGGATAATGGCGGCAACCGTAACTGTGGAAGCGGCAAACACACTCCTGGGTGATGGTCCCGACCTCTCAGAGAGACACACAGGTATAGACGCGACCGTCAAACCTGCTTCGGAAGCCACCGGAACCACCGTTACTATCAGCGTGGATGTCGAACCTCTGAAACGAACCGGTTATAACGTGGTGGGTGGTCTTTCGACCGCCGGTGAAAATGCACCCTGGGTCATTTTCGGTGCCCATTACGACCATCTCGGAATGGGAGGAGCGGGATCGCTCAAACCGGGCACCGGGCAGGTGCATAACGGAGCCGACGACAACGCCTCCGGCACTGCCGGCCTCCTCGAGCTTGCCCAGTTGTATGCCCATGAACCAATGACTACCAGGAACCTGCTCTTTGCAGCCTTCACCGCTGAAGAGAACGGATTGCTCGGTTCCGCCTATCTGGCATCGAATCTCCCGGAGGCGGTCGGCAATCCGGAAGCAATGCTGAATATGGATATGATCGGCAGTCTCACCGATAATGCCCTGACCATTTACGGCACCGGAACGAGCCCCTCATGGGATGGAATGGTGGAAGATCTGAACATCAGAGATGAGTTCGGATTCAAGATCACCAGCATGACAGATGGCTTCGGCCCCTCAGATCACTCCTCATTTTATGCAAAGGATATCCCGGTTCTCCATTTCTTCACCGGTACTACCGAAGAGTACCACACTCCCTCAGATGATCCCGAGACACTCAACTATGAGGGTCAAGAACAGATCGTACGGTACATTCAAGCAATTGCAGCCAGCCTGGACGGGCAATCCGAACAGCTGGCCTACCAGCAGGCAGGATCACAGCAGCAGGGCGGTCGCATGGGATTTTCCGTCTATACCGGCGTGACTCCCGACTTTGCATGGGATGGTGAAGGATTCAGGATCACGGCGGCCAGCCCGGGCAGTCCTGCTGCCATGGCCGGAATCGAGGGAGGAGACATCATCCTCCGGATGGGCCAGCGGATCATCCGCAATATCTACGACTACACCTATGCCCTGCAGGATGGATCTCCGGGACAACGCGTGGAGATGGAGATCAGGAGGGGAGATCAGACCTTCACTGTACAGATTGTACTGGGGAATGCACGCGCCAGAGGCCGCTGAGGGATACCGATCCTGATCAGTCCGCGGGCTCTTCGCCGCGCTGTTCCAGTTCCTTCAGAACGTCGAAGTAGTAATGGAAATCGAGACCGCTCTCACGCAGAAGATCCCGGTTCAGCGCGATTTCCCGGGTAGCGTCGACGGCCACCAGCCTTCCCTCCCGCAGGATTGCCAGCCGCTGGCAGGTGGCGATTACAGGGAGGATCGACTGTGACACTATGATAACCGTGGCCTGCAGCTCCTTTATCGTTACGATAAGGTGTTCCACCATGCCGGGACTGAGATTGGAGAATGGCTCGTCAAACGCCACAACTTCCGGTTTCATCGCCAGCACCGTGGCCAGAGCAACTCTCTTTCGCTCGCCATACGAAAGATGGTGTGAGGAGAGGTCCTCAAATCCCGTGAGGTTCATTTCCTCGAGTGCCCCTGCAACGCGCTGCTGCACTTCATCCTGCTTCAATCCCATGTTCAGGGGACCGAAAGCCACATCTTCTTCCACGGTAGGGTTGAACAACTGATCATCCGGATTCTGGAAAACAAGGCCAACCCTCTGCCTGATCTCGGCAACGCTCTCCCTGCTGACTTCGAGTTCACCTATTTTCACCAGACCTTCATCGGGCGTAAGGATACCGTTGAGGTGCAGCATGAGAGTCGATTTGCCTGCTCCCGACGGCCCGATGATGCCGAACCGCTCCCCCGGTTCAACCTTCAGGTCAAGGCTGTTGAGGACTTTCCTGTCATGCTCATACGAGAATGACAGTCCCGAAATTGTGACTCCCGTGCCGTTCAGTCCGCCACTCATACCGCTTTCCAGAACCTCCATATCAGGCAAAAAGCCTTACCGCGGCAAAGAGGAGAGTAAAAGTCGCCAGAAAGATAGAATCGGACCAGCTGAAATCGAAAGCTCTTCTCAAGGGAAACTGACCGTTGAAGCCCCTGGAACACATGGCATCATAGACGACCTGCGACCTGTCCCAGCTTCTCAGAAAAACAGTTGCCGCCTGGTTTCCGTAGGTCCTGAATCGACCGGTGAGAAGTCGACCCGGAGTTCTGCTCATCCTGGCCCGTTTAGTTCTCATCATCTCATCTGAGAGGATGAAAATGTACCTGTAGACAAAGGAGGAGAGTACTCCAAGCAGAGACGGAAGCTTGAGAGAACGCATCCCCTCGATGAGTCGATGGAACTTCTCGGTTGAAGTAAGCAGGGTAAGCAGGATGACCGCTGCAAATGCCTTCAGGGCAATGGAAAGTGAGATCAAAATGGTGTCGCCGGCATCGCTTCCTGATACCAGCATCAGACCGGCAGCCAGGATCACGAATGGCGATACGATCATGCACCTTCTCAGCACATACCTGATCGGTACCCGACTTACGACGACTATAAGAACGATCAGAAGGTAGTAGAAGAGAAAGGCACCCGTCTCTCCCCGCGGTTCCGACACCATCAGAAGGAGAGCAGCGAGGAACGCTATTATCTTGGCTCTCGGATCTCTCCTGTGGATCGGCGAATCGAGCATGCTGTATTTATCGAGGAAAGAGTGTTTCACTATCTGTTATATCATTTCCGGACAGACTTTCCGGCCTGAACCAGATAGAAGATGCCGGCCATGCCGAAAATCAGGCTCAGACCCCAGACCGCCTTCATCCAGAGCGGCAGAGATGCGAATCCCCCACTTCCCGATCTGAGCAATTCCGCTGTGCCGGGCATTGCAGCCTCATTACTGAAGAAAGCTTCTGTCAGAATGAGGGAGGCCTCTTTCCGATGTCCATACCCGTCATCCACGATCATCTTCCATTCGCCTGTAACATCGGGGATGAAGGAGAAAACACCGTTGGCATCGGTATTTCCTCTCTGAAACTCCTCATCCTCACTTTCACCGCCCGGTTTGAACAGAACGCACTCTGCTCCGGCAGCCGGTTCATTTTCAGAATAGGTACATGTCGCCAGTACTGCCGGAGGGCTCATCGAGAACTCAACTTCGATGCCGTGTTTCATAACACCCGTAATAAGAGTGGCAGCCGTAAGCGTGAGAAGAAATCGGGGATCAATCATGAGCAGGGCTCCAGGATTTCAGGTTTTACCCGTCTGAAGAATGCGACGATGGTCATGGTCAGCATGCCTTCAATGATGGCGGCAACAGAGTAGATGGAAACAAGAAATATCGTACCCCTGCCGTAACCGGTGAGCTGGAACTCAATTGCCATCAGGAAAGCAGCCAGCAGAACGCCAAGGAAACCTGCAGCAAACGCCCGGATGCTTTCAGGGACGCCCCCTGCCTTCCAGACCAGCCATCCGGCCATCGCACCGGATCCCATGTTGATAGCGTTCAGACCTACCGTGAGGAGGCCGCCGTGCTGGAAGATGAGCGACTGAAACAGCAGAGCCACGAATACGACCGGAAAGGCACGTATCCCCAGTGCGATACCCGCCAGCCCGAAGAGACTCAGGTGCATGGATGTTCCCGCTATCGGGAAATGGATCAGAGATACAACGAAGAGAGCCGCCGCGAAGAATCCCATTCTGGGGATATCCTCGGCCTCCGTCTTCCGGCTGAATGCATAGAGTACACCCAGCGAGACGGCATCGGCGGCGATACAGACCTCAGTGGCGATTATACCGTCGGCAATATGCATGGTTGAAACCTGTAGATGTTCCGACAGATTCGAAACAGAAAGGAAGTATACATCTTTTCGTTATCAAGCTCGTTCCTTAATCAGTTCCCATCTGGAAACTGCGGATGGGAACTCATTACGGTATGCCACTCAGAATTCCCGCCCCGATTGCCCTCTGCTCCTGCGTGGGAGAGGGTACCGGTTCCACTACATATGCCTGGCGCAGGCCGGCGCCGAGAGGAAAGGCGATCTCTTCCTGCAGCATACCGCGCTGTATGCGCAGGGTGAGGATATCACCTGGCCGGGAGGCCGCGACGATCTCGTTCAGATTACCGACCATGAAGGAACCGTTGGCTGCAATTATCCTGTCGCCCGCCCGGATACCCGCCCTTACCGCTGTTGAATTCTCCTCAATCGTACCCACCAGCAGGGTGCCGATCCCCTCTTCCCTGGCCTCGAAGCCTGTTACTGCAATCTCCTCTGCCACAGGGCGGACGCTCCACCCGCCCAGAGCCAGGATCCTCTCGTAGGGCAGCTCCTCTGTACCCTGGACATAATCTGAAAGGAATTGAGTGAAGACCCAGCCGGTAAGCGCTCCAGCGGCCTGAAGAATCGCTTCCGATCCTTCGTATTCTCTTCCTTCCCTTCCATACCAGACTGTCATGAAGGCGATCAGATCATCGAGTGATCGCTGGTTGGATGTCGCATTCCTCATCTCCAGATCGAGCAGGAGCGCAAGGAGAAATCCCTTGTTGCGGTGGTTGATGCTTCTGAGAGGTGAACGGTACCAGACATCGTCACGGTACCATACCTCCTGAGACGCCGTGGTCACCGATTGCGAAGATCGGGCCTGAGTATTCTGAAGCATGGTGATCTCTGCACCGATACGACCCAGGAAGACGGCCGGAGGCTGCAGACCGCTGCGGCTGAGCAGAAGGGCGGCGTAATAATCGGATACTCCATCCAGAAACCAGAGGCTCTCGGTGACAGAGGGCTGAAGGAATGAAGCGGCTGCCGGCGATCGCATATCCAATCCCCGGAGACCGGTTCCTCCGCTAACCGATTTCGGGCGGATCATCCCGCCCAGCCACGAATGGAGGAAGGCTTCCAGCGTCGTCCTGAGCAGCGTGTCAATTGACTCTGTATTCGAGTAGAAACCCCAGTGCACCGAAGTGGTGGTGGGGTGTCCGACGGCCTCTCTTATGCTGGCATCTGGAAAATGAAGCAGGAAGAGATAGTCTGAAGCGGGTGGAACACCGAAAAGATCAATCGCCTTTGTAATCAGAAGTTCCAGTCTTTCGCTGAAAACGCGCCTGTCGAGCCCGGAGTAATTACCGCTGAGAGCCAGGGTGACATTCATGCCGCGGGTCGTGAAAAAGATATCCTTGTAATCTGAGACTTCAACCGGTGACAGGGTCATTTCGAAGTATGAGGCAGCCCTGAATACGGTCGGATCGAAGGTGGGTTCCAGCGTCGATATAACCCGCCAGGAAGGCGGCATTTCAAATCTGAGGGTCACAGGTTCATCAACTGCATCGGGCAGGTACATCAGGACGGCAGCAGGATTCAGAAATGCGTGATCACTGTTCAGCTGTGCGGCGTAGGGCGAGGGCTCATTCGCATAGACCATATAGCTGACGAGCGCTTCTTCTGCTCCTTCCGTCTTCACGCGCCATCTGCCCAGAGTCACCTGTTTCACCTCGAGGAGAAGACCCTCCCGTGTCTGTGCCGCAACCTCGAATACATTCCTGCCGAATAATCTGATTCGGTAATGAGCCGTCCAGGCGGGCATTACCAGCTCAACATAATCCCTGTTCAATCCAGCCAGATTGACAGTGATCCTGAACTGGTGAGACTGGCGCCGTGAAAGATCGATGTCGTAGAAGATGCTCGTCGGTCCGGTATCCTGCGGAAACTGCGGCAACAATACGTCCGCTCCTTCAACAACCAGGCATCTGTCGGTAACTGCCGAAGCGGCCGCAGGTAGAACCCAGTTCAGAAGCAGAATCGCGATCAAGATCTGATATGCAGAGTGAATTCTCATCATAACACTACTCATAACCAGCGATTGTAGAGTGGGTTCCCCCGGTCGGCAAGCGCAACACTACATATGAGGGAGGTGCCAAACACCGACGCCGGCTCACAATTTCTGCGGGCCGGCGTCGAGTATCATGAAGACCAACCCAGCGTATCGGGAGTGTAGGAGAGATCGCGAGCGGTGAGTGTTCTTTTATCTCACCCGGGTACGTCTTCAATCACTGGAACGCAATCCGATCCGATCGCGTTTACAATCCAGTGCCCTGAATAAAAATCCGATGTAATTTGTCCTCCGCTGCATCCGCACCGGCGGTGTTGCGCCTCCTCGCCTGAGGATAATTATCGACGGTCACTCCCTGTAGAGGTCTGCCATCCCGTTCAGCTGCTCGATCAGTGAGGCTCTGAGATGCTCCGGCTCCAGAATCTCGGCATCCTCGCCATACGAAAGAACTCGCTGAAGCAGCCACCGCGGACTCGATGTTCGATACGACAGCACCAGGGATCCACTCCTGTCCGGTCTGCCTCTGCCCTCCTCCTCCATGACCAGTTGTGCCGCCGGTGAGCAGTAGCGTACAACGATGCGCTCATCCTCTTCCGTCTCCACATAAACTCCCTGAGTAAAATGATCTTCGAGATTGAAATCTTCAGGGATGTCGAAGTGTTCGCCGAGAAGTTCGGCGGAGCGGACATGATCTGCCCGGAAGGTGCGGTACCCTCCCGCTTTCTCGCACAATCCGATCACATACCACTGGCCGTCACTGCAGACCATCCTGTACGGACAGATGGTTCTCTCCGATATCTTGCTGCGGTGTTCTGTAAAATACCGAATACGCGTTTTTCTGTTTTCGTGCACCCCCCTTTCGAGAGTACTGAAGATCTCACCCGAAAGCTCCAGAGGTGGCTCTATTCCTATCTGCCCCTTAAGAGCATCGGCCTGTGCCGCAGAGTCCTCTGCAACCTCCGTTATCAGCCTGTAGGCATGTGCCAGCGCCCTGGTCTCCTTGGCATCGGTGTGTTCGAGCATCATCGATATAGCCGTACGCAGGGCCAGAAGTTCTCCCGGAGTGAAGGAGAGAGGCCTTTTAAAATGCTCCCCCGCCCAGATGTGCACCGTATCATTTTCTATATATGCGTCCATTACTTCGGCCGATCCGAACGGACCGTAGCTGCAGTTTGAGAGGGCCTGCAGATCTCTCAGAAGCTCAGCCGGTTTTGCCTCGAACTCCTCGCACAGTTCCTTTATCGGCACCTCCTGGTGCTGAAGCAGGTATGGGATCATTCCCAGAATTCGGTTCAGACGATCAGCGCTTGCCATCAGCCTGCCTTCACCTCCCCCTCTTTGTATGCCGACATCAGCCTGCGGATGAGCGCCAGCATCTCTCTGCGAAGACGCCTCGGAGCAAGTATCTCGACATCCCCCTGCTGGGCGAGAACCCACCGACAGAAGGCCGGTTCATCCCTCACCTTGATCACCACTTCGTTTTTCCGACCGCTGGGAAATTCGACATCAGGGCGTTCCGACCACCGTGTGCGAGCCTGCTGGTATTTTACCCGCGACATCTTCACTTCTACCGACGTGGGTCGTGAGGTTGAATAATCCCACGGCTCCTGGCCCATATGGGCTTTAAGAGAGAAATCCTTTGGAACTTCATATTCGGGGGATTCTATCTGATCGCGGTTCATCTGCAGCGACTTTATCCGTTCCAGACGGAACTGGCGGAGCTCACCGCGCAGCAGGCACTGTCCGACCATGTACCAGCCCCCATTCTTCTGAACAAGTCCGTAGGGATAGACCTCCCGTTTGGTCACCTCGTCCCTGTGGAGGCTGTAGTAGGTCATCTTCAGCTTCTTCCTGTGAAGCAGAGCCTCATAGATGGTTTCCAGCGTCGCTGAGACATTATACCCGGAGTAGAAGAAAGCCACCCGCCCGTCGGCATCAGAATCGGGAGGAGAATCGAATACCAGTTTCCGAAGTACCGATCTGGCCTCTCTTGCCATCCGGAATCCCTTCATTCCGGCAAGACGTCGCACCGCAATTACCAGCGCCCGGATTTCCTCCTCAGTAAATGCGAACCGTGGAAGGTAGAATCTGGAACGATCGAGTCGATATCCCATCAGCACTTCGCTGTCTATGGGGACCGTGTCGATCGGTATTCCGTGGGCGCGCAATTCCTCCTTGTCCCTCTCGAATTTGCGCAGGATCGATTTCTCATCCACACCACCGACAGGCTGATAACCGGGAACCTTCAAACGGATCTCTTCCCAGGTCACCGGGAATCGATGATTGAGCAGATATGCAATCAGGTTGAGCTGCCGGAGATCTTTATTCGTTTTTTCTGGCATATACTGCTAACCGTTTGTCTCTTCCTCGTTCTCTTCGAGCGATTGTAATATTGCCCAGGCTTTCTCGAGCAGCTTCAGAGCCTCCTCGCGCCTGTTCACCGGAACGAATATCGCGTTGTCATCGATGCGCAAGTTACTCCTGACTTTCATATCCTCACCCGGTATCAGGCAGGGCACTCCATACTCCTCAAAGGTCCTCCTTATCAGGGAAGCCTCCAGAACATTTTTAGCCACATATATCTGGACCAGACTCTCAGCTTCGGGCATACATCGCAGACTACGAGAGGGTTCGTCGCCCCTCAAGCCTGAAATTGGATGCCGCATCGAAAGAAAGTGCTTCCTGTAAAGAGATGCTGCCTCTACTTTTGAACTGACATGTATGAATGTCTCGAATGCAGTTACTGCTACGTACCCTCAGAGGGAGCCATTGCCGGCGGCATAAGTCCGGGCACACCGTTCAGTGATCTTCCGGATAATTTTATCTGCCCGTCCTGCGGTGCGTCCCTCGACAGGTTCGCCCCTCTGATATTCGAGCAGACTGATCCACACCAGGGAGAGCAGAATGGCTAAAGATGACTGGCGTGGCAGCGGGGGGTACAATCTGGATGCCGAACCCGAAGAACTGGAGATAGTAGAAACCGGTTACGGAAAGTACCGGGCCCCGGATGTCAAAGATGAAGAGGACGCACCGGCCAGGGCTCAGAGGGCCCGCCGCAATCTCATATTGACCATCTCTGCAATCGTTATTGTCATCGTTGCTTTCGTAGCACTGCGAAGCGGAAAGATAACTCAGACAGAGACAGAGAGATTGCGGGAAATAACTACTCTGGAGAAGGCAACTTATCTTTTCGCCGACGAGGACACAGTTGCCGTGCGCAATATCCGCCGCAGGTTCGGCCGGCAGGGTGACCTGCTTCCCTTCAACGATGGAATCGTGGTAACCTACCTTTTTCTCGAACACCCAGTCGATATCTGGGTGGGTATCGCAGGATTTCAGGAATCCGCTGGAGAGGCACTGTCGCTGCTTCTCGACTGGACCGATCCCGAAAAGAATCCAGACCGGTGGCGGAGTCAATCGCAGTTCGTGAGACAGGGGATCACCATAACTCAGGCAGTCGGACGCGGGCAGAGGAACTATTTTTATCGGGACAGCAATATGATCGTCTGGATCGTCGCCGATTCGATCGCGGCAACCTTCGCACTGAATGCGGCTCTGAGCACAAACCTTCGAAACTGGATTGCATCAGTCAGACAGGGAGCACCATGACAGACATGACACGTGATGAAATCGTCTCCAATCTCAAGCAGCGGATGGATGTCGACGATACAGCGGGAGCCGCTGTAGATCTGATCGGAAAGAAATACGCATTCATGATCGCCATGGAAGCAGAAGAGGTGAACGGCGATGCGATCAGGAAGCTGCAGTCGGTGCAGGGTAAGAAGGAATTGCGGTTGATGGTCGCCATCCCACCCAATTCCACCATACTGACTCAGGCGCGCAAAAAATTACAGGGTACCGGCATAGGGATCATCGACGGCCGCGGATTCATCATCAAGCCTTTTTCGAACAGTCAATACCGTTCAGTGACACTGGATGCGATGGATACGATCTGATACACGCAGATCGATCCGAAACAATTGAAGAGCCCCCCACCGCAGCTTGCGGTGAGGGGCTCTTTTCATGGTGGAGATAACGGGACTCGAACCCGTAACCTCCGGCATGCGAAGCCGGCGCTCTCCCAGTTGAGCTATATCCCCGTCTGTCTTTCAGTACACCGTTCCGTAATTACGGAGCGGTGCACCTGGTACTACTCGGCTCCTGCCCCTCCACCCGGTAAATTATCCTTTATATACTGCTCCAGGAATTCCAGATTGGCACCAACCCGCTGGGTAACTTTGAGAAGGGAATCCATTGTAGAAACCTCTTCAAGCTGTTCGGTCACAAACCACCTCAGAAAATCCTGTGCGATGTGATCATTCTCCTCGAGAGCCTGGTCCATGAGGGCATTGATCTTCCCGGTTACGGTGAGTTCCCACTCCAGAGCAAACCTGAAGGCTCCCTCGGCGGAATCGACATCGGTCGGGGCGGCTGGAATCGCCGGGACAGCAAGCTTGCCGCCGGCATCGAGGATGTAACGCAGCATCTTCATGGCATGGTCCCGCTCTTCCTGCGACTGCCGGAAGAAGAACTGAGCAGTTACAGGCAGGACCTCACCGTCAAAGAACGCTGCAATCTGCAGGTATATGTTGGAAGCCTCCAACTCATGACCGATCTGCGAGTTAATCATCTCGGTCAGTTTATCGCTGATGAGCATTCCCATCCCTTTCGTCGTATATGTAAATCTGGCCGGTTTGACGGTTACCAGTGTCCTGAATCAAAATTCCGTTGTAATTCGTCCTCCGCTGCGCAATGGACTTCTGACTCAGAACACTAGTTGCTACAATATGCTGATATTTATACATATGTCTAATCATCAACCCGTGATAGTGGAGATGTCTCTTGAATATTCTACGCGACAGAAAGCTGACAAGCAGCAGACCGGCATCAAACAGTACGCCTGTCTGGCTGCCGGTTACCTTCATTCTGATTGCAGTTCTGGTATTCGGAATCGGCAGTGCAATCGCCGATACGGGATTTCTCCCCGGGCCTGCAGCCGAACAGCCTGAAATCTCTCAAACCGGATCGGCAACCATACAGGGTGATTTCGAAAGCGCTGTTGCGCGCGGTCCCTTCTGGATGTACCTGATCGCCTTCCTCGCCGGGATCGCCACCAGCCTGACTCCGTGCGTGCTTCCCGTAATTCCTCTTACAATCGCGGTCATTGGTGCCAAAAGCGTCAAGAGCAGGATGAGGGGCTTCACCCTCAGCCTGGTTTACGTTCTGGGGATCGCCCTTACCTACTCCATCCTCGGAGTGATCTTCGCCTCCTCCGGGATACTGCTCGGAAGTCAGTTCCAGAGTAAACCATTCCTCATCGCCATGGTTCTGATTTTCACCCTGCTGGCTTTCGGCCTCTTCGGTACCTACAACCTGCAGCTTCCTGCTCCGATCAGAAACAAACTGATGTCCAAACAGGGAAAGGGGTGGTTCGGCGTACTCTTCATGGGTCTGATTGCAGGCCTGGTCGCCAGCCCTTGTGCGGGACCTATCATAGCCGGGATCCTGGTATTTATTGCCAGGACGGGGAACATCATGCTCGGTTTCTCCCTGATGTTCACTTTCTCGATGGGATTGGGCCTGCTCTTTCTGATCCTGGGAACCTTCTCCAGTGAGATCCAGAGACTGCCCACTGGTCCGTGGATGACTGCGGTAGAGAATAGTCTGGGAATCGCTCTGCTGGTGGTTGCCTTCTACTACCTGTCCATTCTGCTCGATACGTTTACCTTCGTGCTGATACTGGGTGCCACTCTGGTGGCAGGCAGTGCCTTCGTCGGAGCCTTCACCCGACTCGGAGCAGAGGATGCCGGCTGGATACCCAGACTGCGAAAAGCTGCGGGAGTGCTGCTGGCTGCCTCGGGACTCTATTTCTTCCTCGGTGGTTTGATGACCTACGGCCTCTTCCTCCCTCCGATGAGCGCTGTCGGATCTGGTGGAGTGCCGGGAGGTTCAGCCTCGATTGATGAAGGGATTGCCTCGGAGGCGGCAGGAGCCGTCTGGAACGACGATCTGGAGGCTGCATTGTTAATCGCAGGGATGGATGGCAAACCGGTGATGATAGATTTCACGGCAGACT
>CAZWVF010000010.1:0-1870 GCA_964637695.1 uncultured Gemmatimonadota bacterium | reverse complement strand
TTGTTAATCGCAGGGATGGATGGCAAACCGGTGATGATAGATTTCACGGCAGACTGGTGCGTGGCGTGCTTGGAACTCGATCACTTCACTTTCAGTGACCCGGCGGTTATCGAGGTCTTTAAACAGTTCATACTTGTCCGTATAGACATGACAGACAGATCAGATCCGAAGAACACTGAATTACAGCGGCAGTACAATATCCTCAGCCTGCCGGCTGTAACCTTCCTTACGCCTTCCGGGGAGGTCCTGTCAGATTACACCATCAACGGATTCATCAAGGCTCCCGAATTCCTGGGTATCCTTCAGGGTGTACTGGATGCTTCCAGGAATGATTAGTCGATAAAGAAGTGCGGTCATTATAGGTGTGGACAGAATTAAGGAGTCACTCGTCATCTTTTTGAAGAACGACAGAACGGGCTCATGAGCGAGGTTCCGGCACCGGCCGGGGAGACTCTTCCCGAATCGTACGAAGAGCTGGTTCAGGAATACGGCAAGCGAGTTCTGTCGATAGCGTATGATTACGTAAAGGATTACGACGCAGCACAGGACGTTGCCCAGGAGGTATTCATCCGGATCTGGCAGAAGGGGAAGGAATTCCAGGCCCGCGCCAGTGTCTTTTCATGGATATACAGAATCACGGTCAACATGGCGATCGATCACCTCCGGAAATCAAAGAGCCGCGGCAAGCTGAGTAATAAAGAGGGGGAGTACATATATCTCTATCGTGCAGAACAGCAATCTGGATCTACCGGCATGACCCCCGGTATGGAAATAGAACGGAGCGCACTTCGTGAGCGGATCGACACGAGCCTCGAAGTTCTCTCCGAACATCAGAAACAGGCATTCATCCTGCGATATTACCAGGACATGCCGATAGATGAGATCGCCGCGATCATGGGATGCAAGGAAAGCACTGTCAGGCAGCACCTGTTCAGAGCCTCCCACAAGCTGCAGGATGAACTGAGCGACCTGGCAGAGAGTTACGGGCTGGGTGAAAGAGATGATGCAGATGAAGATTTCCTTCAAGAAAACAGATTTGGATAGATGAAACACGTTAAGACACATATTGACCAGTACCTGAGGAACGAACTTTCCGCTGTCGACCACCGGAAAGTAGACACGCACCTCGCAGAGTGTGCTGAATGCCGCGATTATGCCGGCTGGATCAGCAGGCTCAACCACCTGGTTGGTGAAGCCGGGATAGAACCGCCTCAGCAAGTGGTGGATCAACTGCAGATGAGACTGCTCGCCATTCCTGAGAGAATGTCTGCAGGTGAAATCACCCGGCAGCCCCTTCGCCGATCACCGGAGAGAACCACTGTACTGCCATCCTGGATCTCAAGTCCGGCTCTACTGCTCCGCGTGGCAGCAATCCTCCTGACAGGCACGGTCATAGGCTACGGTTTCAGGGAGAGTCTTGTTACCAGGCAGCCCGTCAGCCTGAGTACCGATATGGCCGATGCTCCGAAAGCTGCCGGGAGAAGTGCTGCAATGGAAGCGGTCTCACAGGAACCGGTTATCAGCGAACTGCAGGCCCGGGTCAGGAAGCTGGAAAATGCTTTAATGGTCACCTATTTCGCCAGGGTTGAGGCGGCCATGTCTCACTTCGTAACAAGCGCCAATGAAGGTGAGTTGTCACCAATGCCGGCAGAGACAACCGAGCGCATGCTCTCGGTTACCGCCAGTCTGAAAGCCGATTATAAAGTCATGAATAACAGCAGAATGGTGAAGCTGTTCGGACAGATCGAACTGGTTCTGATGGAGATCGATCAACTCAGCAGAGAACTGGATCTCACCGGGGCCAGACAGGTCGCCGCTGTAATCGAAGAGGAGGGTTTACTTTCCACTCTTCAACGGCTTAAAGTCGGTT
>CAZWVF010000009.1:56071-58559 GCA_964637695.1 uncultured Gemmatimonadota bacterium | reverse complement strand
GAAGTTATATTATTCGTTGCTTGTTGCGGTTCATAGAAGACGAGATTATTCGGGGTGACAGGTGCTGAAAAGGTCATATTGGCGGTATTGACCGGAATTTAAGCGTTATGCTTGGACCGAAATTGAGTTGCTTCCTCGTATTTTTTCCACTCTGTCATGAGATTGTCACTGCATCGTTTCATCCCCGGGTAGAACCAGCCGGAAACGCTTTACATGGGGAACTCCCTCTTCATCCTCCGTATAGCAGACGATCATTTCACCATCGATAACCGGCCGAGGACTGAATCTGACGTGCTCGGGCAGTTCGATCTCACCCAGGTACCGGCCATCCAGATCGAAGACATCAACCAACAGGGTATCACGCCAGAGCGGATTGGACCACCATCCCTCCTCATCAAAGGGGTTCTCAACTCCTCCCTCCACTCTTCTCCCAGGTCCCTGACGCAGGACCCAGATCCTTCCCGAGCGGTCAGGGAGGAAGCGTGCGAACGCCGGTTTGGTCCCTGGGACCTTCCGACCGTTCCATGCCCAGCCGGGAAACTGGTTGACCATGTTCGCGGCCGCCGCGTCCCGATGCCAGCGCCCCTCTTCGGGCAACACCCTGACCGGCTCGCATACCCGTTCCACCATGACCGTGGTGCCATCAGGTCGTCTTATCTCGAAACTGTAGGAATCAGACACGCCGCCGACAATCGAACCATCCACCGCCATCGCCCAGGCCATATCGGGTGAAAAGGGAACTCGGTTGACCGAGGTCCTGTTCTCGCTGCGGCCCACGATATCCCACGGCTTGAAATCGAATACCGGAACGTGGATCGTGTCGCTCACGGTACCTTCCGGACCGCAGAGCCTCATCCCGCCCAACCAGTCTGTGACATCGGCGCTGCCGAGGTTGGCGATAATGAAGGTCCAGAGCTCACCTTCGTCGGTCATGACGAAGGGATTGCTGGTGTAGAAGCCGCTCCTGAGCGGCCACTGGGTGAGGTACTCGCCGTCGCGGGAATAGACGTTGATCCTGGAGTTCTGCGGGGTGCGCACGAAGAGACGTCCATCCAGAGGGTGAACTGCGATGCTCTCCGGCTGCCGGTATTCGCCTGGTCCACTCCCCTCCCGACCGATATCCCTGATATACCGACCTTCGAAATCGTACACGCGGATCGTGGGGACCTGCCTATCGAGGATATAGATGCGATCCTCGCCGACCGCCAGACCGCTCACGCTTCCGAGGAGATACTCATCGGTGGTTTCAGCGGCATCGACAGCCCCGATCGAGGCCTCCTCGACCAGCCGGGCAGTCCCCCCCCACACGGAACCGCTCAGGGTCCGTACCGTGGTCACCGATCTTTCCGTGAACGTTTCATGCACCCACCCCTCCCCGGGCGAGCGACCGGAACACCCGGGAACCAAACCCGCGATGACACCTATCACAGCGAGGAGCGCGATAAACGCAGGAAATGAACGTATCTCAGATCGAAATCCTTGATGGGATTCGGTCATGCGGCCTCATATTCCAGGAATGGTGTGTACTTATAGAGTTAACGACGCCAGGGTACGTTTAGTTGCCTGGCTGTTGCCGGGAAATTCCCGGAGGGCTCCCGGGATTACCTCTTGCATACTTGACCAGCGACTCATTTTACGCAGTCCCTTCTTTTAAATGAAAAGGGGGCATGAATCTCAATCTCTGAATGAGCTGATCTCACATGCCACCCTTCGGCATGATACCACTCAGGACTCCCCGGCTAGAAGAAGCCCGATATCGCGAGCGGAATGAAGGATCCGAACAACCTCGATACCGCTTTCAACCGGCCGGTAGAAGATGAGATGATGGGGAAAGCTCCTGAGCAGACGGAAGCGAAGATCCCGGCAGTGTGGTGACAGCCATTCGCGAGATGTTCCAGGTTCGGGATAGACGAGAAGTTGCTGAAGGGTTTGCTCGACCGCGTCCAGGAAGGCCAGGGCTCGTTCCCTACTTTCCCTGGCGATCCAGAGGGCATGTGCTTCCAGATCGTCACGAGCCTGGGGACGGAAGAGGATCGCTTCTGTCATGCCGATTCATGGCCTGGGACCTGTCCTTCAGTGTCTGAATCCGGGTGCCGCGGTTCGGTCTCATATCCGGCCCGTTCTTCGGCCACCCGAAGACGGAGAGCGTTCCATTCCGCCGCCTCAAGCGGTTCGGCTGGACCGCTTTGCAATCCATCGAGCAGGAGCTGTTCGAGACGAGCGGCAACTTCAGCGTCCCGGGCCTCGCGGATCAGGTGACGGATATATTCACTTGTGGTGCTGAAGCCACTTCGTTCCACATGTTCCTCCACGAATCGCCGCAGTGAATCCGGCAGCGAAATATTTAGCGTCGTCATGATAGAATCTCCCCGGCTGATGACAAGATATGATCAAATAATATTATTATATGATAATTATTGTTATATTCATACCTTAAAACGGACAAATCTGTCGTCAGACTGTTGCTGTGCCGTTGAAAGTGACAGCA
>CAZWVF010000009.1:0-55971 GCA_964637695.1 uncultured Gemmatimonadota bacterium | reverse complement strand
CTGTAAAGCTGGATCTGGGTGCAGCCACGGGATCGGGTCGCTTCAAGCAGATCTTCGTCCAGATCGTAAGATCCTGTCTGGAGATGTGCTTCGTTCGGATCGCCTGCGGTCAAGATTTCTTTGCTGCAGGCGGGATATGAATGGGAACGCCCGCGCCGACTTCGGCTGCCTCCATGATCGCTTCCGAAATGGTCGGGTGCGGGTGGATCGTGACCATCAGGTCCTCCAGAGAAGCCCCCATCTCGATGGCGAGTGTGGCCTCGGCAATGAGTTCGGAGACGTGGGGTCCAACCATGCCGGCTCCCAGGACGAGGTTGCTCTCGGGATCGGAGATTATCTTGGTCATGCCTTCAGTGCGTCCCATGGTTCTCGCCCTTCCCAGCGCCCTCAACGGGAATCTGCCAACGTTCACCTCGCGGCCCTCTGCTTCGGCCTCCCGTTCGGTGAGCCCGGTCCAGGCGATTTCGGGATCGGTGAATACAACAGCAGGGATTGCACGGTTGTCGAAGGCAGATTTGTGACCGGCGATGATCTCAGCTGCAACCTTGGCCTCCCGGCTGGCCTTGTGTGCCAGCATGGGACCGGGTGCCACATCGCCAATGGCATATATGTTCGCTTCGCTGGTTCTCAACTCTTCATCGACCGGAATCGTTCCCATATCATTCGGCTGTATGTTTGTGTTCTCCAGGCCGAGGTCATCGGTGTTCGGTCTGCGTCCCACCGCTACCAGGACCTGCTCGTATTCAGATCCGGTGCTCTCTCCTTCATGGTCGATATCCACTGTGAATCCGGCCGAAGTTTTCTCGATGCCGGTCACCTTCGAATCGACTTTTATCTCCTCGAACCTATCCGAGACGTTCTTGACCATGATGTCGACCAGATCGAAATCGGCTCCCATCAGCAGCCGGGGGAAGAATTCGACCATTGTCACCCGTGAACCGAGACCTGCATAGACAAGACCCAGCTCCATTCCGATGTAACCGCCCCCCACAACCAGCAGTGTTTCCGGGACAGAGGGCAGCTTCAGTGCATCGGCCGAACTCCAGACAGGTTTTTCGTAAGCAGCCGGCAGCTCGTTGATCCGCGAGCCCGTGGCGATGATGCATTTGCGGAAATCGATCTTTCCCGTACCTTCGACCTGCAGGGTGCGGTTATCGGTAAACCTTGCCCGCCCCTCGATGACTTCGATACCTCTGTTTTTCACAAGTGAATTGACGCCGGCCGTCAGCGTCTTGATCACCTTCTCAGAATATGCGAGCAGGGCGGATGTGTCGAATTCGAGACCTGAGAATTTCAGTCCCATCTGATCGGCGTGCTTTGCCGATTCAGCCAGTTCGACAGCATTGATGAGAGTTTTGGATGGAATGCATCCTTCCAGCAGGCAGGTACCGCCGAGGCGGTCTCTCTCCTCGATAAGTATGACTTCCCTGCCCAAATCGGCTGCCCTCAGTGCTGCCACATATCCTCCAGGACCGGCTCCTATGATGGCCAGTTCGGTCTCCTGATGCAGTTCTCCCATTACCATTGTTAAGCCTCCAGAAGGAGCAGACTCGGATCGGAGAGCTGACGGATCATCTCGGTTACGAACCGGGCAGCGTCCGCTCCGTCGGCGATCCGGTGGTCGAATGCCAGGGTGAGCGGCAGGATCGTTCTGATCACTATCTCACCGTCAACCACAACCGGCTTCGGCTGGGCCCGTCCCATCCCCAGAATCGCAACCTCCGGGTAATTGATGGTTGGGATGAGTGCGGTTCCACCCAGCGGCCCGACGTTGGTAATCGTAAAGGTCCCGCCCCGCATCTCGTCTACCGTGAGCGTTCCCTCGCGGGCCCTGACCGCCAGATCCTCGATATCGGCCGAGATCTGCCTGATGCTCTTGCAGTCGGTATCCCTGACGACAGGAACCACCAGTCCCTTACCGGTGTCAACGGCCACTCCGATGTTGTAGTACTTCTTGTAGATGATCTTTTCACCGAAGGGATCGAGAGAGGCATTGAAAGCGGGGGTCTCCTTCAGACCTGCCGTTACCGCTTTAATTATAAATGGCAGTAAGGTCAGCTTTCCACCCGGCTGGCCCTCGATCCGTTCTCTCTCCTTCCTGCGGAATATTTCTAGATTTGTCACGTCGGCCTCATCCATATGTGCGACGTGTGGAACCAGGATCATCGAGGTGACCATCCTGTGGGCGACCTTGCGGCGGATGGAGCGGAATTCTTCGATTTCGACCTCTCCCCACCGGCTGAAATCGGGCAGGGGTTCGAGGTCGAGGAAGGGGATGGCCGATGCCGTTCCGGCGGCGAATTCGGTCCCGGCTTCCGGAACTGCAGCCTCCGGCGTTTTCCCTTCGGAAAAGAGGCGCACATCCTCCGAGGTGACCCGTCCTGCGGGACCGGTGGGAGGCACCAGGTTGATGTCTATTCCGAGTTCCCTGGCCAGACGCCTGGTGGCGGGGGCCGCCGGAACCGGACCGGTACGCACAACGGGAACTGTCGGGGCAGGCGCGACTGCTTCGGCAGTTATGGCCGGCTCAGGTTCTGAGACAGGCTCGGCAACCTCTGCGGGCAGTGACGGCGCGACTTCGGTCACTACACCCTTGCCATCTCCGATCACAGCTAACACATCGCCCACGTTCAGGATGTCACCCACATTGCCGTTGAGCTTCGATACCACGCCTGCTGCAGGTGAGGGGATGGTTACGGCTGCCTTGTCTGTCTCGATGTCTATCAGCGGCTGGTCCTCCCCGATCGTTTCCCCCTCGGAAACGTGCCACTTGAGGATCTCTCCTTCCCGGATTCCCTCTCCGAGGTCGGGCAGCTTGAACTCGTACACGGTCGAACCTCCTCAAAAGTAAAGTGTCCTGAATCTAAAATCCGCTGTAATTCGTCCTCTGCAGCATCCGCACCGGCGGTGTTGCGCCTCCTCGCCATAGCCACCGCTATGCCTCGTCGCCGCGCCTGGCCGGAGCAGCGCAGCGGAGCCCTCTGTTATGCAACGGACTTCTGACTCAGAACACTAGCGTTTCCTCGATCTCCCTGCGTATCCGGCCGGCGTTGGGGATAAAACTGAGTTCACGCCCGAAATAGGGCGTGACCACATCGTAATTGGTCACCCTTCGTACCGGAGCCTCCAGATAGAGCAATGCCCTGTCATTTATACGTGCGATTATCTCGGATGCAGCACCCAGCGATTTCGGTGCCTCCTGAACCACAACGCACCTGCCGGTCTTCTTCACCGACTCGATGATGGTGTTGCTGTCCATCGGGGAAATTGTCAGGAGGTCGATGACCTCGATCTCGATCCCCCTGGATTGCCGGACCTCCTCAACTGCAGCAAGGACTGGACGCATCATCGAGCCCCAGGATACAACGGTCAGCGCCGAACCTTCCTGAACGATCTGGGACCTACCGATCTCCATTACCTCTTCCTCCTCCGGTACCTCCTCCTTGAAGGCCCGGTAGGAGTGCTTCGGCTCCATGAAGACGACGGGGTCGGGATCCCGTACCGCTGCGACTATTAGAGCCCTGGCATTGCGGGGCCCCGAAGGGATTACAACCTTCACTCCGGGCATGTGAGCATATATGGCCTCGCGGCTTTCAGAGTGGTGTTCGAGAGCTCTTACACCGCCGCCATAAGGCATGCGCACCACCAGAGGCACATTCATGTGGCCGAGGGTTCTCTGGCGCAGCCTGGAGGCGTGGCCCTCCAGATGCGGGATCATCTGATAGGAGAATCCCGAGAACTGCATCTCCGCCACCGGGCGCAGACCTGCCATTGCCATACCTGTCGCCGTACCCATGATCCCCGATTCGGCCAGAGGCGTATCGATGACCCTCTGTTCACCGAATCTGTCTATCAGACCGTCGGTGACACGGAAGACTCCTCCATCGATGCCGACATCCTCACCCATGATGACGACACTGTCATCTCTGGCCATCTCCTGCTTCAGACCAAGATTGATCGCCTGCACCATATTCAGTTTAGGCATCGGCCGCTTCCCTTGCAGTATTTGCCAGGAATTGGGCCCGCTGTTCCTCGATCTCGTCGTGTTTCGTACCGAACACATGATCGAACAGTATTGCGGGATCGAAATCTGTCTTTGCTTCAAATTCGGCTACAACGCCGTCAACCTCGGCCTTCACTTCCCGCTCCAGAGCCTCCTGCTTCTTCTCGTCCCAGATGCCCTTCTTCTCCAGATATTTCCGGAATCGGGGGATCGGTTCCCTCTCCCATGCCTCCTTCTCCTCTTCTTCAGACCTGTATTTCTTCGGATCGTCTGCGGTGGTGTGCATCATCAGGCGATAGGTAGTCGATTCGATAAGGGTTGGGCCCCCTCTCGAACGGGCCTTCTCAAGTGCCTGCTTTGCGGCTGAATATGTGGCCAGCACATCATTGCCGTCGACCTGTATGCCCTCGATGCCGGCTGCTATCGCCTTCTGTGCTATCGTTGAGGCTGCAGTCTGATTCTCACGCCGCATCGAAATCGCCCACTGGTTATTCTGGCAGATGAAAACTACGGGAGCGTTCCACACTCCCGCAAAGTTCATCGCCTCATAGACATCTCCCTGCGAGGATCCGCCATCCCCAAAGAATGTTACGACCGCGGCATCCTCATCCCTGTATTTCAGAGCGTATGCTATTCCGGTCGCATAAAGCGCCTGAGACCCGACGATTATCGAGATGGGTGCGATGTTGGAAGTGCCCTCAGGCAGAACATTGCCCTCTTCGAAACCGTTGTGGAAGAGGAGTGCATTCTCCATCGGCTCACCACGCGCAAGCCTGGCTCCCAGCTCCCTGAAAGCCGTTACCAGCCAGTCCTTCTCTCCCATGGCATATGCTGGTCCGACAACGGAAGCCTCCTGGCCGGTACAGGGTCCGAAGGTTCCTATCCGGCCCTGCCTCTGCATGTTCAGCATTCTCTGATCGAGTTCGCGTGCACGAACCATCAAGCTGTAGATTTCGATCAGTTCATCCTCTTTCAGATCGGGTTCCAGTTCCGGATCTGCATTACCCTCTTCATCCAGGATCTGGAGACGTGAAATGGTGAACTGCTCGAGTTCGGTGAGTGGCATATCAGTCTCCTCGTACTTCCCATTTCAGCAGGTTTGATTAAAACGTGATCAGTCGTGTTGCGCAGTGGCTTTTTTAATATTATCTATAATTTAGGAATCCTAATTAATTTGGCCACTACAATCAGCATGCCTGGTGTTCTGAGTCAGAATGCTCCAATATTTGATAGTACAGATTGCCTCTGTTCATTGGAAGGAAAAGGATTACACTCTGAGTCATGTGGGGACGATACACAATCACACCTGCGATAGATGACCTGAAGGTGTTTCCAGTCTCGACCCTTGTGAACTCACACATGAATGATTGCCGGGGCTGCATCTTTCCCCTCGATCAGGCGGCCGAACGGTGAAAGTGCACGTCGTAACCCATCCGAAATGCCTCGAACACAGTGCGGGGTACGGACATCCGGAGAGACCGGAGCGACTGCAGGCGCTGCTCGATTTCCTGCATGAATCATCCTGGCAGCCCGTGATCGAGTGGCATGAAGCACCGGAAGCAACCGAAGAGCAGCTCATGAGGGCCCATACACTTTCATATCTTCAGATCATAAGGGAATCGAGCGAGCGGGGGGGTGCCCAACTCGATCCCGACACGGCAACCAACAGCTCCAGCTGGCAGGCGGCCCTGAGAGCGGCAGGAGGTTCGATTACTGCTGCACGACTGGCCCTGGATAGAGGAGAGGGTGCATTTGCTGCGGTGAGGCCACCGGGACATCACGCTCTGGCCGACCGGGCCATGGGATTCTGTCTATTCAACAATGTGGTTGTTGCCGCCCGGGATGCACTGGCGACAGATGGTGTTGAAAGAGTTCTGATCGTGGACTGGGACGTACACCACGGAAATGGCACCCAGGCCCTTGTGGAAGAGGAGCCATCCATAAGGTATATCTCCATTCATCAGTGGCCTCACTATCCGGGCACTGGCTCAGCTCCGGAGAGGGGATGCGGCAATATCTGGAATATTCCACGCCCGCCGGGACTGCAGCCCGAAGATTATGTTGGAGATCTTCTGACAGCTATAGATGAAGCGACCGATGAATGGAAATCCGACCTCATTCTGGTCAGTGCCGGATTCGATTCGATGTCGCTCGACCCTCTGGCAGGCTTTACGCTCAAGCCGGAAGATTATGCTGCTTTTACCAGGCGACTGCTAGATACCGGTGCACCCCTGGCAGGAGTGCTTGAAGGTGGGTACAGTCTGAACAATCTGACGGCCGGAGTCGCGGCATTTATGGAAGCATTGATTACTTTTTGTTGATTTCGACGTTTCCGCTGAAGGTTGTGATCTTGACACGGGCAGAGCCGCCCCCTGTCTCGAACACCAGAACCTCACCGGGTACGAATCGATTTGTGCGGGTTGCCTCCTGACCGAATTTGTTCCTGATGTCTCCGCTGAAGGTCGTGACATCGAAACTGGCTGAAACGTCAGCAGACAGGTAAAGATCGATCGAACCGCTGTGATTCTTCATCATCAGGTTGCTGCCGGCCGCCAGGGTGCCCTGGAATTCCTGATCCCCTGAAAGCGATTCGAATGTGCCCTCTTCGATGTTTATACCATTTACCTTGATGTCTCCGCTGATCGTTCCGACGTCGAAACGTCCGGTGACTTCACGCACGGTAATCCGGCCACTGACGGTTTTGGCCCTCAGCGGTCCCCGGCTCGAGGCGATCGTGATGTCGCCGCTGATGCACTGGGCCCAGATTCTTCCGGTAGTTGCCCCGACCTCCAGGTTTCCGCTGACCGTTTCGACGTCCATGTCACCGCTGACACCGGAAACCGTGATGTCGGCACTGACAGTCTCAACATCGAGCCGGCTTCCGGCGGGAACGGTTATTTCGAGCTCCGATCCCCTGATGCGCCGGATGTTCCTTCTATTCCTCTCATCTTTATCCATGATCACAACTTCGATGACCGTCTCGTTGCCACTGACGGTGAAATCGAGACGTTCGGTTCCCTCTCCCAGGGTGCCCTTTACTGATACTTCGTTGCGATTGGAGCTTGTTACCTTGATTGAACCACTCAGGTTGTAGATCTTGACCAGACCGTCGGCTCTGGCAGCTTTGGTTTCATCCACTCTCTGCTGGGCGGCCACGCTGGTCGATATCAAGGAGACCAGAATAAATGCACTACCGATCGATCGAAGTGTATTTCCAGTTGTCTTTCTTGCGTAGTTCATGGCTGAATCCCCTTTTATAATTGTGTTGTGAGCTGGGCAGTCCATTGCAGCAGTTCAATCTTCCGGCGGTAATTTGCCGATAACATCGACTGCAGTTCTGCATCTGATGGATTATTGAGCAGTGCCATTCGTGAATCATGGATGGCGCTTTCTATTAATTCCAGGTTCATTTCGATGACATCCCTGGTCGATTCAGGCAGATTGCTCTCATATCCCCTGATGGAGTAAATGAGATCCTCCGTTGCTCCCATGTACTGCTTCTCCATGGCCGCAAGCGTGACCAGACCCTGATTCCATTCGGCCAGGTACCGCTCGGCCGAATCGATCCCGTCGCTGTAAAGACGTAAAGCAATCACGGAGAAAGCGATGATCATGAAAGTTGCAGCGACCGTGACCAGCGGCCGGGAATGCCATCCCGGGCGTCTGAAAGGTGAACTCCTTACATGTGATTGGACCGTCTTCTCTTCGATCTGATTTCTGATCCCCGGCCACAGATCGTTATGTGGCGAGATCAACGGCGGCAATTCCTCCGCCTGATCCAGCAGTGCCCTCAGCCCGGCGAGAGACTCACTGCAGGAAACACAGGCAGCCAGATGTTCTTCGAACTCCGATCGTTCAGTCGATTGAAGTTCTCCATCCATGTATTGATTGAAGAGTGTCTGTGCGTCGGTACAGTTCATCTATCCAACGTCTTTCTCAGCAGATCCCTGGCTCTGTGAAGCTGAGCCTTTGATGTCCCGATACTTGTGTTCATCATCTCTGCGATCTCTTCATGCCGGTACCCTTCAACATCGTGCAGAACAAAGACTGCCCGGGCCCGTTCAGGAAGCTGTGCGATCGCCCTTTCCAGGTCGATTCTTGTCCCGATGGCAGGTGTTGGGAAAACTGTCGTGACCACTTCAGCGTTTTCGGTCTGGACGAACCGTCCCTGCCGGCGCTTCTCCTTCCGACGGTCCTGGAGGACAGTGTTCACCGCCAGCCTGTGCAGCCAGGTTGTGAAGGCAGCCTCCCCGCGGAACGAACTCAATTTCTCCCAGATCTGTACGAATACGTCCTGTGTCAGTCGCTCTGCGAGTTCCCCGCTGGCGGTCAGTCGGAGGCAGATGGCGTATACCCGGTCCGCGTGCATCCGGTAGAGTACCTCGAACGCCGCTATATCACCCTTCAGCGTGCGTTCGATGCACTCCTGGTCTGTCAGAATGCCCGATGGGCTCGATGCCGGTTTATTTGCCTCGTCACTGTTCATTCGATGCCATGAGATCATAAAAGGTTTAAACGAGTATACGATAATAGAGGTGGACGGTTACAATCACCCGCTCTTTCCGTACACGTATTGTGTGAACAGCAGGTCAATATTGTGTTCGGGAATGATAGAAAAGGCATGTGTCAGGAGCGTTTCTCCGACAGGCCTCTTCATTTCCTGCTTCAATACTCATGGAATGTATGGGATCCCGGTGGTGAGTATCTGTTTAACGAGATCGTAGATGTGGCCGGTGGAACCGGATCCTTC
Organism: uncultured Gemmatimonadota bacterium; assembly: GCA_964637695.1. Classification (GTDB taxonomy): domain Bacteria; phylum Blakebacterota; class Blakebacteria; order Blakebacterales; family Blakebacteraceae; genus JAGLTZ01. The sequence continues at coordinate 47,218 of CAZWVF010000009.1, read as the reverse complement.
TTCCTGCCCGACGCCTTCTGCAGTGATGGAAATATCCTCATACGCGGGATAACAGATGATGGTCTCGACCGGTTCGAGGTAGGCATTGTTGACTGGAGCAATTCCGTGATTTCTTATATCAGATCTGAAGGAATTCCCCATTTACCGGTGAATACGAAATCCTCCAGGGGGCGCCGCTTCCTTTTAGCCGGATCTCCATCCACGATCTCTTCCGGTGTATCTGAAGGATCGCCCAGGTAGCCGAGTGTATGCATTGCGACCGGCTCATGCCCGTCAGGTATTTCAAGCAGCTCCACAGCCCTGCTTGCAGAGAATCCGGCCATGGAGTGGACGAATAATCCTGCGGCAGCAGCCTGAATGATCAGGTTCTGGGTAGCCAGGCCTGCATCATGCCAGGCGTGACGATTCTCCCTGTTCTTGTAGTCGAATCTCGATTTTGCAATCGAAAGGATCAGGACTGGCGCGTGGCGCGCCCATACGGCATTTCCCTCAGACAGGCAATCTGCCATCCTCTCGAATTTCTCCGGTTCATCTCTTGCCGCCACAAGGAAACTCCACGGTTGCTCGTTCATTGAAGATGCCGCCCAGCGGGCAGCTTCGAACACAAAACGGAGGCGCTCCCTTTCGACGGGACGGTTCGAATATACCTTCGGACTCCATCGCGACCTTATAAGGTCCAGAATTGTGTCGGTGGATACAGTACTGTTCTCCTGCATTGAAACCTCTCCTGATCAGCCGGCTCATATTTCGGATCGTTCAACTATCAGAAAGACGGAATAGAAAAGCACGATCTTTACACTATGGCTTTGCGCTCTTGCAAATCAACGACGGAGAGAGTATGGACATCTTCTATGTGGTAAATGTTCCCATACCTGAAACGGAGCTGTGAATATTGCTGACATTACAGTCGGTTACCCTCAGGGAGGTATCGCTTCACCTGAAGGAACCGTTCCGGATCTCATCTGGAGTTACATCTGACAGACGGATACTTCTGCTGGAGCTCGATGATGGCGAGGGCACCACTGCATGGTCTGAGTGTGTTGCAGGAGAGTATCCGAACTACTCCTGCGAAACCATAGAGACAGCCTGGCTGGCGATCCGTGACTATGTGCTTCCCAGGGTGATCGGAAAAGTCTTCGATTCTCCTGCAGATGTGTGGTCTCTGCTTGTCAGGGACTTCAGGGGACACAACATGGCGAAAGCCGCAGTGGAGATGGGAATGTGGGAGCTGGAAGCCAGACGTCAGGGCATCTCTCTTTCCGATCTGCTCGGAGGTGTCAGGGATCAGATCGAAGTGGGAGTCTCTATCGGCATTCAGTCGACTCCGGAGGAGCTGGCCATCAGGGCGTCGGCCTGTCTGCAGGAGGGTTACAGGAAGATCAAGGTAAAGGTGATGCCGGGGGCGGACATTGAGTTCGTATCCGGCTTGCGGGAACAGTTTCCTGAGGCTCCTCTCATGGTGGATGCCAATAATGCCTACACCCTTGCTGACATGGAAACGCTTCAGGCCCTCGATAATCTGGACCTGCTGATGATCGAGCAGCCGCTCGCGTGGGATGATCTGGTTCAGCATGCCACTCTGCAGGCCAGGTTGAATACGCCAATCTGTCTCGATGAATCGATCACTTCGGTTGACCGGGTGCGCGATATGATCGAGCTGGGCAGCGGTAAAATTGTCAACATCAAACCGGGGCGGGTGGGTGGTTTCTCTCCTTCCATCGCAATCCACGACCTGTGCGAGCAGACAGGTATCCCTGTCTGGTGCGGCGGGATGCTCGAAAGCGGTGTTGGAAGGGGATATAACGTTGCGCTGGCGTCACTGCCCAACTTCCGTTTTCCCGGCGATATATCCCCCAGTTCCCGCTACTGGCAGCGGGATATCGTAACGCCTGAATGGAGCATGCGACCTGATGGAACAATTCAACTGAGAAGGGGGGAACCGGGGACAGGTATCGAAGTGGATCGAGAGTTGATCGACAGCCTCACCGTGAAAAGTGAAAAGCTGTCGACAGAAACATATCTCCGGATACGGCGTAATCCAGATTGAGGGGGTACCAGCATCGGACCCTTCCTTTATAATTCGGATGATTGGAGGGATAACTATGAAAGCCGCTCAGAGCATCCGTCAGGGATTACTCCCCATCGCATTGACAGTAATTCTGGCAGTGCCTCTTTCCGCTGCTGCCCAGGAGGAGGTGCCTCCTCCACCCGAGTATGGATCAGGGCTTCAGTTCTCAAATCTGGTTAATATGCCTATAGCCGGACTGCTCGATCGTGGCAACTATGAAATCGATATGCGTATGTATCCTGAAGGCGGGTTGTACTCCTTCGTAACGATCGGATTCCTGCGCGGGGTCAATATCGGATTCAGCTACGGGGCAGAGAACGTTATCGGGAGGGGAAAAGTAGAATGGAATCCAAATGTGGAATTCGCCTTCAAAGCGCGGCTCATACCTGAATCGACCCTTCTGCCTGCACTGGCTATCGGATATGCAGGTCAGGGATTCGGTCCTCACCTGAGCGATCCCGATCCTTCGGTGAATCTCGACCGTTATGCAGTGAAATCACCGGGATTCTATCTGGTATTGAGCAAGAATTACAGGATCCTGACTGAAATGGGCTTTCATTTTGGATTGAACAGGAGTCGTGAAACGGACGATGACAACGATCTGAATACTTTTCTGGGTGTCGACATCTCTATGAGTCCCTTTCTCTATCTGATCGCAGAATATGATGCCGCACTGAACGATAACGGTGACGAATCGATCGGATACGGCAACGGTTATCTCAACTTCGGTGTGAAGTGGGCGGCCAGTCCTCACCTGCGTCTCGAATTCTATTTCACGAATCTGCTCGATAACGTGCGGGGGGCGGATAAATCAGCAACCATCAAGAACATTGCAGACACTCTTGGAGGTGCGGGCAGAGAATTCAGAATCGTCTATTTGGACTGGTTTTAACTACCACTGAACACACAGCTTTTCTACCATCTATTCAGCGTTTCGTGACTCAGGGCACTAGAGTCGTGTCAGGTGACAAACGTCGGCACCGAGAGTGATGCCGGGTCCGGCCTGCAAGGCGCGGCGACGAGGCATAGCGGTGGCTATGGCGAGGAGGCGGAACGCAGCCGGTCGGGATTCGGCGCCGGTCGAATGCGACGGTTGTCGTGTGACAGGGCACTAGAGTCTTTCAATACCTGTTCCACACTTCGCCCGTTTTTTCAGGGAGCTTATGCGTCTGGCAATAGTGGGTCCGCCTCTTTCGGGAAAGACGACGCTCTTTTCCGCTCTAACCGGTCTCGACGCAGCCACCGGAACAGGGGCCGAGGGGAATGTGCAGCTGGGTGTGTTCGAAGTTCCCGATGATCGCCTCGAGCGACTGGCCTCGGCAATACCGCACCCTCAGGTATCGAGAGCCACCGTAGAGATGGCAGATATACCGGGTTTCTCAGAAGGAGCTGCGGGCCGCGGCGGTCGGGGACTGGATGAGAAGACGATGGGGGCAGCACGCACCGCGGATGCTCTGATAGTGGTGGTTCGCTCCTTCGGCCGTCCCTCGGTGCCACATCCGGCGGGCCCTGTAGATCCGGTGGCTGATCTGGAATCGGTCTGGACCGATATGATAGTCGCAGACCTGCAATCGGCCGAGAAACGACTGGAACGGCTGAAAGCTCTGATTGCCAAAGCGGGAGCGAGTGCCGGGGAGAAGGTTGAAGCCGAAGCCCTGGACCGGATCGCTGCCGCTCTGGATGAAGGCAGTGGGGCAGGGGATGTGGATCTTTCGGCAGAGGAGGAGAAACTCCTCAGGGGATTCGGATTCCTGACTGCCAAGCCGCTTGTTCCGGTCGTAAATATCGGGGAGGAACAACTGCCCGTTGAAGTTGCAGGTGAATGGGCCGAATGGGCTGCCGCTCACGATGCGAATATTGTGGTTCTCTGTGCCGATCTCCTTGTAGAACTTGGTAGACTTCCCGCTGATGAAGCGGAGGAATTTGCAGCCGGTTACGGGGTTGATCCCGGGGGGGCAATCGAGGTTGTCCATTCGGCGTATATGGCCCTCGATGTGGTTACCTTTTATACTGCCACAGGCGGAAAGGAACTGCGTGCCTGGACACTGCGCAGGGGTCGGTCCGCCCTGGAGGCTGCGGCAGGCATACACTCCGACATGGCCAGAGGATTCATACGGGCAGAGGTAATGGGAGTGGACGAACTGGTTGAAGCCGGATCGTGGGCAGCAGCCAGAAAAGATGGAATGGTCAGACAGGAAGGGAAATCTTACCCTGTAGCTGATGGTGATGTACTGAATATCAAGTTTGCTGTTTAAGGAGAGCAGTCATGAGGCGGCTGACGCGGATAAAATGTTTGTTGCTGCTGGCAGCGGTCGGTTCAGGCTGCGCTGATCCGGAGCAGATCGAACTCGTATATCAGGTTCAGGCACTGGGCAGCACGGGCGTCACGGCTGACATCAAATACCTGGAAGCAGGAACAGATACCATCGGTGTGGATGATGCAGCCCTGCCATGGCAGAAATACATGGGAGTGGATTCGGGTGATCCGGTTTATCTCAGGGCGGTAAGCAATAGTCCGGAAAGTGTCACTCTGAATGCGGCGATTTTCATAGAAGGTGTAGTTCTTGAGTACACGGAGGAAACAGGCATAAATGTAGTGGTGGCAATCAATGACACGGTACCATAATCATGGCCTGCGGCCTGCTGTAACCGGTGTTCTAGACAGGGAGCTGTGAAGACCAGTGGATCTGGAGTTTCTGGAAATAAAGAGTGCTGTCAATTCAATAGCGCGAAGGCGTGGAGTCTATCCACCGGAAGCTTATTTTTTCACAATGGACGCGCTCAACAGAATTGCCGAAAACCTGACTGTCAGACGCCACCTGTCAGGTCCTGAACTTTTGAAAGGGATCGTCTGGCTGGCTCACGAAAGGTTCGGCAGGATGGCGGTGAATGTGTTCGACCAGTGGGGAATATCCCACACAAAGGATTTCGGAGTGATCGTCCACCATCTGATAGATGAAGGGATATTGAGCAAGACGGAGGACGACGACCTGAAAGATTTCGAGGATGTATTCGATCTTTTGGAAGCACTCGAGGAAGAAGCGTGGAGACAGAAGTGGCGGGTCGAAGCTCCCGGCGAAAAGATTTTTCTGAAAGGACCTTTTGTTGACTGAGATGGAAGTCGGACAATTGGAGGAGCACCTCTTCAACCTTAAAGGGAAGCGTATCCTTATCATCGGGGATGTCATGCTCGATCGCTATGTGTGGGGGCGGGTATCCCGCATGTCTCCAGAAGCTCCTGTACCGATTGTGGAGGTTGTGGAGGAAGCTGTACGACTCGGTGGGGCAGGCAATGTAGCAGCGAATATTCTGTCACTGGGAGCCGAGCCGTTGCTGGTCGGCCTGATCGGACCAGAGGGATCGGCCACCGATGAACTTCTCTCTCTTATGGAGAGAGAAGGCATTTCAACCAGCGGACTCCATGAGGATCCCGGGAGACATACGAGTGTAAAAACCCGGATCATAGCTCACCAGCAGCATGTTGTCCGCGCCGACTGGGAGGATACGGTTCCCGCCGATGGAGACGCAGCCCTCGGTCTCTGCAAGAACGTTGCCGATGCTCTGAGTGATGCGGATGCCGTTATCCTGCAGGATTACAACAAAGGTGTACTCTCGACTGTCGTACTGGAGAATGTGCTGCCCTTGCTGAACGAATCGGGGCTCCCTGTCACCGTCGATCCGAAATTCGAACGGTTTTTCGAATACAAAGGAGTGACCGTTTTTAAACCCAATCTGAAAGAAGTCGAGACCGCGCTGGGAACCAGGCTCTTTGACGACGAGAGTGTTGCAGAAGCTGCCCGCCTGCTGAAGAAACGTCTCGATACGGAAAATGTCCTGATTACCCGTGGCGAACTCGGGATGACACTGCTGGAGTCAGATGACTCTGTCACTCACGTGGGCACTCGCGCCCGGCATGTGTTTGATGTCTCGGGAGCCGGCGATACCGTGATTGCGACACTTGCTTCGGTCCTGGCTGCCGGAGGTGATGTGCGTGATGCAGTGACACTCGCCAATTATGCCGCCGGAGTGGTTGTGGGTGAAGTAGGTGTTGTGGTGATCACTCCTGAGAGACTTCTCCTGGCAGTCTGTGATGGAGAAGAGTGATCTGATGGGCAAGATCGTCAATTGGAACGAAGCAGCTGCCTTCTGCAGAAAAAAACACCTTGATGGGAAGAAAATCGTCTTTACAAACGGTGTATTCGATCTGCTGCATCGCGGGCATATAGAGTATCTGGCAGAGGCAAAAAATCTTGGTGATTATCTGCTGGTCGGAGTAAATGACGATGAGAGTGCCCGTCGGCTGGGCAAAGGAGATGGCAGACCTGTGAACAGCGAGGATGACAGGTCGATTGTGATTGCCTCTCTCGAATCTGTTGACCTGGTCATCCCTTTCCAGCAGGACACACCACTCGATCTGATTGAACTTCTGCAGCCGGATGTGCTGGTCAAGGGGAGTGATTATGCTGAAGACGATGTTGTGGGTGGTAAAGAATTAATAGAGAGGGGTGGAGAGGTAGTGCTGATTCCACTCAGGGCGGGTTATTCCAGTACGCAACTTCTGGAAAGGATTCTCAGCGCATACACGGGACCGGCGGAAGTTGATTAGCGGTTATTCGATGCGTCCCTCCCTGCCCCGGGAGTATTCCGCCTCGTGGGAAGAAGAGATGATCTCTGATTTCTCCTTTGCTGTGGCAGCAGATGCTCTGCTGGAAGAGGGACGGGTGGATGAAGCGCTGCAGCTCACCAGAAGAGGTGTTGCGGCGCATCCACTTTACGCCGCCGGATATATTGTGCTGGCACGCGTGCATATCGAACAGAAGTCGTGGGAAGCCGCCTGTGAACCGCTGGAACGGGCGTTGCAGCTGGATGGCCCCACTCCCGCCCTTCTGGAAATGCTGGCAATGTGCTACGATGAATCGGGGCAGATCGACCTGGCACTTGAATGTCGCTCCCTCGGTCGTGACCATGATATGCGGCCACTGACCGAGGAAGAACATGAGGGAGGACCCGAAATGGTTGATGAGAGAGCCGACGACCTGGAACCTGAAGATGAGATAGTAGAACAGCCTGACGAGCCGAAGGCTGAAATCGTCCAGGAACTGGACGATCTGGGAAGTCCCGAGGATGCCTTGAAGGAACTCGAAGCGCTTCTGGATGGTGCGGGGTCCTCGATAGAAGGTGACCAGGGTGAAGATGATCTTGAAGAAAGCCCTCTGGAGAGTGAGAAGCTGGAAGTGACAGATGAGGGGGCGCGTGAGGATAGCTCCAAAGATGACATATGGAAAAAGATCCTGGAGCAGGCTGACACTGTAGAAGAGGCAGGTTACAGCGGGATGGAAGATCTTGAGAACCTCATAAGCGAATCGGAAACAGAAACCGGGGTGGAACCGGAGATCGTACCGGATGCCGAACCCGTCGAAACGCCGGCTGATGCACCCGATCTGGAGCTGGAAGGAGCTCTGCCAGTCGAAGATACTGGAGATGAGGAACGGGAGGTCTCACTTATTGAAGGTCTGGAAACTGGATCTGCAGGTGATGCTATGGAGGATCTGCCCTTCTCTGCAACCTCTGAAGATGAGGGGGAACTGCCGGGAGAAGATAAAGGGAAGATTGCTTCTGTCCTGGGAGAGGAGGAGATGGTTCTGGGACCGGTCGAACTCTCCGAAGAGGCCGTACAGGAGGCATCAGAAGGACTCGAACTGGACAGTGGATACGACGTGGGTGTACCTGATGAAGGTGCCGCAGGTGAAGCAGCCACTGATACAACCGAGCCCTCATCCGATGTTGAGGCTGCGCTGCAGGCCCTGGAGAGCGATCTCGATATGCAACCCGACGAAGCTGCCGCAACAGAGCAGCTGGATACAATGGAGCTGGAGGGTGATTCGGTCGGATTGGAAGAAACAGCTCTGGATGAGATCGCAATGGAGGGAGCAGAAGCTGCAGGTGAGGAAGGTGAGGGAGGGGGAGAGGGAGAGGGAGAGGAAGCACTCCCTTATGCTGCCGATGCGGAGTCTGAAAATGTGCTGGCTGAGGGGGGCACCGTACAGATAAAAGATGCCGAAGATTCCATCAAACTGGCCATCCAGGCTGAGATTCTGGTCGCCAAGGGACACGCCAATGAGGCGATAAGGCTGCTGGAGGCCCTCCACCTCTGGGAGCCGGATAGAGCTTCCTACAAGGAACGTCTGGAAGAACTCCGGCGTCTTCAGGAATAGATGGCAATCCGGATTCCGATCCATTGAGCCTAATGCCCTGTCACGCAACAGCCGAGCGAGGCGTCACTCTCGGTGCCGACATTTGTCACGTGACATGGCACTAGACATACCCGGAACGGAAAGTTAAATGTCCGCTGGCACATACAGCCGGCGGAAGGCTGCACTCTGGGATCTGTCTCAGCTGGAAAACCTCGACGCATACCTGGTTACAGAACCCGTGCACCACAGGTACCTGTGCGGTTTCTCCGGATCGAACGCGCATCTGCTGATTACTCCAGATTCATCCCGCTTCTTTACCGATGGACGCTATACCGAACAGAGTAGAGACGAAGTCAGGGATGCTGACATCGAGATCGTTGAGGGGCCTCTTCGTCTGGCATTAAAGGGTCTTCTCAGCGCCGGTCAAAGAGTCGGTATTGAATCCGGGCGCCTGAGTGTAGCAGAAGCGGAAGAGTTGAGTTCCTCCTTTCCGCAGGTCGAATGGAATCCGGTTGAAGGCGCCATAGAACAATTACGGCTTTCCAAGGACGCGGGAGAGATCGCAAGCATACGGAAGGCTGCAGATATAGCCGTTTCTGTGATGGTGGAGGTGACCGTAAATGTGAAACCGGGATTAACCGAACTTGCCGTAGCCGGTGCCATTGAAGAGAGTCTTCGCCGCCATGGCAGTGAAGGGAGTGCCTTCGAACCGATAGTGGCATCCGGCATACGCGGAGCCATGCCGCATGGACGCGCCTCAGGTAAAGAGATCTGTGATGGGGAATGCGTGATCATAGACTTCGGAGCCATATGGGACGGCTACCACAGCGACCTTACGCGTACCTTTGCGATCGGGGAAGCAGATCCCGATTTTCTGGAGTGGCAGGAAATCCTAGACGAGGCAATTGAAGCGGCGCTCGCGCTGGTAGAACCGGGTATTCCCTGCAGGGATCTGGATGCAGCTTCAAGAGGAGTTATCGACGAGGCCGGTCTCGGCGACTATTTTATTCACAATCTCGGTCACGGGATAGGTCTGGAGGTGCACGAAGGTCCTCATGTTACACGAACCACTGAGGATACACTGACCGAGGGGATGGTTTTTACGATTGAGCCGGGGATATATGTTCCCGGAAGGGGGGGGGTACGTATCGAGGAGAATGTTGCAGTCGCCGCAGAAGGTCCGGTACTGCTCACCGATGCCTCCCGCTTGCTGCAACTACAGGAGATAAGTTAGATAATGGCAACAACTGCTGATTTCCGTAATGGCATGACATTTCAGATGGAGGGGGAATTGTGGAAGGTCCTCGAATTCCTCCATGTGAAGCCTGGCAAGGGCGGAGCGTTCGTACGGACCAAACTGCGTCGACTCTCCGATGGTGCCGTTATCGAGAACACATTCAGGGCAGGTGAAAAGATCGTAGAAGTGAAGATTATCGCCCGTTCCATGCAATTTCTTTATGAAAGCAACGGTCTCTACTACTTCATGGATGAAGAGACCTATGAGCAGCACCCGCTGAGCACCGAACTGTTGAAGGAAGCTGTTCCTTACATGAAGGAAAATACTACTGTTAAGGTTCTCTGGTATGAGGAGAAGCCGCTCTGGGTAGAAGTACCCCAGTTTGTCGAATTAGAGGTGGTCAGGACAGAACCGGGTGTGCGGGGCGATACAGCTACCGGAGGCTCCAAGCCGGCCGAACTTGAAACAGGAGCGACTGTACAGGTCCCGTTGTTTGTTGATGTCGGAGATGTTCTTAAGGTGGATACTTCGACCGGTGAGTACATAACCAGAGTTTAGCTGGTTGAAAACCGTACTGGTTTTCATCCTTGGTTTCCGGATGGAAACTAACGTGTTTCCGAACGGAAACTAACTAGTGCAGGAGAGTGGCTGTATGAACGAACGGGAGATACGCAGGCTGATCAAGATCCTCGAAGAAACCGATGTCGATGAGATCGAGGTACGGAAGTGGTGGGGTGAGAGACTCCGCGTAGCCCGACGTACCGGTGCTGTCAGCCTGATTCCGTCGGGAACAGATGGAACACCTGTGGTTGAGGTTTCCGGGATGCAATCGCCTTCGCCGCAGGCAGCAAGTGGTGCCCCGGAGACGGTTGAATCAGATGCAGCGGTCGCAGAAGTGGAATACTCAGAAAAGACCCATCATATAATCCGTTCTCCTATTGTAGGAACCTTCTACCGTGCACCGGCGCCGGACGCTCCTGCTTATGTTGAAAAAGGGGACATCATCAAGGCCGGTCAGGTGGTCTGTATAGTTGAGGCGATGAAGCTGATGAATGAGATCCAGGCAGAGAATGGCGGCAAGGTTGTCAAGATTCTGGTGGATAACGCCATGCCGGTCGAATACAACCAGATGATGATAGTACTGGATCCGGAGGCCTGACGTGGAGATAGATCAAATACTCGGACAGATGGTGAATTTCAACGCTTCCGACCTTCATCTCCAGCAGGACTTCAAACCGGCTTTACGTATAGATGGCGCCCTTCGCAGGCTCGAAGTGGATCCGGTCTCGCGTGAAGATATGATGATTGCTATCCAGAAGCTCCTCGATCCAAAACAGTACGCCCGTTTCGAAGAGGTGAACGAGGGGGACGGTGGATATCAGCTGGACGGTGTGGGACGTTTCCGAATCAATGCGTACGTTGCCCTCGACCGCCTCAATCTGGCCATCCGGTATATACCGCTTGAAATCCCCAGACTGGAGACACTGAACCTGCCGGCGAAGGTGTCCGAACTGGCCCTTTCAAAAAGGGGACTGATACTCGTCACCGGGGTTACCGGAAGCGGCAAATCGACGAGCCTGGCTGCGATGCTGCGCCACATCAACGAAAACAGAAGAGTCAAGATGATAACCCTGGAGGACCCGGTCGAGTTCATACACGAAGAGCAGCTTGCCGGCATCAGCCAGCGTGAAGTGGGCATCGATACGCTCTCCTATTCTGATGGACTGAAGCAGATCTTCCGTCAGAATCCCGATGTGATACTGCTGGGGGAGATCCGTGACGAGGAGGTCATGGCGGAAGCTCTGGCAGGAGCAGAAACAGGGCACCTGGTTTTCTCTACACTGCATACAACCGATGCCAGGCATACCATAACAAGGATTCTTTCTTTCTACCCTCCGCACGATCATCAGGCGGTCCGGGAACTCATTTCGGGAGTCCTGGTTGCTACAATCAGCATGCGTCTGCTGCCGAAGAAGGGGGGTGGAAGGGTTCCCAGTGTGGAGCTGATGGTCAATACGGCGTTGATTCAGGATATCATCGCCGAAGAGGGTCGCCTGCATGAACTTCCCGAATTAATCAGAGACGGCAGGAGCCAGTACGGCATGCAGACGTTCGACCAGTGCATTCTGGAGCAGTTCCAGGAGGGGCTTGTCGAGTATGAAGTGGCAAAGATCAATTCCAGCAATCCCTCTGAATTCGACCTGGCGATCCAGGGTATCACCGGCGGAGGTGCTGATACTGGTCAGGATGACGAAGAGTAGCGGCGTCCAGCCGGGAAGAGAGTTCCAGTGTTTCGCAAGGTCCTGATAGCCAACCGTGGTGAGATAGCACTTCGCATTATACGTGCATGCAGGGAACTGGGTGTAAAAACCGTCGCGGTATTCAGCGAAGCCGATGCCGAATCCCTCCATGTCAGATTTGCCGACGAAGAAGTGTGTATCGGTCCCCCTCCAAGTGTCGAATCGTATCTGAACATTCCGCACATAATAGCCGCCGCCGAGATCACCAACGCCGATGCCATCCACCCCGGGTACGGTTTCCTGGCCGAGAACGCCGGTTTTGCGGACATGTGCGAGGAGTGCGGGATCACCTTTATCGGTCCAACCTCGGAACAGATCCGTATGATGGGCGACAAAGCAAGGGCAAAGAAGCTCATGATGGAAGCGGGTGTTCCGGTGATACCGGGTTCCGAAGGTATCGTACCCGACCTGGAAACGGCACGGCAGACAGCCGAAGAGATCGGGTATCCGGTGATGATCAAGGCCACGGCCGGTGGTGGAGGAAAGGGGATGAAGCTGGCAGAAAGCGAAGAGGAACTCGAGCTGCGGTGGACCCTCGCCCGCTCGGAAGCGAAGGCGGCGTTCGACAACGATGATTGCTATCTCGAAAAGGCGATAGTGGAGCCGCGTCACATCGAGGTCCAGTTGATGGGCGATTCCCACGGCAATGTAATCCATATGGGAGAGCGGGACTGCAGTTCCCAGAGACGGCATCAGAAGCTGGTCGAGGAGAGTCCGTCTCCCGTGGTCAATTCAGAGATGAGGGTGTCGATCGGTGCGGCGGCTGTGGAGGGTGCGAAGCGGGTCGATTACCGGGGGGCCGGCACCATCGAATTTCTGCTTGATAGAGATGGACACTTCTATTTCATGGAAATGAACACCCGGATCCAGGTTGAGCATCCGGTTACCGAAGAGGTGACAGGCATCGATCTGGTGAAGGAGCAGATCAGATCGATTGCGGGTGAACAGTTAAGCGTTACGCAGGAGGAGATCGAATTACGGGGTCACTCGATCGAATGCAGGATCAATGCCGAAGACCCCGATAACAATTTCGCTCCGTCACCCGGCCGCATCGAATCGCTTCACCTGCCCGGTGGGCACGGGATAAGGGTAGATACGCATATCTATGCCGGATACGAGATCTCGCCCTATTACGACTCGATGCTGGGCAAGCTTATCTGTCACGGCTCCACGCGCGAGGAGGCAATCGCGCGCATGAGAGGAGCACTTGAGGAATTCGTCGTGGAGGGGATCAAGACGACCATCCCGCTGCACATCAGGATAATGAACGATCCCCTCTTCATAGAGGGCAGGGAGGTGACCACCTCCTACATTGAAAGACTGCTCTCTCAGAGCAGACCTGCTGAAACACACTAACTGCGCGGCATCAGGCCGCCACGTCAGGGAGCATCCATGAACATTCCTGAAAATCTAGTCTACAGCAGCGAGCATGAATGGTGCCGGGTTGAGGGTGATACGGCAGTTATAGGCATTACCGATTTCGCTCAGGGCGAACTGGGTGATGTAGTATTCCTCGAACTGCCCGAGACCGGCTCACCCACCGCTGCCGGTGAGGAATTCGGAACGATCGAGGCCGTCAAGGCGGTTGCCGAGCTCTATGCACCGATAAGCGGGGAAGTTATGGAGATTAATGATGCAGTGGTGGACAGCCCCGAAATGGTGAACGAGGATCCGTACGGAAACGGGTGGATGCTCAAGATCCGGATGAGCGATCCCGCCGAGCTGGATGCACTGTTGAGTGCCGAGGCCTATGGAGAGCTGATCGGCGAAGGCGGGGAGTAACCGTTGTGCGCTATGCGCCCTCCAGTGAAGGCGAGCAGCTGGAGCTGCTTCGCTCGATAGGGGCCGGACGGTTCGAAGACCTGCTTGAGGGAATTCCCGAACATCTTCTTATGAAGGAACCGATTCCGATACAGGAGGGTGTTTCGGAAATGGAAGTAAGGGCCAGGGTGGAAGAGTACGCATCCATGAACAGGGGCAGTTCCAGCCTTGTCTGTTTTGCGGGATGCGGAGCGTACGATCATTTCATACCTGCTGCGGTCGATACAATCGTCTCCAGGTCTGAGTTTACAACGGCGTACACGCCTTACCAGAGCGAGGTCAGTCAGGGCACACTTCAGGTGATCTACGAGTTCCAGTCACTGGTGGCCGAGTTGATGGGAATGGAAGTGGCCAATGCGAGTCTCTACGACGGGGGGCACGCCCTGGCCGAGGCTATGCTGCTGGCCCGCTCGACACGCGGAGTCGACCGTGTCGTCGTGAGCGGCGGAGTCAATCCTCATTACAGGAAACTGCTCGCAACCTATGCCGCCGGACTGAAGATCGAAGTTGTTACGGTTGGCTTGACCGGAAGCGGCCGCACAGATGAATCGGCACTCAGGGAAGCGCTTGCCGAACCTGCCTGTGCGGTTATCCTGTCGCAGCCCAACTTCTTCGGAGCTCTGGAGGAGCCGGGCAGGCTGGTCGAGATAATCCGGTCTGACTCTCAGAAACCGCCTCTGGTGGTCGCCACGGTCTACCCCATCAGTCTCGGGATTCTTTCTCCACCTGGTGAGTGGGGTGCTGATGTGGCCACGGCTGAAGGACAGGCACTGGGACTGCCCCTCAGCCTGGGTGGCCCCTATCTGGGTTTGTTCGCAGCTCGTTCCGAGCATATCAGGCGGATGCCGGGCAGGTTCATCAGTCGTACGGTCGATTCCAGGGACAGACAGGCGTTCGTCATGACCCTTCAGACCAGGGAGCAGCACATCAGGAGGGCGAAGGCAACCAGCAATATCTGCACCAACCAGGGACTCTGTGCTACGTGGGCAACTGTCTACATGACCCTGCTCGGTCCGGCCGGTCTGGCTGAAATTGCACAACACTGCTGGCAGAAGGCTCACTGCCTGGCCGGGCAGATGGCTGCCATCCCGGGAGTGAAACTGACATTCGGAGACACTCCCTTTTTCAATGAATTCACTCTCACACTCTCCGGCGATACCGGTCAGCTCCTCGACGCTCTTGCGGAGGAAGGATTTCTGGGAGGTGTGGATCTGAACGGATTTGGTGAAGAGATGCCTGGAGATCTTGCGGTGGCCGTCACAGAGAACCGTACCATGGCCGAAATCGATTCCTTCGCATCCTCATTCGCACGGGTTTTGTCGTGATGGAGATCCAGCCCAGCGGATGGTCATCGGCTCCCGAGCCGCTCTCCATGGATCTGAGCCGGGAGGGGAGGCGCGGATTTTACTTTCCGAAACTGGAATTGCCGGAACGGGGTACTGATTTACCGCAGGAGCTGAAGAGGCGCCAGGCTCCGGTTTGGCCGGAGTTGAGTGAAAGTGAGGTAGTGAGACACTTCACACGTCTCTCGGCCAAAAACCATCATGTGGACAAGAACCTCTATCCCCTGGGTTCCTGTACCATGAAGTACAATCCGAAAATCAGCGAAGCGATGGCCAGATTACCGGGAATAGCAGATATGCATCCATTGCAGGATAACAGTTCGATGCAGGGGGCGCTGGCCCTCATGTGGGAGCTGGAAAGGCTTCTGGCTGCCATATCGGGTTTCGATGCGGTGAGCCTGCAGCCGGCAGCAGGCGCGCACGGTGAACTGACGGGATTGATGGTGATCCGTGCCTGCCATGAGGTCGGCGGAGAGGGAGAGAAGCGAAAGAGGGTTCTGATGCCCGATTCGGCCCACGGTACCAATCCCGCCAGTGTGACGTTGAATGGATATACCAGTCACGAATTGAAGAGCAATGCAGAGGGTCGGGTCGACATGACAGAACTGGAGGCGGCGCTCGACGAGGATGTCGCCTGCCTTATGATCACCAATCCGAACACTCTCGGTCTTTTCGAATCGAATATCGACCGGATATGTGAAATGGTCCACGACGCCGGTGGCCTGGTTTACATGGATGGTGCGAACCTGAATGCTCTTCTGGGAATTGTCTTACCCGGAGAGGTCGGAGTCGATGTCATGCATTTCAACCTGCACAAGACCTTCGGAACTCCCCACGGTGGAGGGGGGCCTGGAGCCGGTCCGATCGGAGTGTCATCGCGACTTGAACCATTCCTGCCGGTTCCGCGCATACTCCGTGAAGAGAAATCTGACGGGGAGAACGGGTCCGTGTACAGGCGGGTTTGGGATTATCCGCAGAGCATCGGGAAGATACACGGCCATTACGGTAATTTCGGGGTGATGGTGCGTGCCTACTGTTACATTATTGCCCTCGGCCATGACGGATTGAAAGATGCAAGCCGTGCGGCGGTTATCAATGCCAACTATCTGATGAACCAGCTGCTCGAAGATTATGACCTGCCTTACCCGGGACCATGCATGCATGAATTCGTGCTCTCGGGCAGCAGGCAGAAATCGAATCACGGTGTGACAACACTCGATATCGCCAAGCGCCTGCTCGATTTTGGATTCCATGCTCCAACCATTTACTTTCCGCTCATTGTATCAGAGGCTCTGATGATCGAACCGACAGAGACCGAAACCCGCGAAACACTCGACACTTTTGCTCAGGTATTGAGGCAGATAGCTCGCGAAGCGGCAGACGATCCCCTGACAGTCAGGGGTGCTCCTCACCACACGCCGGTTTGCCGTCCAGATGAAGCTCATGCGGCTAAGAATCCTGATCTACGGTGGTGAAAAGAGAGCTGAATCAGAGACAACTTATTCTTCTGGCTGTGATCCTGCTTACTGGTGCCGCAGGGTGTGCCAAGGAGGGGGTGCCTCCAGGCGGACCTGTAGATCAGGAAGCCCCGCTCGTCGTTGGAGTATACCCCGATCCCGGTTCGACCAATGTAAACCGGGGAGAGTCGATCGTATTCAGATTCTCTGAATCCATGGATCACCGTTCAACCGAACGTGCACTCTTCTTCACTCCGGATATCGGTCCAACTCTCCGAGTTGAATGGAGAGGCAGAGAACTGCGCCTGATACCTCTTGAGCTGTTGCGGGAAAACACAACCATCGTGGTTACCCTTGGTGCCGATGCGACCGATACGCAGAGGAACCGGCTCGGCAGGGCAACAACCCTTGCCTTCTCGACAGGTCCGGTGCTCGATCAGTCCTCTGTCGGAGGAGCTGTTGTCGAGAATGGCAGATTCGTGCCCGGAGCGTGGATCTGGATTTATCCTGTAGGAGACGACCCGGAGATTAATTCCAGGGCAAATCCAGCCCTTATATCAGAGCCGGATAGAACCATACCCCTCTATATAACCCAGGCGGACGATTCTGGCAGGTTCGAGCAGTCCAACATGTCAGAAGGTATCTACCGGGTATTTGCTTTCAGGGATACAGATCGCAACGGAATATATAATCTGGACAGCGATCCTCTGGCGGTACCACCTTTCGAGGTGAGGTGTGAGGAGGAAGATATACCCGTGAATGGGATGATGCTGAATCTCGCTCTGAGAGATACAACTGGACCTGCCCTGAGGTCAGCCTCTGCACCGAATAGTGATTTCGTGAATCTCAGGTTCACAGAACCTCCCGCAGAAGGCACTCTGCCCGCCGTTGCGTTTGCGCCGTATACCGCTGAAGGGAATGTCGAAAGCAGTACGGACCAGGTTAATGTGATGCGTGGTTATTTATCTCTCAATTTGCCGGCTACTCTTATTGTTCAGGTTGAAGGACTTCAGCCCGGTATCCGCTATCAGGCGAATCTTCTGGAAGTAAGGGATGCTCGGGGTAATCCGGGACGTGCTGCATCTCGCCCGATCACATTCTCCGTCCCCGCCCAGTCAGATACGACCCGGCCGGCAGTAACCGAAATAACTCCAGCCGATTCGAGTCTGAGTCTGAACCAGGGTGCGAAAATAAGGCTTACCTTCTCAACTGAGATAGATGCGAGTGGGCTCGAACAGTGGATCTTAAGCGGTCAGGACACGATCGGGCTGGAGTCGAACTGGCTCGACGCGCGTATTGTCGAGCTGGTAGTGCTCGACCCGGTTATTCCCGATGCCCTGTTCGATCTTATAATTAAAAGTGAAAGCCTGAAGTCGTGGACGGGATTGATCGGTCCTCCTGAAGATTATTCTGCAACGTGGCGAGGCATCAGGCCTGCAGGCAAAGGTACGCTGAGGTTCAGAGTAGAAGGTAAGCCGCTTCCTCCACAGGGCATGTACCGGATAATCCTGGAAGGGGTCGGCAGCGGAACCACACCGAGAACAGAAGTCGAACTTGCCGCGCCGGGTGAACTGTTTACTCCCGATCTTCCTGTAGGTCCATACTGGGTATGGGGCTATGCTGACACAGATGGAGACGGAGTCGTGGATGTCGGTTCTTTAAATCCTTTTCGTCCTGCCGAAGAGGTGGGAGTGATATCCGATACTCTGTATGTTATCGATACTTTTGAAAGTGTTTACGATATTCCTCTGATCCTGGGAACAGGTGATCAGGCAAGGCAGGGATCGGGAGGTCTGCAGTGAGCATACCATTCTTCAAGATGACAGGCGCCGGAAATGACTTCCTGGTGATCGATGACCGGAAAGGGGTCGTAACCGGAACCTCTCGGGAGAGATGGGCCGATCTGTGCGCACGCCGAACCGGTGTGGGAGCCGATGGCGTGCTGCTGCTTCGCAATTCAGAAGAATTCGATTTTCAGATGGTGTTTCTCAATGCAGATGGCCGGGAGGGACGAATGTGCGGCAATGGAGCCCGTTGTCTTGCATGGGCTGCCGCAGTGGAGAACGGTCTTGGTTCAGAATTGACCGTAGATACACCCAAACCGGAAGGATGGAACCTTCCGGAAGGCATCGGTGCGAAACAGATCTGGTCGGTCACTTTTGAAGCCGCGGATGGAAGACACGTTGCCATCGGGTGGGAGCGCAGGGCGTTAGTGACGATCGGTTCCTCATCGGGTCAGAAGGAACTGTCCCTCGATACGAGCGAAGGGGTGGTGACGGGGTCGCTTCTGAATGTCGGAGTTCCTCATTTCGTGAGTCTTACAGATGATCCCGGAGCGGTTCCGCTGGAGAGCATAGGCCTCTGGCTCCGTTCGCATGAACAGCTCGGCAGTGAAGGAGCCAATGTGAATTTCGTTGCGAAGGAAGCCGATCAAGACGGTTCTTTCGCGATCAGGACCTTCGAAAGAGGGGTGGAGGCGGAAACTCTCAGTTGTGGAACCGGTGCCGCTGCTGCCGCGCTGGTCCTGAGCCGGGAGGGTGCAGAATCACCTGTTTCGATCCGCGCCATGGGTGGTGTTCTGAATGTCTATTTCAGCAGCGGGGACAGCGGAATCGACGATATCTGGCTCGAAGGCCCCGTCAGAGTGATCTACAGAGGTATTCTGGCGGATATCTGAGGCCGGCTCGATGCTGGATTTCAACGGTCCGGCTTCCTGCCCCTGCTGACCCTCATCACCCTGACCTGCGTACAACCGGTCAAAGTTCAGGATCCTCTCCTCTTTGTTCTTTTAATCACTTCCTGTAGTAGAGGGTCGCCAGGCGCGCAAGGCGCATCTTCATCTCGGAATATGGATGCCACCATGGGCGGCGTCCTCTGGCAGGACTGGTACTGATCCACTTAAGCCGGGCGGCTTCGTGCAGCGAGAATCGCGAGAATATGGAGCCCCATCCCGCCTCTCCCCATCCCCCCCACGGCAGGTTCGGCAGCCCGAAACTGGTGTCGTTGATCCATATCATGGATGAACGCAGATCGCGGGCCAGTTTGTGCGCACGTCGTTTATTCCTTGTCCAGATCGAGGCACCCAGCATCTGACAGCTGTCGTTGGCGATCTGCACGGCCTCCTCTCCACTCGTGACGGTACAGATTGCTATCAGCGGAGTGAACAACTCCTCTTTAAGCAGAGAGGATCGAGGTGTGACTCCAGCAAGCAGCCCAGGTGGAGTCTCACCTGGACCGGCATCGGCTCCCTTCGGAGTCGCTATGTAGCGGGCTCCATTATCGATGGCTTTGAGGATATGTCCCGAGATGGGAGCCTCGAGCATCGAAGTGTCAATGTCCTCATTCCAGACCCTCTGTGACTCCTTAACCAGCAGCTGAAGAAATCGAGCTTCTGCAGTGGATTCCACGAATACACGGTCTGTACCTACGCACGAATGACCTCCAGAGTAAAATCCGCTCCAGGCTATCCCCGCAGCAGTTCTCTTCAGGTCAGCATCTGCCAGAACTATCGCTGAACTGCCCCCCCCCAGCTCCAGTACGAATGGAATTCCGCGCCGCGAACAGATGTGGGCCAGTTCATTACCCCCGCTCTTTCCACCGAAGAAGACCACCTTCGAAATCAAATCCGATTGTGCGAGAAAGGTGGCCGCCTCAGGGCCGCCATCCAGTACGTTGATGATCGAGGGCGCCAGCCCGGTCTCTGAGAGCAGTTCCTTTATCAGGTCGGAGAT
The DNA here is from genome assembly GCA_964637695.1 of uncultured Gemmatimonadota bacterium. Lineage (GTDB taxonomy): Bacteria > Blakebacterota > Blakebacteria > Blakebacterales > Blakebacteraceae > JAGLTZ01. Next base: position 27,067 of record CAZWVF010000009.1, on the reverse strand, counting down.
ATCGGGCATTGCCTCCGATGGCTTTATGACGATGGTGTTGCCCGCCGTCGCCAGATAAACTGCGCTCATCATCGCCAGGGAGAAGGGGAAATTGAAGGGGGTTATCACGGCGATCGTGCCGTACGGTTCCCAATGCACGGTATGCCTGTTTCGCAGGAAACCGGGGCGCAGGTAGAGAGAAGTTCGGGGATGCAGAACTCGTGCAAACCTCCGTTCGCAGTAGTGAGCCATCTCGAGGGCTGGAAAAACCTCCTGCGTCAGTGCTTCGTAGAGAGGTCTCTCTGTCATCTCAGCTATCCGGCGGGCCAGTTCATCCGACCGGCGGGCCATCAACCGGCGCAGCTGCCTTATCGTACGGGCTCTCTGAAGGGGATCGAGAGCCCGCCATGCATATGAACCTTCCTTAAGAGAACCGAGCAGGCGCGTGCCGGATTCTCTACTGAAGCTGCCTCTTTCATTCGTCACGGTTGAAAACCTCTACCTCGGTTTCCCGTCTTCTTGCGATTCTGGAACTCTTGTTCTCTATCCAGATTACAGGAGGGCGCGGCCCGATAAATGTATTGTTCATCGATATGAAGTATGCTCCGGTGTCAAGCACCGCGATACGATCTCCGGCGCGCATGGCCGGAAGCAGTGCAGATGCCGAGACCCTGTCGAGAGAGGTTGGCAGATTGCCGAGTACCCGGTAGCGCAACAGTTCTCTATCCGGTTCCACAAGGCTCATCAGACGGTGTCCCTCGGCCATCAGCATAGGAGAGATCGCCATTGAACCCCCGTCACAGAGCAGGAAACGCTCGTTGCGACCCCTGTCGATCATGTCGACGACTGAAAGGAGCAGAAGCTGGCATGGACCTGAGATGATGCGACCAGGTTCGGCGATGAGTTTCTCGGGACGTATCCCCACTCTCTGCAGCCGATCGAACGATTGTGACACCATTTCGGCAACATCGTTCAGAATGGATCCTGCTGAGGAATTGGAGGCATTCGAACCTCCGGGGCCCAGGATAGAGGAGACGATCTTCCATGCTCCCAGCACCGGAGTCGAGCGGAGGCCGTAGCCCCCACCTATATCTACCATGGTTACCGGTTTGCCCAGTCGGGCCGCCGCCATGATCACCTTCTCAAGGATCTTTATGGCCTTGAGGTAAGGTGCGGCCGAACGGATTCCTGAACCGATGTGCATGTGAAGACCGACCAGTTCCAGCTGCCTGTGGGAGGCAATGGTCCTAATCGCTTCATCCAGCAGGGGTGAGCCGGGGCGGAACCCGATAGCGGCCCCTTTTGCCCCCGTGTTGAGTGTCAGGTCCCACCTGCCTCTCAGGAGCTCGGGGCATATGGTTAAACCGAGAGGGAGGGTTCCAGGCAGGTTCTTGATATCTGATATGATCGACTTCAGCTGACCCGCGGTAGCAACCGTGAGCATATCAACACCTGTTTCACAAGCCTCTCGGGCGAATGGAAAACCCTCGCGGAGACCGGTTGCTACTATTCTCTTTCCTTCAACTCCCAGCTCTTTGACCAGCGCCAGTTCGTAGCCGGAACAGACTTCGAATCCAGCTCCCAGATCGGCAAGAGTTGTAAGAAACGCAGGCAGTGGATTTGTCTTTACAGAATACCTGACCTCTACGGTGAGATCCGCAGCTGCGAATGCGGAATGAAACAGGTCCAGCGAGTCTTCTACTGCTTCGGAGCACCCGACGTGTGATGGCGTGCCGTGCTGTCGGGCGATTTCGTGAAGGCTGCAGCCGTACCAGTGCAGGTACCTGTTGGCGTAGGCGGGTGCTTCCACCTGCAATATCTCTCTTCTGTTATCCGTCATTTCCATCGTCCCACCGCCCTGTAATGGTAGCTGCTCGCAAAGAGGGAAATCACACCGCAAACGATCAGGAGAAGCAGATGTATCTGAGCGGTGACAGAGACGTCAAGAACTTCACTGAGAGCCGGGTGAACGATATGTCCTCCACCGATTGGTATCCACAGGAGGTGGCCCACACCCACCAGGACCAGCAGGAGGGCCACAAGCTGGGCGGGAGAAACGAGTCCCCACATCACTCTGTTCTGAGTTCGAAGCCATTCCTCTCCAATCCGCATCAGTCCATACATGGCAGCCGCCAGGGCAGCCGGAACACCCATCGGCAGCGGGATCGAATACCAGATTCCGAAAACCAGTGCGGCGATCAGGGCGCCGTTCACTGCCGAGATCAACTGGGCAGGTCTCAGTGATTCGGGATTGACCCTGCCTTCTCTGACTGCCTTCAAGTCGGGGTGCTCATATCGGATCCGGGCCCCGCTTGTCGTCTCCTTGCCGTAACAGCATCCGTAGAATACGCAGCCTATCCGTCCGAAGGGATGGGTTATCATTACAGAGGGGAAAACCACATCGAAAAAGAGGTATGGAGAGACATTCATTTTCCAGGCGAGCAGAGGCAATCCAACGAGATAGCCGGTCATCACTCCCCACGATACAAATCCGACTTTCCAGGCAGAGCGGGTAAAACCGGTTCCGTGATGTACTGCAAATCCTGTACGCCACAACAGGCGGGCTCCTACCAGGCCGCTTACCATGACTACGGCTACCACCCACGCCGCATCACTGGCCGGCCTTCCCAATGAGATCAAGACAACTTCCATTACAGTCAGCCCTAAAATCGCACCGGTCGCCACCCATATCCCGTATCCCCAGAAGAAGATGAAATTGCCTCGGCGCACTATCTTAGGCCTGTTTATTACTCCAGACAGTTTTTCCAGCAGGAAGGAGATGATTCGATAGAGACGCTTCCTCAAGGGGAACTCAAAGCTGAGCGCCGTTCGATTCTGATAATCGCTGTATCTCTGTCCATATCGTGAAATAAGGATCGGTTCCTCGATTCCTACCGCATATGTGAAGTAGAAAAATCCGAGAAGGGGTGCGGCAAGCAGCGTGCACCAGAATGAACCGATCATCATGGAGATACCTGCGAAAGTCAGCATAGTACCCAGATAAATGGGATGCCTGGATATGCCGTATGGACCGGCGGTAACGAGCTCTACGGGTGGTAAAGAGGAGATCGGCAATCCCCTACCGATCGTGTTAAGCAGGATTATCGAGATAATGATAAATGCCAGGCCCGCAATTGTGAGTATTCCCCCCGCCATCTGCAGCACGAGCGGGGGCGCTGAGAAGAAGTTGCCGATTGCGCGGTCCGCAGCTTTACCAAAAACAAGATAGAGGAGGGGAGCACCCAGTGCGAAAAGGGCAATGTATGCTCCGCCGGAGAAGGAGGAGATTCGATCATGCGCTGCCGCATTTCCCACGACTACTTCCACCACCTGCGTAGGGAACGGATCCGTATGTGCGCGATTACCAGCATTGATAGAAAGAGGATCGTTCCATAGAGGACACTGAGAGTAACCGCCCACATATTCATCCGCTCCGTAAAAGCGGCCGCAAATACTACCTGGCTGGGATAGAAGGCAGGCAACCAGTGGATAATGGCGGTTTCCTGTGCGGTAGTATAGAAAACAGGATTCTGCAGCCAGCCTGCATCGAGATTGGCCAGCAGGACGACACAGAGAACCGCTACCATGAAATCCCTGCAAACCAGCCCGACCATACCTCCGTAGGCGCCGTACACCGCTCCGACAAGAAGGAATCCCAGGAATACTCCACCGGGATTCTTCAGGGGTGACATGATACCTACAACCATCGTGATGAATAGAGCGAGGGCGGCAACGACGGTGAGAAAGAAGAGGAAACGCGCAGCGATAAAACTGGTCGGGGTAAGTCCCATCCCGATGCAGTGCCTGAAGTATTCGAAATTCCGTTGAAATAGCAGGATCGCGTAATAGGCCGTCAGGAATCCGCTCACAGCCGCTCCGATGAATACCAGGGATATGTCTCTCTGTGACAGCAGCACCCGCTCGGTTTCACCCTTGAAAAAGAGTTCGATCGGTAATGGGATCTCACCTGATGTCCACTCGACTATCCCCAGGAAAATCGGCGGGATGATCAGCAGCAGAAGAAGCCCGAATCGATTCCGCCACAGCTCCAGGAAGGAGAGCAGGAAGAGCCGCGTTGCTGGATTGCCAGATCGCGCATCAGGCATCGAGTCGCCCCCCCTGAAGCTCGTAGATCCTGTTGAAGTGATGACGGTCGTAGATAAGATGGGTAATCAGCAGCACCCCGGCGCCCGTCTCGCATAGCTCCCCGATCAGATCCCAGAAGACCAGGTACATGTTCCAGTCGAATCCACCATAAGGTTCGTCCATTAAGAGCAGAGTGGGCTTATGTATGATCGAGGTGAGGAACTTCAATTTCTGACGCGTGCCTTCACTCAGATCTTTCACAGGACATTCCCTGTATTCATCCAGGCGGAGCCGATCGGTGAGTGCGTTCACGTAGGTCATGTCTATATGGTCATGTCTGCCATAGATGGCACAGGCCAGCGAAAGGTGCTCATCCACCATGTAGGCAGGATTGAGGTAATCCTCCTGCGGGCAGTAGCCGACTTTTCCACTGACCTCCACCATTCCACCTGAGGGTCTGGTGAATCCCAGCAGGCACCTTATCAAAGTTGATTTTCCAGAACCGTTTTCGCCGACAAGGCCCACCAGTTCACCACTGGCAACGGTCAGGGAACAATCCTCCAGAACCGTATGTCTTCCATACGCCTTGGCAAGGTTTTTGCAGCTGCACAGGATTTCACTGTTCATTCCATCGTACCTCTTCCATCGGACCCGAGTAATCGGAGCCGTTCAGCCGAGCGTTGACCCAGTACTTTTCCTCAAATCCTCCCGATCCAAGTCTGGCGAGCAGACGGGCCGGGATCAGCCGCCCGAATCGTTCACCGTTCAGTACAGGGCCTCTCTGAAGCACCCGGACCACCTCCGCGTTCAGTGGACGACCATCGATCGACCACCTGAATGTATCTATCTCACCATTATCCCTCCGATCTACATCTATTTCCACATTGCTGCAGGTTCCGCTGCTCTCTATTGAGCACGCCGTATTCATGCCGGGGGTCAGCAGGTTAAGGAGTATCAACCATTTCTCCTTCGAGAAGAGTCGCCCCCAATGGAGAGAAGTGAACGGGATCCGCCAGGAGGGGATAGTGATCCGGACCAGGTCCACATAACCCGATCCCCGGATTGTCGTGTCCGGCGATATCGACAGGGAGACCTCCGAGAATGGAGACCACACTTTCCAGTCGCACCAGCCGTTATCATCCATATAGAGAGGTCGCCGGTATCTGGGCAGGGGATGAATCGTTGAACGCCACGATCCGTTGAGGGATCCCTCTCCATTTGCCAGCCTTAACTTCGTGCAGTTCGATCGGGCCCTGATCTCTGCCCCGGCTCCCTTCATCTCCCTCAGCCCTGAAGCATATGCGCGTCCCAACCGGCTCCAGTGCACAACCTTCTCTGTGCCGTAATGATGGACTTCGCTGCTGATCAGCCTCAATCTTCCGATGGAAAGCCGGCATACATAGTAGTAACCGAATTCCAGGTCGGTCTGACAATCGAGGTACCATTTGTCGAATTGCATCAGCATCACGCTTTATCTCCCTCACCTCACTCGACCGGAATCAGATTGACCGAAATATCGACTCCCAGAACCGGCGGGAGCCTGCGGGCCAGGTGCTTGAGGCCCCTGTGAAGAGGTCTCACGATCATAGATGTTCTTCGATCTTTAATTGCTGCCAATTGGTGACCGGCAGCCTCTAAATGCCCTCTCCCGAACGCAAATTCATCAGCGATCCATTTCTTGACAGCTGACGTTGAGAATAGCGCATCGTATGATAGACTATTGCATCCTTGGTCACGTGCCAAGGTAACCACATCTTCAGGAATGTTAACCAGTCCCCGTGAGATATCTGTTTTAAGATCGCGAAGGGTATAGAGAGAGGCCTGAGCTCGGATCAAGTGAGGAATGTCAGGTGCCCTGGCCCGGGCGTTCGAAATGCACAATGCGGCATTGTGGGCGGCTTCAAGGGTTTTGACGAGATGAGTGTGCAGCTGACGATCGGATAGGAGCAGTTTCTTACGGGCCCTTCTTCGATCGATTAACATCGACTCTACCAGCACGTGCAGATATTCGGCCGGTATTTCACTGTTGCGTCCGAAGCGGTTTATATTCTCGAATACAAAACGTCCGAGTCTGGATGGCAGGTTCCGGCCTGCGATCATTCCGGCTTTAGCCTGATGCATCAGATAGAAGACGTAAACCTCGGGATCACCCGGAATAATAATATCTCCGTCCAGTACATCGTCGATCAACCTGGCCAGACAGTAGGCTGCCCGCAGCATCTGAGCCCGAGTTGGACTGTTCAGGGTCCTGCCATACATGGACACTGTCAGGCCCAGGTATCTGGAATCGCGGCAGATAAGTCTGGCGAATTCCCTGGCGCACATATATTCGATTTTCAAGTATTCCAGCATGGCACGCTCTCCCACTGCTTCGGGGGCTCTATTTGCTGTCAAGAAGCACCGCAACAGATGTGCCAGAGAGAATGTCAATGAACCGGAACACATAACTTGTTGTAAGATAAATACTTAGGGGATGCCTCTTCGATTATAATACGATTATCGGGATTATTTGAAAGATCACGGTGTCACCTGAACGTCACAATTCTTGTGTTCATCCGGCCACATATTGGAGAATGGAGTTGCCCGCAGAGATAACACTCCTAGATTTCGCTGACCAGCATTTGTTAAGGTACCAACACATATCAGGAGGATGACCCGGATGGGCATGTATCTGGGTGTAGGGAGAAAGGCCCGTCGCTGTTACGGCTTCGACGAGGTCGCACTGGTTCCTGGAGAAGTAACGATCAATCCGAACGAAACCGATTCCTCCTGGGAATTCGAGGGTCATCGTTTCCCGATACCGATTATCGCCAGTGCTATGGACGGTGTGGTCGATGTCAAATTCGCCATTGCCATGGGAAAGCTCGGCGGTCTGGCCGTACTGAACCTGGAGGGGGTTCAGACTAGATATGAAGATCCAAGTGAGGTGCTGGCGGAAATAGCTGCCGCCAACAATGAAGAAGCCACCCGCCTGGTACAGAACCTGTACACTCCGCCGATTCAGGAGAAACTGGTGACAAGGAGGGTGGAGGAGATAAAGGCTGGTGGTGTTCCTGTGGCGGTTTCAGCCATTCCGCAGAGAGCAGAGCGGTTCGGGAAACTGGCTGCTGATGCCGGGACCGATTTCTTCGTTGTTCAGTCAACCGTTTCCACAGTCAGGCATATATCGAACGAATACGAAACACTCAATTTCGAGAAGTTCTGCAGCGAGATACCGGTTACGGTAATTGCCGGCAATACGGTCGGTTACAACGTCAGTCTGGAACTGATGCAGGCGGGTATAGACGGGTTGCTTGTCGGGATAGGACCTGGGGCCGCCTGTACAACACGAGGCGTTCTCGGATTGGGGGTGCCACAGGTAACCGCCACGATCGATTGCGCGACCGCCCGCGATTTCCACTACAAGAACACCGGTAAATACGTGCCCATTATTACAGACGGCGGGATGCGCGCCGGAGGGGATATATGCAAGGCCCTGGCCTGCGGTGCCGATGCAGTAATGGTCGGCAGTGCCTTCGCACAGGCCGAAGAGGCTCCTGGCGGCGGGTACCACTGGGGGATGGCCACTCCGCATGCGAATCTGCCCAGGGGTACCCGGATACACGTCGGTACAACCGGAACCCTGCAGGAGATACTTCTGGGTCCTGCCAGACTCGATGATGGAAGCCAGAATCTGGTCGGAGCCATCCAGACCAGCATGGGTAACGTCGGGGCCCGCAATATCCGGGAATTCCAGTTGACCGAGATCATCATAGCTCCATCCATAGGGACCGAGGGGAAGGTTTTTCAGAAGGCACAGCACGTAGGAATGGGAAAGTAGGTCAAACTGCACGATCCCTGTATAATCTGGGCTGGATGGCATGAGTGCAGAAAATTTTAAAATCGTTCTGCTGGGTACGGGAGCAGCCTTCGCACCGCTCGACAGGGATAATACAAGCCTGGCGCTGCTATGGAAAGAGGGTGTCTGGCTGATTGATTGCGGAGCCTCTCCACACAAAAAACTCAAACAGGCAGGCATCGATCCCGACAATCTGCGCGGAGTACTGATCACTCACCACCATCCCGACCACCTCTACGGCCTGCCCAGTCTCATCCACTGCCTGATTCCGACACCCAGAAATGAACCTCTCCCACTGCTTGCTCCACCAGCGGCCATGAAGTGTGCCCTCCAGGTGCTCGATGCGTTCGGGATGATGGATAGACCCGAGGTTCCTCTGGCACCGGTGGAGATCCCGTTGCCGGCCGGCACTTCGGTCCAACTGGAGGAGGTTTACAGCTCCGGTTTGATGAGGATGTGGACCGCACCTGTGGATCATACGCTCGAATGCGTCGGTGTGCGTGTTGAAATCGGAGGACGCATCGCAGCATATTCTTCCGACACGGCTCCATGTGAAGCTCTCCCTCTGCTCGCCGCTGGAGCAGACCTGCTTGTACATGAAGCGACTTTCAGGGAGTCAGACCGGGAGCTGATGCCTGCGGGTCACAGCACCGCCCTCGATGCGGGGAGGACCGCCGCCGCTGCCGGTACAGAGGCTCTTCTCCTGGTTCACTTTCTGGAATCGACCCTTGCCGATCCTGTCGCTTTGAAGAGAGAAGCGGCGGAAGCTTTCAAGGGACGGATTGAGATCGGCGAAGAACTTGGAAGTTACACGGTCTGAGTTCCCGACACTGCAGACCATTATCAAGATGTAACCTGTAATATCATCCTGGTTCAGGCTGTCAGGAAGGATTCTGAGCCGACTTCACCAGCCTGGAGAGATTCGATTTCAAACGGTTGGCCTTGTTCTTGTGATGCAGGCCCTTTGTAGAGTAACGATCGAGCAGAATAGAGACTTCCCTGAGAAGTTCTGGAGCCTTATCGGCCTCCGGATTCTGGCGGATATTTCGAATCAGAGTCCTGATCTCAGATCTCTGTGCTCTGTTATGCAGCCGCAGCTTTACGTTCTGGCGAAGCCGTTTTGCCGCTGATTCGTGTGTCGGCAATACCTTTCCTCCTGCTTTGCAGGGTGGTTAATTACCTGCGGAACCAGTTGTTAATAGTGCACCGTTCCTTAATTTCGGAGCGGCACATTGAGCTACCAAGATGGCAGGCCGGCATTCTCTGTCAAGACTTTACATGTATGATGAGGGAGTGTTTTTCAGACAGGCTCATATATGCAGCCTGAAAGGAAAGAGGGGTGACAGAAAAAAACCTGAGAGACCTTCTGGTCATAGACGCTTTCACCGAAGTTCCATTCGGCGGCAATCCTGCCGGTGTCCTGCTCGAGGCCGGGGATCTTACAGATGAGCAGATGCAGGCGATCGCGCGTGAGGTAAATGCATCGGAGACAGCGTTTCTTTGCGGGGGAGTGTATCCGGGGCCATTCACTGTCAGATATTTTACACCTGCGGAGGAAGTCCCGCTGTGCGGTCATGCCACGATAGCCGCCTTCCATGCACTCGTGTGGAAGGGAATGATACCCGTGCTGGACGGCGAAATGGTTGTCCATCTGGATGCGAAAGCCGGATTGCTGCAGATACGTCTGAAGGTCGAGGATGGAAAGCTGGAAAGGGTGATGATGGGCCAGCAACCACCTCAATATGAACCATTCCGGCTCGATCTGGACACTCTGGCAGTTGCACTCGGTGTGGACCTTGATGAGCTGAAGAAGGCCGATGAAGAAGTTGGACCCCCCCTGATAGTCAGTACCGGCTGCAGATGCCTCCACGCTGCGATGCCCGATCTGAACTCTGTCACAACCGCCCGCCCCGATTTTCGTGCACTCGCCGGGCTGAGCCGTGACCTGAAAGTGATAACGGTGCAGATCATGACGCTGGAAACCGGCTGTGAAAGGACGTATGCTCATGTTCGCACATTTGCACCTGCCGTAGGTATTGACGAGGATCCGGTTACCGGGACCGCGGCCGGTTCGCTGGGTGGCTATCTGGCATACATAAACGATCTGCCCGGTGAGGGTGACAGACGCCGGTTCCTTATCGAACAGGGGGCCGAAGTGGGTAGACCGGGTCAGGTGGAGGTTGAGCTGCAGCTGGTTGGACACTCTGTCTCTGAAGTGTGGGTCGGCGGAATGGCTGCCAGATCCCTTGAAGGGAAAATCACGATACCTAAGTGCACAGCCCCGTAATTGCAGAACAATGCACTCAAATTAGGAGTCCACACGTGTGAACTTAATATCCGGTTGCAGCGTCTATTCGATACAGTCGGGAGAGGGGCCCGGCCACTACAGCTGGAGGGGCGATGTATAAACCCTGTTTCAGATACAGCAGATTGATGATTTCAGCCGGAGTCGTTTTGACGGCCTTGCTGATTCTGTCGATGCAGAGTCCCGCTGATGCTCAGATGGCGGTTTTCGGTCGCAATAAGGTCCAGTATGACCGTTTCGACTGGAAGACTCTCAAAACAACCCATTTCGATGTCCACTACTACGAGGGTGAGGAAGAAGCCATCCGCGATGCTGCCAGGATAGCGGAACGCTCCTATTCCTATCTGAGCCAGATTCTTCAGGTCGACATTGAAGAGCGCATTCCCCTGCTGATTTATGCTGACCACCAGGATTTCCGGCAGACGAATGCAGTGGCCGGGATAGGTGAGGGTACACAGGGTGTAACCGAATCTCTCAAGCAGCGTGTCATCCTGCCGATGATGCCGACGATCGAGGATTTTACGCACGTCCTGACACACGAACTCGTGCACGCATTCCAGATGGAGATCATGGGTACCGGTAATTCTCTCAATCCTCTCCAGTGGCAGCCCCCCCTCTGGATGATGGAGGGCATGGCCGAGTATTTCTCGATAGGCCTCGATCCGAATACCGAAATCTGGCTTCGGGACATGGTCATAAATGATGAATTCATGAGCCTGGCTGAATTCGAGACGGTTCAGGATATCCGCGTCTATCGCCTCGGGCAGGGACTCTACCATTTTCTGGGAGAGCGTTACGGCAGGGAATCGCTGCGCAGGTTCTTCAAGGAAACTGTACGAACGCGCAACTGGATGTCGGCCCTGCAGAGAGTGTACAGCCAGACGCCAAAAGAGATAGGCGACCTCTGGGAATCGCAGCTGAATTCTAAATATTCGACGATAATCGCCCGGAAGGACAGTCCCGATTCGATAGCTACCAGGCTCGTCGAACATGAGGGATTGATCTATAATCTGAACCTGACTCCTTCGATCAGTCCCGACGGCAACAGGGTAGCCTTTATCGCAAATGCCGACCTCCGTGACGGCGTATATATTGTGGATGCCGAAACAGGTTTATCCCGCCGCGCTCTTGCCTACGGCGGTTCTTCAGGGTCGCTGGAGATAATCGACTTCTTCGAATCGACCATGTCGTGGTCGGCAGATGGTGAGATCCTGGCATTCGTGGGAAGCGGCGGGACAGAAGATGTCATTCATCTTGTAGACGCAAAATCGGGCAGAACGCGGGAAAAACTGCGATTTGAAGGTATGTCAATAACCTCGGCAGCTCTGAGTCCCGATGGATCGAAAGTGGTGTTCAGCGGAATGAAGTACGGCCAGCGGGATCTCTACATCGCAAACAGCGATGGGGGTGAACTGCAGCAGCTCACCAGGGACATATACTCCTACATCCATCCATCCTGGTCTCCCGATGGCGACATGATTGCCGTGACTACCGACAGGGGTGAACCTACAGACGTGGGGAACCTCGATTTCCGCGGATTCAGGCTCGCTCTGGTGGATCCTGTGTCGGGATCTGTGGAGCTGATGACCGGCGGTGCCTACCACGATATCAATCCGGTCTGGAGCCCCGATGGAGAGCAGCTGGCTTTCATAAGCGACCGGGCCGGCGTGCCTCAGATCTTTCTCTACGATCTGGATCAGAGGGAGATCCGCAAGGTAACGAACCTTGTGTCCGGTGTATCGGGCATTACGGCAAATTCTCCTGCCATATCATGGTCGAGCAGTTCCGGCAAGATGGCTTTCTCCAGTTTCAGGTCGATGGGGTGGGATATATACACGATGGATGATCCGAGGTACATAACGCTCGGTGATGAAGCTCTTGGACCCGATCCAGATGCAGTGCCCTTCGAGCCGGTATGGGCCGGATACGAGCTGGGCGACCCGGCCCTGTTCGAGGAAGCCGACTACTCAACGAAACTTAAAGCCGACTACATTTTCGGTGCAGGGGGATTCTCTTCGAATATCGGTGTAATGGGGGATTTCGTTGTCGGTTTCAGCGATATGCTTGGAAATCACAACGTAACGGTGGCTCTCGGTCTTTATGGATCTCTGGAACGCTCGAACATTTCAGCTACATATGTCAACTTGACGAGAAGGCTGAACTGGGGAGTCTCGATCTTTCAGGAAGCCAGCATGAGCGGGCTCTTCTCCTCTCTGGTCGGAACCCAGTACTGGAGCCGTACCTACAGGGGAGTTGCCCTGATGGGGTACTACCCATTCAATACTTTTTCGAGGCTGGAAGGAAATATAAGCTACGTCAACATCACGGACCAACTTCTGACGGCCAGCTGGTACGGTCAGATCAACGTGGATGAGGAACTGGGCAGTGATACCTTCACCCAGGCCGGTGTCAGCCATGTTTATGATTCGGCCCTCTATTTCATCTCAGGGCCGATCGGCGGTCAGAGGTGGCGTCTGCAGGCATATTCGCTCTTCGGACTCTACAATTCCACAACGGTAATCCTCGACTACCGCAAGTACTTCCCGATCAATCACCGTGGAGCACTGGCGATGAGAACCTTTGCCGGTGGAATTGTCGCGGGAGCGCAGGGGCGCCAGTTCCTGATCGGGGGTCCGACGTATCTGCACGGAACCGCCTACGGTCAGTTGAACGGAGAGAACCTGGCCATACAGAATGTCGAATTCCGCTATCCGCTGCTCCCCTTCATGCCTATTCAGTGGGATTTTCTGTCAGGTGCTCTCTTCGCCGATGTTGGAGCCGTATGGAATAAAGGCTACGAACCTGCCTGGCAGCCGGTTGACTATCCTGATAATCGATACCTTTCAAACGCCATTCTGGGAGCAGTGGGGGCTGGCATACGGCTCAATCTGGGTTTCTTCACGCTCTTCTTTGATTACGCGATTCCAACCGATTTCAGCGGAAGCTACGGGGCGGGGCGCTTCCAGTTTGCCATAGGCCAGATTTTCTAGTTCCCGTCCGTAAACAGCCCTTTTCCGCGATCTCGGCGTCAGCCGGCCGGCAACCTCCGGATGGGCGCGAGCGCAGTGGAAACAGGATATATCTTCACTTTCTTAATCGCAGGTGAGAGAAGTCCTGCTTTGCCAAAAGTCATTTTTCTGACTATCTTTCATAGTTATGGAGAATACATATACGGGTAACTCGAAGTCTCCCAAAGGGTTACTGGAGCGGCTGCTGGGCCTTGGGAAGGAATCCCGCCCTTCTGAGCCGCTGATAATACCCAGAGCCGAGCACACGATATCCCGCAAGAAAATGGAAGAAGAGGCCCTGAAGGTCCTCTATCGCCTGCACAATTCAGGACATAAAGCTTATCTGGTCGGCGGGGCCGTCCGGGACCTTTTGCTGGGTCGAACGCCGAAGGATTACGATGTGGCCACCGACGCCAGACCGGATGAGATAAGGAAGCTGTTTGTCAACAGCAGGCTGATCGGCCGGCGTTTCCGGATGGCACATGTGATGTTCAAGGGTCGCAAGGTCATCGAGGTGTCGACTTTCCGCCGCACTCCTGCGCTGCCCGACGGAGAGGAGTCGAAAGATAGCGAGGAGGACACCCGTGATCTGCTGATCCGTGAGGACAACACGTGGGGATCGCCACAGCAGGATGCCTATCGTCGAGATCTGACCATCAATGCTCTCTTCTACAATATTGCCGATTTTTCGATCATTGATTATGTGGGAGGACTCGCCGACCTGCACTCAGAACAGATCCGTACGATCGGTGATCCCAACATCCGGTTCCGTGAGGATCCGGTCAGGATGATCCGCGCGGTGGAGTACTCTGCCAGACTCGGTTTCGAGATGGATCCGGGTGTCGCCAGGAGTATTAAAAAACACAGGAAGGATCTCCGTAGAGCCTCAGATGCGCGCATGTCAGATGAACTGCTGCATCTTCTCCGAAGCGGTGCTGCTCAGAGTGCATTCAGGAAGCTGCTCGACCTGGGTCTTCTGGAGATTCTACATCCCGAGCTTCACACGGCCCTCAGGTCGGCAAAAGGGGAACGGTTCTTCAAGGAACTTGCGGTCGTTGACAGATGGATAAAATCGGGAGAGCCGGTGCGCGATGTTCCGCTCTTTTCCATCCTTTTCAATGCACCGCTGCGTCAGGCGGTAGCCTCTGCGGAACAGCGCAAAAGTGGAAGGCTGGTAAAGGGTGAATTCCTGAGGGAGGTGGATAAGATACTTGAGGAGGGTCAGACCTTCTACAGGGTGCCGAACCGTCGACGGCATCAGGTAAAACAAAGCATCCTGGCGGCTCGAAAGATGAGAAGGCGTCCTTCGGGACAGCGTGATCTGAAGGATATGATCAGCCGTGCCTACTTCCAGGACGCTTTCGATCTCTTCCGTGTGGAAGCAGAGTCGACTGGCCGGTATGACAATATATTGAAGGAATGGACCGAACTGCTGAAGGGGAAGAAGAGAGGGAGCGGATCGACCGGGAGGCGGGAGCGTCACGGGGGAAGGGAGAGGAAACCGCGTGATGACAGGAATCGGAGCCGCCAGAGAGAAGATCGCGGTGCAGGGAAACGACAGCGACCTCCAGACAGATCGAAACCGCCGCATAGAAAACAGGTTGTACAGTCAAAACAACCCGACCGGCAGCCTCAGACAGTACGGGATGTCTCGCCTGAGCGTTCTGTTGCTGAAACGCAACCGGCCATCCAGCAGCCGCTGCAGGCAGAAGAGATGGAACACGGCCGCGACAAGAGGGAGAACCGGTCGTGGACCGGAGTAGCCGGACAGCACAATGCGATCGTGATGAACATGAAGAAGAAGATGGAATCGGGAGAGATCGCGCCGCCGGCTGAAGAAGATATACCTTATATGAAACCGGGGCGGTCGGTGGAAGATACGATCAGGGGAGCAGCCGGAGACGAGGGGGATGGCGGTCACTCTCCCTCGGGTGATCAGGTACCCGATTCTGATAAGTGGGGAAGGTTCAGACGGTCCTCAGATTCGAAGAATGAATAAATCTTAGTGCACCGTTCCGTAATTACGGAGCGGCACACTGGTGCATCGTTCCGCAATTACGCCGGCACTCAGTAATCTTCTCTAAAAGCCAGAGCTGTAAGTGTTCTGACGCCATATCCGGTTGGTCCCAAGCCGATCCACGAAGTGGCCTCTTTTCTCCAGTCCATTCCGGCGATATCCATGTGCGCCCAGCGTGTATCCCCGACGAATTTTTCAAGGAGTTTTGCAGCGGAAATTGCACCTGGAGAATCTTTCCCCGTGTTTCTAACATCGGCGATATCAGATTTAACCAGATTGTCGTATTCGGGGTCCATCGGAAGAGGCCATGCTTTTTCGCCGTGTTGAGCAGCTGTTTCCCGCACGATCTCCACCCAGTCCGTGTCGTTTCCCATCAATCCGGCATAGACGTGGCCGAGGGCCACTATGCAGGCTCCGGTCAGTGTGGCTATGTCCACGATAGCCGCCGGTTTTTCTTCCAGGGCGAAGGCGAGAGCGTCGGCCAGGATCAATCTCCCTTCAGCATCGGTGTTGAGCACTTCGATAGTCTTCCCTGAATATGTTGTGATCACGTCACCCGGCCTGGTGGCGCTTCCCGAAGGCATGTTCTCACAGGCCGGTACGATTCCGGTAACAGGTCGGTCCGGTTTGAGGCGCCCGATAACGGACATTGCACCGATAACGGCTCCCGCTCCCGCCATATCGGCCTTCATCTCTTCCATGCTTGCAGTCGGTTTCAACGAGATACCTCCCGAATCGAATGTTATTCCCTTTCCGACCATGACCAGGGGGGGGCGCTTCCTGCTTTTTGCGCTCTCCGGAATGTATCTCATGACGATGAAACGGGGGGGATTGGAACTCCCGCTGCTGACCGCCACAACTCCACCGAAACCTTTGTCGCGGATCTGCTTCTCATTCAGCACCGACACCGAAACGCCGGCCTTGCGGCAGGCTTTTCTGGTTTCTGAAGCGAGGACAACAGGTGTCATCAGATTACCTGGTGTATTGACCAGCCGTCTGACCAGTATTACACCCTCGGCGACTGTCGCTCCGATATGTGCTGCCTTTCGCATAGAACTGGTGACTGAGGAAGTGAGCAGTGTGAGACGGGTGTAGCTTCCGTGATAAGGATCTTTCTCTCTCTCCTTCTTATCTGTCCTGTATGCATCAATACCCCCCGGGCCGATCAGAAATCCCTCAACCAGAGCCTGCACCGCGGCAGATTCCGAATGGTGGCCGGGCAGGACTACCGCCATGCCGGCGATACTCTGTTTCCTCAATCTGCGGGAGGCCATTCCGCCGAGTCGCCGGCAGCTCTCGGTAGACAGGTCTTTCTCTTTGCCGAGGCCTGCGATCAACAGCCTCCTGACATCCAGCCCTGGAGGATTGTGGAGCAGAATCAGTTCACCCTCTTTGGCAGAGAATTCCTTTCCTTTCATCGCATCCGAGATCATATCGATAGTTTCTTTATTAAGCTTTCTGATAATGGAACCGGATATCGGATCGGGTTGAGTTACCCCTATTACCAGCGCGTCACCTTTGTAAGTTGCTGGTGCGGTTCGAGATAAGGTGATCCTCATATAGTGACTCCAATCGTGTGCGATTGGGTGAAGATGGCCGTCAAACCGATATCATCGGGCAGCGGCCACTGCCTTGTCAACGGTGACAGGCTGCTTTCAGCTGTTTATAATCTCGATATCATTGTGCCTCAGTCAATCAAGAGTTTGATGAAAAGGGCTTATCTCCTGCTTGAAGACCTGCTGAAGAAGAATTGCCTCTTTTGCGGAGGCAGCAGAGCTGGCAGCACATTTCTGCCCCCCGACCGCTTTGCTCCGGACGGCCGGTCTATCCAGCTGGTAGTGTGCGTCGATTGCGGCACATTTGAGAGCGTGCTCGACATGGAAAATGCACAGGTTGAGGAACCGGATGCCGATTACCTGCCCCATCAGACTCCCGGCGGTCTGCGTGGATGGCTGGCGACCAGAAGCCAGCAGCGCAAGGTATCGATCATCAAACCGTGGGTTGGCGGAGGCAAGCTGGTCGATATTGGCTGTGGATCGGGAGGATTCATGGATGTCTGGCGGAGGGTATGCCCTGGAGAGAGGGTGGTGGGTATCGAATCATCCCCCCGGGCAGTAGAGGCGGCTCGAGTCAGGGGGCTTGAGGTCATCGAAACCAGCATAACCGCACCACTGCCCGAAGAGGTCGCCGATGGCAGACTCTATACCATGTGGCACGTTCTCGAACATCTTGAAGATCCTGTCTCAACACTCACTCATATCAGGGAAATAATGGCACCGGAAGGGAAGATAGTCGTAGCTGTTCCCAATGCTGCCGCAACGGAACGCACCTTCTTCGGAGCTCACACTGTTGCCTGGGATCCTCCCCGGCATCGCTGGCACTTCACACCTGAAGGCATAACCGGGTTGATGAATATGACCGGTCTGAGGGTGGTGGAAAGATTCAGCCTCGTAACTGATGACCTGTATGACGCTGTAGCATCACTTCAGTGGGTCCTCTATCCACGTGTATGGATTGATCCCGGATCCATGAAAAGTCGCCTGGCCACCGGTCTGGCTGTCGCGGGAGGAACACCGACCGGGTTGCTGCTGGCCGCCCTCAGTCCGTGGCGTCACCGGGCAAGCCTGGGCATGGTTCTGGCCAGAGCGATCTGAGCAGCTGATGGCTCTGACCCTGGATGGGATAGAACTCGGGACCCTCTTTCTCTCCCCGATGGCCGGAATCACCGATTCGGTCTACCGCCGGCTCTGCCGATCGATGGGCGCCGATACACTATATACAGGATTCATCTCCAGCGACGGCATAGTCAGAAACAACAGACGCACTCTTGACATGCTCTCATTCGCTGAGGAGGAGCATCCGATAGCTGTCCAGTTGTTTGGCAACTCGCCTGAAATAATAGCTGCAGCTGCAGAGCGTGCCTGGGAGATGCGACCCGATTACATCGATATCAATTTCGGCTGCCCGGCCAGGAAAGTCACAAGGAAGGTAGCCGGGTGCGCCATCCTCAATGACATGGTCCTCTACAGAAATGTTGTCGCCGCTGTTGTTGCCTCGGTACCCTGCCCGGTGACAGTCAAGATCCGCTCTGGCTGGGACAGGTCCAATCTCGTCTATGTCGATGCAGCACAGATCGCCGCTGAAGAGGGTGCTCGTGCAGTGGCATTCCACCCCAGGACCGGTGTTCAGGGATACTCAGGCGAGGCCGATTGGGATATGATCGGCCACCTGGTCAGGGAGAGTCCGATTCCTGTGATCGGCAGTGGGGACCTCTTCGAACCTGACGACATTCTCAGAATGCTTGAAACAACGGACTGTGCAGCTGTCATGGTGGCCAGAGGTGCAATCGGCAACCCATGGATATTCAGCAGAACAAAAGGATACCTTGAAAGTGGTGAACTTCCGCCGCTACCTGCGGTCGAAGAGAGACTCGGCGTTGCCCTGCTTCATGCCGGATTCAACGTTGAGGAGAAGGGAGAGATGCGGGGCATGAGGGAGATCAGGAAGCATATAAGCAATTACACAAAGGGGCTTTGGTGTGGAAGCCGGCTCCGGCATGCTATTATAAGGGCCGAATCACTTGAGGCTATGGAAGAGATTACAGCCCGGTATCTGGAGATGCTGGCCGATTACCGAAAAGGGGAGGATCTGTGCACGAACCTGATCTGACTGGTCTCCTGAATGATCTTGCGGCGGGCAAGGTGGATGTAGAGCAGGTACTGCAGCGGTTGAAGGAATTGCCCTTCGAGAGAGTGGGTGATTTCGCGACAGTGGATACTCACCGCGAACTGAGATGTGGATTCCCTGAAGTTCTTCTCGGTGAGGGGAAGAGTGTCGAGCAGTGCAGTGCGATAGCCGCAAAGATGGCCGGGAGAGGAAACGCGATGCTGGCAACAAGGGTGGATGAGGAGAGGGCCGCTGCCATAATCGAAGCTGTACCGGATGCAGAGCACTTTCCCGTAGCCAGGATCGTCAGGTACATACCTGAAGGTTCGCTCGATGGAGTGGTGATGAGTGGTCCTGTTGCGGTTGTATCGGCCGGAACCTCTGATATCCCTGTCGCCGAAGAAGCTGCCCTGACCGCCGAAACGATGGGAATGGAGGCACACAGGATCTACGATGTGGGTGTAGCGGGACTTCACCGGCTTCTGGCACGCAGGGAGGAGCTCGACACGATGGCGGTACTGATTGTGGCAGCCGGCATGGAGGGGGCACTGCCGAGTGTTGTCGGCGGTCTCGTCAGGCGTCCGATCGTAGCCGTTCCAACCAGCGTGGGTTACGGTGTTTCCGCCGGTGGATTTGCTTCACTGCTCGGCATGCTCTCTTCGTGTGCCACCGGGATAACGGTGGTCAATATCGATAACGGCTTCGGCGCAGGCTGTGCCGCCGCGCGCATTGCCAGGGTATGGAATTCGTCGTGAGAGTTCTTTTCCTTGAACCGTTTGCAGGTATCTCCGGTGACATGCTTCTGGGAGCGCTGGTTGATCTGGGGGTGGAAGTCGGAGTGCTCGAGAAACAGATAGAGGCGCTGGGGCTCGGTGATCGCGTGCAGTTGAAAGTGACACGCACCGAGCGGGGCGGGATCGAAGCCACGAAAGTTGATGTAGTGATAGACGGTGAACTCGAAATCCCCGATACGGATGGTGGCTGGCAAGGCCACAGTACGACGGTGGAGGACCTCCTCGACCGGCTCGATACCCCTTCACTCGACACGGCCGTGAAGGGGAAGGCCGCTGAGGTTTTCACGAGGCTGGGAGCAGCCGAGGCCAGAGTGCACGGATCTGATCCGGGTAGGATTCACCTGCACGAAACTGGTGCACTCGATGCAGTTGTGGATGTAGTCTGCGGAACAGCAGCCGTTTTAAGTCTGGAAGTGGATACGATTCTCTCGATACCTCCATCGGATGGCCACGGAGAGGTTCATTCGGCCCACGGGATTCTACCCGTACCCGCCCCTGCCACAGCATATCTGCTTGAGGGGGTACCGATCAGGAGAGTCGATATCCCCTTCGAACTTGTTACACCGACGGGAGCAGCAATGCTGACCACCCTGGTCGATTCCTTCACCACCAGCCTCTCCCTGACCCCGGAACGGGTAGGCTACGGGGCGGGAACACGGCAGCTCGAGGGGCGCCCCAATCTTCTCCGGGCCACCCTGGGCACTCTGGAGGATGTCGATACGCATGGCGGCAACCGGATTGCGGTGATCGAGACAACCGTGGACGATACCCTGCCTGAAATCTGGCCCTACATGATAGAGCGCCTGCTGGATGGAGGCGCCCGTGATGCCTATGTGACTCCTGTTGTAATGAAGAAGGGTCGTCCCGGTGTTCACCTTACTGTCCTGTGTGATCCCCCCGATCTATCGAAACTGCAGCAGCTCGTTTTCGAGGAAACCGGCACCCTGGGCATGCGTATCTCCCATACCGGCCGCATGGTCCTGGCACGGGCACGCGGCAGACTCAAGACCAGCCTCGGAACAATTACTGTCAAGCTGTCCGCTCTTCCGGATGGCAACCGGTGGCGGGTTCATCCCGAGTACGAAGCGTGCCGGCAGAAGGCACTGGAAAAGGGAGTGCCGCTGCAGGATGTCTATCGGGAGATCGTGATTGCATCTGAAATCGATGGGGCACTTGCCGTTGACGGGGATGCTAGTGTCATGTCACGTAGCAAGTGTCGGCACCGAGAGTGATGCCGTGCTTGACCGACAAGGCGTGGCGACGAGACATAGCGGTGGCTATGGCGAGGAGACGCAACGCAGCCGGTCGGGATACGGCGCCGCTCGAATGCCACGGTTGTTGCGTGACAGGGCACCATGCCGTCGGGTGCTGTTCCTATTATAGACCCGGAAATAAAATGATCAACTATTCCAAATCAGTCACACTCCTGATGGCGGCTGTTTTCTGCCACCTTGTAGCCGGTCCGGGCTGTAGATCGGTTGAGGCACAGGAGTCACACCCCAGAGCGGGCACTCTGAGTGTAACACTGCTCAACGTCGGATTGGGTCCCGTGGGTGCAGGATTATCAGACGGTCTGACGGGCTGGAGCGGTATCAGCGATGCAGTCTTCTGGAATCCTGCCGCGGTTTCGACTCTTGCTTCCGAGAATCCGGAAGTGGTCCTTTCGGGTGCCAGGCTTCTGGGGGTGGTTCGTCAGACCTCCTTTCAGTACAGCACACGGCTGGGCCGTGCGGGATTGGCCATTCAGATGATATATGACGGTGTCGGAGATATAGAGATCAGGGGTGATGAACCGACTCCGGAGCCGCTTGCGCTTGGGAGCGCGCACGATTTTGTGGCCGGAGTGACAATAGGCCTGCCCCTGCCTGCGGGTGCAGGCCTGGGAGTGACGGTCAAGGGAATATATGAGAAGCTGCATCTGGCAGATGCATTCGGGATCGCCGCCGATGCCGGGATTCAGCTGCCGCTGCCGGTTCTGAGCGGACTTTTCAGAGCCGGGATAGCGGTTCGCAACGTGGGATCGATGGGTACACTCGAAAATGAACGACCGGAACTTCCCTGGAGCATGGCAGCCGGGATAGCTCTGGCAAGACCACTTGATTGGGGGGAATGGAGCATCTCGGCCGGCGGCGATGTATGGAAGCCGGCAGATGACTGGACCCAGTTGAGAGTGGGACTCGAAGCGGCATGGGACGTTCTGAGATTTCGGGCGGGTACCCGTCAGGGGAAAGGCTGGGGAACCATCTCTGCAGGGATCGGAATCGTGATGCCGGGATGGAGCCTCGATTATGCCTATATATACGATCCCGATCCGGGTCGGCACTTTCTGGGTGCGACTCAGAAACTCGGGGTAAGCATACCGTTGCGGAAAGGAACCGGTACCTGATAATGACGACGATTGAAGCTATTGACGCTCTTGAGATACTCGATTCGAGAGGTAATCCAACAGTCGAAGTCGAGGTGCTGCTGCAGGGTGGGGCGGTCGGCCGTGCTGCGGTACCTTCAGGTGCTTCGACGGGGGAGCATGAAGCGATCGAACTCCGCGACGGGGATGATGAACGCTATCTCGGCAAGGGAGTGCAGCAGGCTGTCTCGAATGTCACCGACGTGATCGCGCCGGAACTGCTCGGCTGGGATGCCACCGATCAGGTCGGTATAGACCGCTTCCTGCGGGAACTGGATGGTACTCCCGACAAATCGACGCTGGGAGCCAACGCCCTCCTTGGAGTCAGTCTCGCAGTGGCTCAGGCATCTGCCGAGCAGCTCGGACTGCCTCTTTTCATATACCTGGGAGGGCCCGCTGCCAGGCTGCTGCCGGTACCCCTGATGAACGTTGTCAACGGTGGTGCACATGCCAACAACGCACTCGACATTCAGGAATTCATGCTTGTACCTCACGGCTTTCCGACATTCGGACATGCCCTGCAGGCAGGTGTGGAGACCTTTCATCATCTAAAGAAAAGACTTTCCGACAGCGGATTCAGCACGGCTGTCGGGGATGAAGGCGGATTCGCGCCCGATTTTGCATCCTCGACGGCTGCACTCGACGAACTGCTGGCGGCGATCGAATCGGCAGGTTACAGACCGGGCGATGAGATCAGCCTGGCACTCGATGTGGCTGCCAGTGAACTCTATGACAGTGAGAAAGCTGCATACGTTTTCTCAGGAGAAGGAGTAACCCGCACGAGCAGTGAATTAACCGATTTCTACAAAGACCTGATCGAGCGGTATCCGATAGTGTCCGTTGAGGATGGAATGGCCGAAGATGACTGGGATGGCTGGATTACACATACAAAGGTCCTGGGTGGCACCGTTCAACTGGTTGGCGATGATGTGTTCGTAACGAACATGGAACGGCTTCAGAGAGGCATCGACAGCGGTGCTGCCAATGCAATCCTCATCAAGACCAACCAGATAGGAACCCTGACGGAAACACTCGATTGTGTTGATCTGGCCGGTCGCAACGGTTACTCGCAGGTAATCAGTCATCGCTCGGGTGAAACAGAGGACGCCGTAATAGCCGACCTGGCTGTCTCCACCGGGTGCGGCCAGATAAAGACCGGCAGCGCCAGCCGCAGCGACCGGACGGCCAAATACAATGAACTGCTCCGGATCGAAGCGCTGCTGGGCGAATCTGCCGTTTTTCACGGTCCGGACGCATTTACACGGTAACGAAAATGGCCAGGAGAGTCCTCGATAAGAAATTCCGACGTTTCAAGCGCCCGAGGATACCGGGCCGACTGCCCACCAGAAGGATTATTCTGATCGGTGCGGCATCGGTTTTATTCTATCTGCTGGTACTGAGTAATTTCGGTCTGTTCAAACAGATAAAACTCAGTCGAGAGGCCGCCGAAATCGAAGCCAGAATCGAACAGCTGGAGGCCAGGAAGAGTGAACTGGAAAGAAAGAGGGGCAGGCTCGATGACGATGCCGCCCTGGAAAGGATCGCACGAGAGGAGTACGGGATGGTGAAGACGGGAGAACATGTTTACAGGATCGCCCGACCGGATTCGAGCGGAAAATAATGGCTATGCGCAGAACACTGGAAGATCTGGAGGAGCATAAAAGGGAGCTTGTAGGCACACTCAACAGGTTGCTCGAGCAGGGTGAGCGGGGTGAGGGTTCGATCCGCAATCTCCTTGTCGACCTCCACTATGCCGATGCAGCCGATATCCTCGATGTGATGGATCCGGAGGATAGTGCGCGCGTTCTGAGCCTGCTCGATAACGAAACCGGATCAGATATCCTGGCCGAAATGGAAGAAGCCTCGCGTATCTCTGTACTCGAGCTGGTCGATCCCCGCGAGCTGGCGGAACTCGTAAAAGAGATGCCCACCGATGATGCCGCCGACCTGGTGGGCAATCTCGACGAGGAAGCGGCCGAAGAAGTTCTCAGCCATGTAGCACCCGAAGAAAGGGAGGAGATCAAGGAACTCCTCGTCCACGGGGAGGACACCGCCGGTGGCCTCATGGAGACGGATTTTGTGGCCGTGGATTACAGCTCGACTGTAGATGAAGCCATCGAAGCTATCAGGCGGGCCGCCGAAGAAGTGGAGTCGATGTTCTATGTCTATGTCGTGGACGCCGGAGGCATTCTGAAAGGGCTGATCAGGCTTCGCGACCTGCTTCTTTCGCCCGGAACCCGTCGGGTTGCAGAATTCATGAAGAGTGATGTCGTATCCGTGCCGGTCGATATGAACCAGGAGGATGTGGCCCGCCAGGTGCAGCAGTACGATCTGGCGGCGATACCTGTCGTCGATGACGGCGGAATACTGGTCGGCCGGATCACACACGATGACATCGCGGATGTGCTCGAGGAGGAGATCGAAAAGGATCTCAGGCGTATGGCCGGTGTTGGCGATGAGGATCTGATTGAACGGTCTTCGATCCGGGCGGCGGGCAGTCGGCTCCCCTGGATCGTGACCAGCCTGGTGAGTGCGCTGGTGGCTGCCTATATCATCAGTTTCAATATATCGCTGATGGAAGAGTATTTGATGCTGGCGTTTTTTTTTCCGGTTATCACCGCTATAGGAGGCAATATCGGACTGCAGTCATCTACGATAGTAGTGCGCGGACTGGCTACGGGGCAGTCTGACCTCATCCACGCGGGAAGTCGGATTTTCAAAGAGGTCAGGGTAGGGTTGGTTATGGGGATTATCTGCGGGCTGATGGTTGGATTCTTATCCTGGCTCTGGATTGGTCAGTCGGTGTTTGGACTGATTGTAGGACTCAGCTTGCTGACCGCCATAATCGTCGCCGCCACAATGGGTGCGGTGGTACCCATGGTCTTCGAAAAACTCAGGGTGGATCCAGCAATTGCCACCGGTCCCTTCGTGACCATGTCGAACGATATAATCGGGCTGCTCATATATTTTGCGCTGGCAACTTTCCTGCTGAGAACATTAACGGTGGCAGGTTAGTGTCACTTCTGACTCTCGATGCCGTAATACTGAGGTCGCAATATTACCGGGAAACCAGCCGGATCGTCACCTTCTACAGTCGCGAAAAGGGGCTCGTTAAAGGAATCGCCAAGGGTGCGAGGGGGAAGAAGGGTCGCTTCTCCTCCACACTGGAACCGATGCAGAGAGTGCGGATCACTCTCTCGATCAGGGAGAACAGAGATCTGCAGACGGTTACAGAGGCCGATCTGCTGCATCCATACGCCTCGATCCGGGAAGATCTCTTCCGGTCCGCTTACTCTCAGGCAATGCTCGAACTGACAGGACGCCTGATGTGGCAGGAACATTCCAGTGGAGAGCTGTACGATCTGCTGCTGAATATCCTGCAAGCCCATGAAGAGGGTGTGGGAGATCCTCAGCTGCTCAACTTCGTATTCCAGATCCACATGGCCGGGCTTCTGGGTTATGCTCTCCACACCAGTGAATGTGCGGGCTGCGCCGGCTCTCTTGATGGGGGAGGAAAATTCTCTTTTCCCCGCGGGGAAGCTTGCTGCGGACTCTGTTATCCGGTGGAAGGTGCCGCTGTTTCGGTCCAGGGAGCGACGGTTGAACTGATCAACCATCTGGGCAGGGCAGAAGGTGTGGCCGCAGCCGTGGCGCTTACCCCGTCGCAGGCGGTCAGGCGTGAGACGGCTGTGCTGTTGAGGCGCCATCTCGAATATCATACAGAGACAGACCTGAACCTGAGGGCTCTGCGTTTTGCTGAATCTCTGGACGATTACAACGATGAAAAGCTTCCTTCCAGATCTGTGAAGGGAGTTGGGAAGTAGGCTGTATACCATTGGGAAGCCGTGACGACATAGTTTCTTCCAGAACTGATGAAGCTCTGGTCGGGCGAGTTGCAGAAGGGGATCGCCAGGCGTTCGAAGAACTGGGCGGGCGGTATTTGAAGAAGGCGTATTCGATCGCATTACGGATGACCAGGAACCGGGAGGATGCCTGGGACCTGGCCCAGGATGCGCTACTGGAAATACATCGATCGGCCGGTACTTTTGACAGGAGGTATTCCTTCTCCTCCTGGTTCTACAGGATAGTAGTGAACAAGACGTTGAACTTCCTGAAGAGAGAGAAACTGCGAAGCGGAGCTTTCGCTGCCGGAATGGAAGAGAAGTTCATCGGGTCGAAGGGAATCTCCATAAGAGGTGGAGATCGGTCAAATCCCGATGACGAGTATACGACAGGTACTCTGGTTGAAGAAAATGATCCGGAAAAGGATTACGAGATCGCTGAAGTAAAAGAACAAATTAAAGCTGCCCTTCTGACGCTTTCGCCGGAACAGCGAACTGTAGTAGTCTTGTTTGATCTGGAAGGATTCAGTCACAGGGAAATTGCAGAGATAATGGATTGCCCGGAAGGAACCGTCATGAGCCGGCTCCACTACGGCCGGATAAAGCTGCGGGAGCAACTAAGGGGGATCGCATCATGAATATCTGTCCTGAACCAGCCAGATTAACAGCACTGAGAGAAGGATGGCTGGAAAGTGGCGAGGCCGAAGAACTTCAGGAGCACCTCTCACACTGCGGGGTGTGCCGTAGTATCATGGCTGATCTAGACGAGGTAGTGGAACTGCTGGCCGGTCATGCTGCCAGTGTTGATCCACCGCCGGGAGGCTACAGAGAACTGCTGAATGCCGCTTTGCTCATGAGGGAGAAGAGCGAGCCTGTATCTGTCCAATCGATCCCACGCTGGATGTGGCAGACGGTGGCTGCTGCAGCGATGATCATGATCGCACTGACCGCCTACACAATTCTCGATTCACCCGTCATCGAACGGTCGGTAACCGGTTTGACTGCTGAGGAGGAGACTGTACCCGACTGGCTCGTTGAAGAGCATGCACTGGCCACTGAAACCCTGCCTTTCAGCGATGGACCGGCGGCAGTCCTGATGGTATCGAAAAGGTAGTGAAACAGGTGCCC
>CAZWVF010000008.1:57002-59449 GCA_964637695.1 uncultured Gemmatimonadota bacterium | reverse complement strand
CTAGAATCTCCAGAGAAGATCCACTGAGGTGTAGTTGGTTACACTGTTGTCTTCCGGTTCCCGATGTCTCTCGGGCATAACGTTCACCATGGCCTGAAGAGCCACTCCCATCCCGAGTGGGATCTCGGCAGTGGCACTCAGGTCCATGTACTGATAATCGCTGTCCCAGTCGGTCTGTTCCTCATACCTGCGTTCACCTGCTTCGAGGGTTACGAAAGCCCACAGACCGCTGCTTTTGAAAATGTTGGTTTCCACAAACAGGAATGGCTGGGTGTATGAATCGACGAGCTGGGTTACTCCAAAGAGATCCACATAGGTTGTATCGGTGTACGTCTCAGAGGCGTGCCACTGGTATCCTGCACCCAGTCGAATTTCCCATTCATCTCCGGGACGCCAGGCCGGTCCGGCTATTAACCGTCCGTCGGTGCCATTGTTGTAGACCAGTGTCTGCTCCCTGTAAGTGCGTCTCTCCATTCTTGCTTCGAACCAGCTTCCCCAGCGTTTCAGCGGGGCCATTGAAGCATTGAACTCCATTCCGAAGAGGGAGCGATCTGGACGCGGTCCATCGAACCTGTAGTCCCTGCTGCCTGTATAGGCGACCGCCTGGAGGTCACCGCCGCTGTCGAAACTCCACCCGAGGATCACCCGAAGGTCGCGATCGTCTCGTTCCAGTACTGTTGAATCGGGGACCGCCTGGCTGCCGGCTTTCGTCTCAATTTCCCAGTATGGTCCCAGCCAGTCGCCACTTCGCAGTGCAGTTGTGAAATCCCACGTCCTGGTGTCGTAGAAAAAGGAAGTTTGCTGTTCGTAATTGAACACTTCACCTCTGAGACTGGTACGGATTCCGCCCTGACCGCCCCAGCGATAGGCACCTCTCAGAGAGGCGTGGATGGCGTCGTGATCGTTTGAGAAGAGAAGTCCATCTGCATTGAATCGTTTCGATTCCAGGCGTGCTTCCGCGCTTCCGCTCCAGCCCTGCCAGCCTCCCTCCCTCCAGTAGGCGGAAAAGGTGTTGTATATGTACTGCTGTCCTATGAAGAGCCGGTCTCCGAGTTCGACTGTCCTGTCGAGGCCGGTATCGGGGGAGTATGACAGGTTCAGATAGGCATTCCCTTCACTCAATGTGCTGGTTGTGTCGGCGTTGAGGATTGTGAAGTTGTGAGCGAAGAAATCGTAACCTGTACCCACTTCCAATCGGAGCGAACGGTGCTGAACGGGCAGAGAGGCAGCACCGCCGGCAGGGGGATCCTGCGGACCAGCCGCAAGGAGAAGTGCGATTATGCCGGTGGAAGAGAGTTCCATCGTTAAATGGGCATACCCGATTGCCGGGGCGTGGATTCCGGGCCATCCACGAAGGAGGGCGGTATGTCGGCAGCCCTGCGGGCAGCCGTCACGATCAGTTTAGCAGCATTCTGAGCCGACTCGAGTGCGGCTCGGAGACGACCGCTTTCCAGGAATGTTCTTGCCTGATTCAGCCGGCGTTCGGCCTGCTCCCAGAGGGAGCGGATCGCATTGTGCTCGCTGGTGGCCAGCTCCTCGTTGACTTCCTGGAGTTCCTCTGCGTGAGCGATTGCAGCCGCCACGTCTTCGGCGGTCAATCTTCCGCTTGAAAGTCTCTCGGCAAGCCGCAGTGCGGTGCGTGCGGCAAGGGTTCTGGTGAGAGCCCGTTGCAGTTCGCCCGATGCCAGCAGGTTCTCTGCTTCCGACTGCAGAGCCCTGGCTCTTTCCAGTGCCTCGGCAGACCGCGGATCCATTTCAGGAAGGGCGGTGAATCTTTCTATCCGCCTCTCTGTTTCTTCTACTTCCCTCTGAACGGACTCTGTTGTGAGTCCCGTACGACCAGCGAATCGGAGCAGCTGTCTCAATATGGTTTCCGACTGTTCCATCAATCTGAATGCCTGCAGCATATTGCCCATGGCATGCGCGCGCCGGGCACGCTCCACAGCATCTGCAGCCAGTGTAAGCCGGCGCTGGATTTCCGGAGGTGCTCCAGGTCCCACGTTTCTTTGCAGCAGCCGCAGAAGTTCCATGTTTCTCTCGGCCATCCGGCTGTAATAGGGGAGTCTCTGGGCGATTTTTCTTACTGTTGATGCCAGCTCGCGAAGTTGCCGAAGGTTTCGCTGCGCCAGATTTCCGGCCTGTCGGTAACGCCGGCCCTGCATGTGTCCCCTCGCCTCGAGCCATTTCGCATTCATGACTCGCAGGCGTGTAAGGAGGGATTCATCTCCCAGGCGCTGGGCGATCGGAAGCAGTTCGTTGTAGAGCTGGCGGGCCTGTTCCAGCAGATCCTGGATCTGACCCGGGTCGGTGGGTTGCGCCTGCACCTCGCGGACAGGGGTTCCCACAGCTATTGCGGTGGCAGTAAGGGCAATCGCAATCCCACCGAGCCAGGTTCTTGGATTCTTATTCTGTTTAATTGCCTTCATGGGTCTTCCCCCAGGTGATTG
>CAZWVF010000008.1:22774-56902 GCA_964637695.1 uncultured Gemmatimonadota bacterium | reverse complement strand
CCGGTATGTTACATGCGCAATGGATGTGCCAATGGAATCGGGATAGCTTCTGATAATGATAAAGTTATGTAATCTGTTGAATTACAAAGAGTTATATTTCTTCATATCAGGATACTAATGGTGAGGTTTAATATATCGGAACTGCCTCAAATGGTACATCTGTACCTAATGGGACACAATATGTCCCATTAGGTACAAATGCACAACATCGTCGCGTCCGGTCGGAGCGACGCAGTGGAGTTCTCGGTTTCGTAACGGACTCAGGACACCACCGAGAAAGCGTACTGTATGAGAGCAAGCAGGGCAGAGGCGTAAGTAGAGTAAACTGATCCATCAACACTCCAGCTCGAAGGAACTGCCGGATCGAGTCCGTTGGTCGGGATCAACTCGTCCATCAGATCCTGGGCATTGGTGAAAAAGCTCTCACCCAGGCGGAAGAATACCTGTGCCAGCATCAGCCTGATCACATCTGAATCGATGGATGTATCGTGACTGAATACGTACAGAGGATCGTTATTAAGCAGGGTAACGCCATACGACATGGCCTCGGCCAGCTTGCCCGTCAGATCTCTGTTGACGGCGAGTCCGCCAGCATAAGCATCCTGGGTTGTCAATCTATTGGCTATCGCCGTTTCGAACCTTGTACCAGCTGTCTCGAATTCACCCTGGCGCAGTGAGGTCCAACCCATGCCGTTGTAGGCGTCGGGATAGCTTGTGTCGAAATTGAGGGCGTCATTGAAGAGAAGCATGGCATTCTCGTAGTCTCCGAGTTCCCATGCCGACCAGCCCTGAGCTGTCAGGCTCACTTCATTGTTCGGTGTGGCAGTAACCTCGGGAGAAGGGTCGCTCTCGTTGCCGGCTCCATCTACAGCCGTTACATAGAATACGTAAGATGTGCCGTTCTCCAGATTCCTTATCTCTGTTGAGGATTGCAGGATCAGATCGCTCTTGATTTCCGTGCCGCCCGCCTCCGGCCTGTAGTAGACATAATAACCCTCAAGGTCATCTGTTGTAACATTCGTCCAGTTAAGACTGACCCTCCCGTTACCCCTGGTTGCCAGAAGAGAGAGAGGTGAATCGGGTGGTGTCGTATCGGCCTCTGTGACGCTGCACGCCGCAACCGCGACAGACAGCAGGAGGAGGTAAACCGGATATCTGCTCATCAGCCCTCTCATCTTATCAGCGTCATCTTTCTGGAGCGGGTGCCTGATCGGCTTTCAAGGACATAGATGTATATGCCGCTTGCTGCCAGCCTGCCGGTTCCATCGCGGCCGTTCCACGATACTGAGTGCCTGCCTGCAGGATAGCTGTCGTCTGCAAGCATTCTCACGGTCTGTCCGCGGGTGTTCAGAATGAACAGCTTGATCGGGCCCGGCTCGGGCAGTGTAAAGGCAATCCTGGTGGAAGGATTGAACGGATTGGGATAGGCCGGTTCCAGCGAGAATGTACTGCTGTCGATCAGCGCCCGATCGCCGCCGGTACGCAGTTGAAGCAGACCTGTCCTGTCAACCTGTACTGATGCGGTTCCACTGTTGAGATCTACAGTTGTGGATAGTGGAATCCAGCGATTTCCTTCCTGCTGCCATACGGCCGGCATTTCTCCAGACCCGATCTGTCCGGGTGCCCATCTGAAAGTGACGTCAATTTTGCGTCCCGGTACCAGATTGGGGATATCGACCCAGTAGAGCGGTGATACAGGGCGACCTTCTGAAGTGCCACCGCCCAGCCCGTAAGGCAGCGCTCTGCCGGCAAATGCTCTTTCACTATCCTCTCTCTGCATGACCACCGCAAAACCTTCCTGCATGACCACACCTGATGGAACGCGAACGGCCAGCATTCCATCAGCAGAGGAGAAATCGGTTGTGGATGCGGCCGAAACGGCCGCGACCGAAAGCTGAGCGTCTACAGAGTCTGAATTCCCTGCGGCGTCGGCGCCCTCGCCGTGGAGAGAGAGGGTGCCGGTGGAGATCAGTGTATAGTCACCTACCAGTATGAATGCATCGGTGGCTGAAACTCCGGTCAGCACCAGGGCGGTTCCGTCAACAGTGAGGGAGTAGGAATCGAGTGTCTCGGTCGCAACCAGATATATATCGAGCTGATCTGTAAGGACCGGATTGCGCAGGACACCCAGTGAGAGAACGGGTGCTGTGGCGTCGACCATCAAGGTTCGGGGACCGCCGCTGTTCAGCCGGGAATTGCCGAGGTCATCATAAGCACGGACCTGCCAGTGGTAGGTTTTGTTCTCTATGAGAGAACCGGTCCACGTCAGGCCGGTAGTGACAGTAGTGTCGAGCTTCGCGGTTGCGAATGAACTGGTCGTATCGAGCTGTACTTCATACTTGATGGTGCTCCAGTCGGGAGGCGGTGTGTATTGCCCCCATGTCAGGTCGGGCGAAGCGACCGCCAGCAGAGAACCGTCATCGGGTCCTGTCAGTTCAAACGCGGGAGTTGATATGATATCAACAGTCATCGTGTTGCCGCTGCCGGTTTGCAGGGTGACCTCCACGTAGCTGTCCTCTCCCGATCGGGTTTGACTGCTCGGTGTGCTTCCGTACCAGAGGTACCTGTTATCCCATGCACCCGGCCACGGATCGCCGCTGTCTCCCCTGTTCGTGTTATTCTCGAGATCGAATCTCCCATCGGCCTGTTCGACCGCCCAGCGCAGATCGGCCGGGTTCCTGTTGCGGGTGATAACCTGATCGTTGATGTGGTAGATGAGCAGACCGCTTCCATGAAGATGTTCATCGAATCCTATCGGCTGCCGGTTCTCGATCAGGAAGTACTCCTGCGCGTTCATTCGGGAGGTGTGCACCTTGATTATGAATTCGTTCTCTTCCACATTGGGAATCACGATACCGAGGGAATCCTTATCGGTTATCAGCAGGGGAGTCACCCATCCCAGATCCACTTTACCCCATGCACCTATATGTGCGGGGCTGTACGACCTGCGCCACGACCCGGTTGCCATCAGGCTCCAGTGTCCCAGACCTTCGCTGTCACCTCCGGAACCATCACCATCGGTATCGTAAAGATCGGGCAGGCCGAATGCATGTCCCAGCTCGTGGGCGAACACGCCGATATTGATCATCGTCAGGGAAGAGTTTACCAGCGGCTGAATAATATAGTCGTTGATCAGGATCTTTCCGGTGCCGTTGCCGTTTCCAGGTGCATTCGGATCGGTGTCACCGGTTATGTAGGGTATGGGGGATCCGGTACCACCAAGACTGGTGTACTGGTTTACTCCGGCATACGACCACCGGTGCGACCAGAATCCTGTTGTTCCAGAGTAATAATTCTGCGACTCGGCTCCCACCAGGTTATGCACCAGAATGAGGGTATCGACGTAGCCGTCTCCGTCTCCGTCGTACTGGCTGAAATCGGTCGTGGCATCCACGGTCGAGATCATCTGGTTGAGCCAGTCCATGAATCCAGCCTTCTCATCACCGGCCTGATCCACGTAATGGCTGACCTGGCTGTCGGCCTGCACATATCCGTAGATGTTGCCGCTCATGAAGAGTCTGCCGTACGATACCTCTTCGTAGTAATCACGCACCGAACCGTTGAGATGGGTGGCATCGACGTAATCCTGGCTCCACAGCCTGTTGTTCAGATCGTTGAGGGTGAAACCTGAAGGCCGGGCTGAATCGGGGGCCGCGAACGCACCCACAATCACCGGGAAGAGGTATGTTCCTTCAACGGCCGTACTGCTTCCGCTCGCCTCGGCAGCGGCCCGGCTCAGGCGCCCCGCGGCAATGGCTTCCCTGGTGGCGCGGGCTTTCCCGGCCACGCTGAAAAGTGCCCGGCTGAAATGGTAGGCGGTCGGATCGGCAGCCCTTCGGGCCCTTGCTGCAGGAGTGTCGGGATATTCCCAGAAGTGATGCGGGATGGGATCCTGCTCCACCTCCCGTGTCTGGGCCATTGTCGGCTGCGCCGGCCAGCCGCACGCGATCAATGCGGCCGCGGCAAGGCTGATGCTCGGAAGTCTGCTTCTCAGGCGATTCTTCCCGCTGTGACCGGCTCTTTCAGATTTCTTAACCACCCTGCGAGATCACTCCCTCATTTAATAAGACAATGGCTCCCCATCGGGATGGGAACTGTTAACGCTAGGCACTTTTTCCTTTCAGGTCAAGAACGAGCTGTTGGCCGGCCTGACGCCTCGGCGCTCTCGGTGCGTAACCGTGATTACGGAACGGTGTACTTAGGTTGCAAAGTCGGTGCCGGCTGACTTCCTTACTCTGGCAATGCAACTTCTGATTTTTACCGATATCGACGGATCGCTGCTCGATTTCGACAGCTATCAGCCCGGGCCGGTCCCGCTGGCACTGGAGGCGTGTCGTCGTGCCGAAGTGCCTGTAATTCTCAGCACCAGCAAACCGGCCGCCGAGGTTATCGACCTCCGTACGTCACTTTTCATTGATACTCCGTTTATAGTAGAAAACGGCGCCGCGGTTCTTTTTCCGGAGAGTTCCAGCCTGGCGCAGTCAGCGTGTGACCTTGCGAAGTTGAAGGGATGGAAGCAGTCTGCCCGAACGATGCGGAATGGAGAACAATTCACACAGCTGGAATTCGGAGTGGATCGTCCGTTCATAATCGAAGCGTTATCAGAAATAGCAGACGGGCTCGGTATTTCGGTTCGCGGTCTCTCTGAATTGTCTGTTGAGGAAATCACTAAACTGACCGGATTGCCCTTCGATCAGGCTGCTGCAGCCAATCTGAGGGAATTCACCGAGCCGTTCCTGGTTACGGGTGAATCGGGGAACCTCTCCGGTGATCGAAGAAAAGCCCTCCTGCAGCCCATCAGAGAGGCCGCTGAGCTGCTCAATCTGACATGCACTCTGGGAGGCAGGTTCTTCCACCTTCAGGGCAGTCATTCGAAGGGGAGTACGGTCAGTCATACTGTCGAATGTTACGTCGGCGAAAAGACCCGTAAGTTCGAGACAATGGCCCTGGGAGATGCCCACAATGACATGGAAATGTTTGCCTCTGTGGATAAACCGGTTCTGATCCGGCGACCCGACGGCAGCTATGCCGACCAGGTTGAAATGCCCGGGCTGATCCGCACCAGGGGAATTGGGCCTGAAGGCTGGTATGAAGCCGTGATGGACGCGCTCGACAGCCTGGTGTAATGTTTCCCTGCCCGCTCTGACGACTGGTTGATAGAACCATCTGCTGTACTGTACTGGAAGGAAATGACCTGTGGCCGACTTCTATCAGAGCCGTGTAATCGCCACCTTCCACAAGCTGGGTCAACCGAACCTCGATCAACTTGAATCGGAACTCGAATACCTTTCGAAAAAGAGAAACCTCTCTCTGGTGCTTCCGGCACTCTTTTCAGAGTTCGAGAGGGAAGCCCTGCCTAACATCCTCGAGGAGCTTAAGAGGGTTAATTACATCCATGAGATAGTGCTTGTACTGGGTAAGGCCGATGCGGATCAGTTCGCTCATGCGTGTTCGGTAATGCAGGAGTTGTCCAGGGAGCGGGTGAGTGTAATCTGGCTCGATTCACCGCGTATCATGGATGTGCTTCGCACGATTGAGAACCAGGATCTTTATATAGGAGAGGATGGGAAAGGGAGGGCTGTATGGGTTGCCTATGGTTATATCCTCGGCAAAGGCGAGACCCGGATCATCGCCCAGCATGACTGTGATATAGTAACCTATGATCGGAACCTGCTCGCCCGCCTGGTATACCCGGCCATGAACCGCAATCTCGGTTTCCAGTTCGTAAAGGGTTATTACGCCCGTGTCACAAATCGGATGTACGGCCGTGTAACCAGGCTTTTCGTATCACCGCTGATCCGGGCTCTGGTGGAACTCGTTGGTCACCATCCCTTCCTGACATATCTGGACGATTTCCGTTATCCTCTCGCCGGCGAAGTCGCCATGACCAGCGATCTGGCCCGGTTGAACAGGATACCGGGTGGCTGGGGTCTGGAAGTGGGTACTCTGGCTGAAGTGTATCGGAATGTACCGCCCAAGAGAGTATGTCAGGTCGATCTTTCAGAGTCGTATGAGCATAAGCATCAGCCCCTTTCTCCAGATGATCCGGAAAAAGGCCTGCTGAAAATGTGCATCGATATCGCCACCAGTATTTTTAATACACTGGCAAGCGCCGGTGTTGTATTTGGGGAAGGGATCTTCAAGAGTCTGAATGTGGCATACCTGCTTCATGCACAGGACACCATCTGGAAATTCGCCGGAGACGCCACTCTGAACGGGCTCGAATTTGACAGGCACGAAGAAGGCCTCGCCGTCGAAACATTCGCACGCGGCCTCGAGATGGGTGGGCAGTATTTCATGGAGAACCCTACAGGGAAGGCGCAGATTCCCAACTGGAGTCGGGTTGCGGATGCCCTCCCTGAAATCCAGCAGGAGCTGGTTGATGCTGTCGCCTCAGACTACAGGGTGAAATAGAAAATGAGCCCGGAACAGGGTGATCTGAATAAAATAATACTAACGAGTCCGAAAATAGCCTTGACGCTCAATTGATGGTGCTGTATAAGCGATATTAGTGTCCTGAGTCGGAAATCCTATACCTAAGCGAGAATGAATTACGACGGATTTGCGACTCAGGACACAGGTAGCGAAAAAACTCTTAACGGTTATTCAGGGCGGTGCTTTTTAAACCAGTGATATACTCAAGTTCGTGCGAATACGCGATCAGAGCGTTGACCTTCCTGGCACAGAAACCGGAGGGTACAGCTGTGCCCATCAAGGAAGTGGCCGACAGGGAAGATCTGCCCCCTCATTTTCTGGCCAAAATCATGCAGACGCTCGCAAAGGCGGGTGTTCTCGATTCTTTCAAGGGCCCTACAGGTGGATTTGCACTGGCCCGAGCCGCCGGAGAGATCACTCTGTTCGATATTGTTGAAGCGCTCGATGATCTTTCGAATTACGACCATTGTGCTGTAGGTCTTACAGAGTGTACGGATGAGAAGCCGTGCCCGCTGCACAACATGTGGACCGGCGTACGGACCGCGGTCCTCGATTATTTCCGTCGGACTTCCCTGATCGATCTTGCCGAGGCTGTGCAGACCAAGAAAGCCTACATGGCCGCCGAATGGCCAGAATCCTCATAATAGACAGGGAAGAGAGTCCGGCCAGGGCTCTTACAGCTGCTCTGAAGAAACAGGGTCACAGCGTCGAAATAGTTACTGATACAGCTACGACCTTTTCATATCTCCGCAATGAAACACCGAACCTGATCATTCTCGATCTGATGGCTGCTGTGAAAGGGAAGCCGGCTGAGCTGCCTGAAGGTGTCCGGTTGCTGGCACAGCTCTATCTCGACTTTCCCGAGACCCCCCTGGTTGTCTATTCCCGTTCCAGGAAGTACAAGAACCAGTTCTGGTCGTGGTCTGCTGCGGCACACATGAGCAAAAAGGATGGATCGGAACCGGTGGTTCAGGTTATTGACAAACTGCTCTCGGACAGGTAGTTCTGTTTCTTCATCGGATAGAGAAGCATGTATCAGGGAATCTGATTGTCAGATAACCGACAGGTGTCCTCTGAGCGGAAACCAGAGAGTTACTTTCGAACCGGCACCGATCTGACTTGAAATAGTCAATCTGCCCCCGTGCCGGTGAATGCATCCCTGCGCGGTTGAGAGCCCAAGCCCTGAGTGTCTTGCGGGGTCCTTCGTTGAGAAAAAGGGCCGGGTGGCCTGCTCGATTACTTCATGAGTCATTCCCACCCCCTCATCGATGACCTCAATGATTACGCCTTCGTCATCACTGTCGAGCCTGACTTTCACTTCGGTTCCATCTGGTGCGGCTTCGATACCGTTGCGGGCAACCTCCATGATTGCCGCAACGAGCTGAACGCGATCTGCAACGATCGCAGGGAGTCCCTGTGGAATCGATGCGGTCAGTCGCACACCGACCGGCCTGACCGGTTCAAGTCTTCTGATTGATTCGGCTGCGCAGTCGGCCAGACTGGCTGATTCAGCAATGAGGGGGCCCGTTCCTGAGAATGCCTGCAGTTTCGACAACAGCTCTCTGGTACGATCGAGTCCCTCCTCTATGTATATCAGGAACCGGAAAGAAGGGTCGTTTTCATCTGTCATCCGGCGAATCTGTTCAAGTGCAGGCAGAACCTGTGAGAGTTTCTCATCCACTCGACGTGCCAGACCTCCCGACACCGACTGGAGTGAAGAAGCCTGGTTCAGGGTACCAGACCGGCGGCCCGATGAAGAGAGCGGCGATCGCGGCAGGCTTTCCGATCCTGGTTCGAGCATGAGATCGAGCAGATGAGTCCACCTGGACCAGTCGAAAAGCAGCGGAGTTGGATCCTCAGGAACCTCTGCGAGGTGAAGCGTGACCACAGTTTTCGAGATCGATCGATCTGTGCCGACGGGGAGGATTGCGACCGCCTCTGAACGGATTCTGTCTCCCAGAAGCGGGATCAGTTCGAATCCGCGGAAAGAGGATGGATCGGTGATGAACCTCAGAACACCGTCCTCTGAGGTTGCGCCGATTGATCCACCCGGTTCCGGCACAACCTCACCCAGAGGCAGGTCGTCGGGATCGGAGGCGGCCAGTCTCATTCCCTGAGCTGCCGGTTCCCATAGACAGGCAGCCGAAGCACCCGAGTGTCGCCGCAGGGTCGTCAGAAATGCCTGTACCATGTTGGGGGTGCTCATCGAGCCGGCCCTCAAGGCATGACCGCTGTACGAATCGTCT
This sequence comes from uncultured Gemmatimonadota bacterium, assembly GCA_964637695.1. Lineage (GTDB taxonomy): Bacteria > Blakebacterota > Blakebacteria > Blakebacterales > Blakebacteraceae > JAGLTZ01. The sequence continues at coordinate 48,221 of CAZWVF010000008.1, read as the reverse complement.
TTTATCAGATCTTCGTTAAGTGACATCAGGACAACAGGATAGGCAACTGGTCCGACGGTGGCCGGGGGAAAAACAAGAAATTGTATCAGAAAAGACTTGAACATACTACATCTTGTGTTTAGTCTCATCTCCTCGCCGTCACTTCAAAAGCCGGCAGGCAGGAGCAGACCAATCGCGTCGACGGCAGGGCAGGCAAGGATATAATATTTTTCCACTCTGGAGGTAATTGATGAGCCCGGAAGCCCAGGCAAGAGTAGCGGCAGAGAGGCGAAAGAAACTTGAAGAGAGCCGGTTTGCAGATCCACCGCGCACCGGCATTTCTTTGTCTCGTTTTTTCACAACGCCGGGAGTGAGTCCTTACGATGAGGTCACCTGGGAGAAACGGGATGCGGTAATAACGAATTATGCGGGTGATACGATTTTCGAACAGAAGGATATAGAGGTCCCGGAGTCGTGGTCACAGCTGGCGACCAATGTCGTCACATCGAAATATTTTGCCGGACCGGGCGAACATATCGAACGTGAGCATTCTATCAGACAACTGATAGGCAGGGTGGTCGACACTTTGACCGGGTGGGCGCGAGGGGGCAACTACCTGAAATCGGAGGAGGAGCTCCAGGCGTTCGATGCAGAACTGGCCCATCTGGCCCTGAACCAGTACATGTCGTTCAACAGTCCGGTCTGGTTCAACATGGGAGTTGAAGCTCAACCGCAGTGTTCGGCCTGTTTCATTAATTCGGTCGAGGACTCGATGGAGTCGATACTCGATCTGGCCAAGACCGAAGGCATGCTGTTCAAGTACGGCTCCGGCACCGGTACCAATCTCTCACCTCTGCGCTCTTCGAAAGAGAAGCTCTCGGGTGGAGGAACTCCATCGGGACCGGTCTCTTTCATGAAGGGCTACGATTCCTTTGCCGGTGTGATCAAATCGGGTGGAAAGACCCGGCGGGCGGCCAAGATGGTGATCCTCAACGTGGACCATCCCGACGTCGAGGAATTCATCAAGTGCAAGGCAAAGGAAGAGAAGAAGGCATGGGCTCTGATCGAAGCCGGATTTGACGATGCCATCGATGGTGAAGCCTACAGTTCGGTATTCTTTCAGAACGCCAACCACTCCGTGCGTGTGACCGACGAATACATGCACGCCGTGGTCAACGACGAGGAGTGGACCCTCAAGGCGGTCACTACCGGTGAGCCTGTCAAAACGGTTCGGGCCCGAAGGGTGATGCACGATATGGCCGAAGCTGCATGGCTGTGCGGCGATCCTGGAATCCAGTACGACACAACGGTCAACGACTGGCATACATGTCTGACTACCGACCGGATCCATGCGAGTAATCCCTGCTCGGAATACATGTTCCTGAACGATACAGCATGCAATCTGGCCAGTCTCAATCTGATGAAGTTCAGAACAGACGGGGGTGAATTCGATATCCCCGCCTTTATGCAGGCGGTCAAAGTAACGCTGCTCGCCCAGGAGATCATCATAGACAACGCCCACTACCCCACTCCGACGATTGCTCGGAATTCATTCGATTTCCGTTCGCTCGGCCTGGGATATGCGAATCTGGGAGCCCTGCTGATGAGTCGCGGTCTTGCCTACGATTCCGATGAGGGTCGCAACTTCGCAGCAGCGATAACCAGCCTGATGCATGGAGTTGCATTTGCCACAAGTGCCGAGGTGGCCGTCAGCCACGGCCCCTTCATCGGCTATCCTGAAAACGAAGAGGACATGCTGCGAGTCGTCTCAAAGCATCGTAATGCCGCCTACCAGATATCCGATGTCGGCGTGCCGCCCGCCCTGCAGACGGCCCATCAGGAGATCTGGGATCAGGTGGTGGCAGCGGGGAAGGAGAATGGATTCCGCAATGCCCAGGTCACGGTTCTGGCTCCCACCGGTACGATCGCCTTCATGATGGACTGTGATACAACAGGGATCGAACCGGACATAGCTCTTGTGAAATACAAGAAGCTGGTCGGTGGCGGCATGCTCAAGATCGTCAACAGGACGGTTCCTCTGGCACTGGAGAAGCTCGGCTATGCTCCCGATGAGGTGAAGACAATCGTCGATTACATAGACGAATCCGATACCATCGAAGGAGCTCCGGGACTCAGGGAGGAACATCTGTCTGTTTTCGACTGCGCCTTCAAACCGAAAGGCGGTCTCCGTTCGATCCAATGGATTGGGCACGTACGAATGATGGGAGCAGTGCAGCCATTCCTTTCGGGTGCCATCTCTAAGACGGTCAACATGCCGAATGATGCCACGATCGAGGATATCGAAAAGGCGTACGTCGAGGGGTGGCGTCTGGGACTGAAGGCGCTGGCCATCTACCGTGACGGCTGCAAGGGCGCACAACCTGTGACCACCGGTGTGGTGGAGAAGAAGCCGGAAAAGCTGGTGAGGGCAGGTATGGGAGAGGATGGGCTGGTCATGCTCACCCGTCGCAGATTGCCCGACGAACGCCGCAGCATAACGCACAAGTTCTCGATCGGAGGTCACGAGGGATATATCACCGTGGGGATGTACGGGGATGGGCAGCCCGGCGAGATATTTATCACGATGTCGAAAGAGGGTTCCACGATTTCGGGTCTGATGGATACGATCGCAACGATGACCAGCATCGCCCTTCAGTACGGCGTACCTCTTAACGTGCTCGTGAACAAGTTCAGCCACATGCGCTTCGAGCCCTCCGGTTTCACCAACAACAAGGATATCCCGATTGCCAAGTCGGCCATCGATTACGTCTTCCGCTGGCTGGCTCTAAAGTTCATGCCCGTGGATGAGCTGAGCGCGGTAGTCTCCGAGGAGGTAGCCAGAGCACGCACTGAGGAGATCAGGCAGAGCGGGGATGCCGGGTATTCAGAACATGTGGAGATAATCGATGATGAAGAAGAAGGAGAAGAAGATGCAGGGGGGAATCCCGGAGCCGATCGCAATATGGGATTCCTGCCTCAAAGCATGGAAGCGAGCCAGTCTCATCTGATACAGGCCCAGGCCGATGCCCCTGCGTGCCCCGAATGCGGCAGCATCATGGTGAGGAACGGGGCCTGCTACAAATGCCTCAACTGCGGAGCTACAAGCGGTTGTTCATAGACCGATCACTTGCTTAAACGGTCCCGATGTGCGAAAAATTCGGTATGGAAACGACACCCAACTACGATCAGAGTCACCTTGTATTGGCTGCAGCACGGGTTCTAGCCCACAAGTTCGAGAAACCTCCTACCATGGAGGAGATTGGAGAACTGCTGGGGATATCTCACGAGGTGATAGGAGCAATCGCCCGGGCACTCGAGACACGGGGAATAGTCAATATCCGGATGACTCCATTCGATACCCGGGTCGAGGTTGCCGATCACACAGCTCTGGAGGAACTGCCCCGTGAGGACAGTGGCGCTGCGATGAAGGAGGAGGTCGACGCATTTCTGGAGCGCTCGAAGGAGAAGCAGGAGAAGATTGATAAACTCTTCGGTGAAGATGAGTACCTGAAGAGAAAGGAGGAGAAACAGGCCGGTCTGGAGGCACAGCTGAAGGAATTCCAGAAGAAGAAGACGATCGATCCCTTCGCAAAGACTGCAGATGGGAATGGGGCGGATGATGAGGATGAAAGTGAGGAGGAATAGCGGTGGCCGGGAGCCTGCCGGTGAAATTGCGGATCGGTCTACCTGGTACTCTCTCTTGACATGAAGCCCCTTATCATGGATTGTGCGGCATCTGCCGGACGGTCTGTGCCCGACCACAGGTGATCAAAGGTGGCGATGCCTGACACTTCGAACGACAAAATCATCATGACAGGTTATCCCCACCGCTTCCGGAGCTGGATATCCTCCACTGTACATGCCTTTATATTGATGGGAATATGGCTGCTGCTCAGTGGCCGTTATGACGCCTTTCATATATCTCTGGGTGTCTTTTCTGTTGGTCTGGTAAAGGTCCTCAACCGTGGATTGCACAGGGTCCGGCTCTATCCTGGAGATATCCACAGGAATCTGAATTTCGGACGTCTTTTCGTCTATATTTTCTGGCTTATGAAGGAGATCATTCTTGCGGCAATTCAGGTTGCCCGATACGTTCTCGATCCCAGGATGCCTATCAATCCCTCCTTTCTGATGTTCCATGCCGACCTGCCCAATGCCGGTTCACAGGTTGTTCTTGCGAATTCGATTACTCTCACACCAGGTACTTTAACGGTTGATATCACCGAAGGTGTATTCCTCGTTCATTCACTCTCAGATGCATCCTCGACCAGCCTGGTTGAAGGTACCATGCCCAGGAAAGTTGCAGAACTCTTCGAAGGGGACGAGAGCGGAGAGGTTACAGATATCAGATTCATCAAGTCGGCGGGGGAGATGTAGGTGGGCAGGGGATTCATCTATATCGCGGTCATTCTGACCCTGATCATCATCATCCCCTTCTACAGGGTGATTGTGGGTCCAACTCTGTTTGACAGGTTGCTCGGAGTAGGGGCCATCGGCACGAAGACACTCGTGCTGATCTGTCTTGTCGGATTCGTCTACGGACGGATCGACATGTTCATCGATATCACGCTGGCCTACGCGATTCTGAACTTCATCGGCAATATCGCGATAGCCAAATACTTCATCCATCCGAAAACAGATTCGGAAGGGGGCTCATAATGGGCCCCGTGCAGATAATATCGATGCTCTTCGTTGTTGCCGGAGCCTTCTTCCTGCTTGTAGGGGGTATCGGTATCATCCGCCTTCCCGATTTCTACAGTCGCAGCCACGCCACCAGCAAGAGCGACACGCTCGGCCTGCTGCTGGTTCTGGTAGGACTGGCGATTTTCGAAGGTATCACGCTCAACAGCCTAAAACTCCTTCTTGTCATGGCTTTCGTTGCGCTGACAAACCCGGTTGGTACTCATGCTCTGGCCCGGGCTGCACTCAATTTCGGATTGAGACCCACATTCTCCGGTGAACCGAGAGACGCCGGTGCCGCCGAACTGGAGGAGGAGGAAAACAGATCAACGGGGGAGGGTTCCTGAATGCACTGGGAATTCGAACTGATCCTCCTCGTTTTCCTGCTGGCGGCAGCGATAGTCGCCCTGCGCACGAAGGATCTTCTGGCGGCCGTGGTGACGCTGAGTGCCTACAGTTTCATGGCGGCTCTCATCTGTGCGGTAATGGGAGCCGTGGATGTGGGATTCACTGAAGCGGTTGTTGGTGCCGGGGTCACGGGTGTTTTCTTCGTCGTGGCGGTCTATCATACAGAGAGGAAGAGCGTAGATTGAGGCGGCTCGCACTTCTGATACTGATTGCCTTCACAGCGGTGATGTTCTACGGAATATCCACTCTGCCCGACCGGGCCGACCCCAATGCCCCCGCGAATCTGGAGGAGAGCTCCGCGGGCTCCCCCGGAAGCCAGGATTATTACATCAGGCATGCGTATGAGGATGCCCATACTCCCAACATGGTCACCGTCATCCTGGCCGATTACAGGGGTTATGACACTCTGGGTGAGACAACGGTGATCTTCGCAGCAGGGCTCGCCTGTTTCCTGATATTGCGCAGAAGACGGTCAGAGGATCGGGACGATGTAGAGGGAGAGCAGCAATGAGGGGTTACTACGACGACCGCATTGTCGCTCTGTCGAGCAGGCTGGTGGTTCCTTTCATCCAGATCTTTGCCCTCTATGTAATCTTCCATGGCCACTACAGTCCCGGAGGAGGATTTCAGGGAGGAGCGATGCTGGCTGCCAGCTTCCTGCTGATACGGCTGTCGGTCGGTACCGATGCCGCCCAGCTTCAATTCAAAAAGGAGTGGGGCACTCCCGGAAGCTCAATCGGTACAATGATCTACCTGGCGACAGGGATAATCGCTCTCATCCTGGGAGGATACTTCCTCGATTACTCGCAGCTCCCTCTGGGGATGGGAGAGAGTGAAACCCGCAGCATGGGAATTCTGATAGTTGAGATCGGCGTGGCGATAGCAGTGGCCTCCACCCTTACCGCCATCTATGACGACCTCGTAGGTGAAGAGGGCCGCAGCGGAAGTCCGCACGATGCTTGATTTCTTCATGGGACACTACGCCTACCTCTTCCTGATGGCTCTCTTCGTTATCGGGCTGTACGGGGTGATAACCAAGAGGAACCTGGTCAAGAAGCTGATCGGTCTGAATATATTCCAGTCTGCGGTTATCCTGATTTACGTTGCCAGTGCCTCGAAGTGGAACGCCACCGTTCCGATCCTGGAAGATACGGAAGGCTCGCTTGACAGCGGTGCCGAAGGTGTTCAGGAAGCGGCCCGCGCTGCTGCCGAATCACTGCACGGTGCCATCGAGGCCGCCCACTACATCAATCCTCTGCCGCATACGCTCATGCTGACCGCAATTGTCGTCGGGGTTGCAACGACCGGTGTGGCTCTTGCTCTGCTTATCACCATCCACCGCAGGTACGGGACTCTGGACGAATCGGAGCTCCTGGATCGTATGGGCTGATGGGAGGTTCTGTGACATGATAGATCAGAATCTGCCCGTACTAACCCCTGTGATCTTCCTGCTGGCAGCCCTGCTGGCGCCGCTGCTCGGACTCAGGAAGAGGAACCTCTCCTATATGGTTGCACTGACCGCCACTGCGGTCAGTGCGGTCGCTGCCGTTTACGGTCTCTATTACGTAGTGGTGAATGGGTCGGTTCACTACACCTTCGGTGGCTGGGTTCCCCCTATAGGAATCGAATACGTCCTCGATCCTCTGGCTGCGTTTGTCATCGCGGTGGTGACGGTCATATCGCTGGCGGTTCTCATACACTCGCACCAGGTGGTCAGGGTTGAACTGACAGGCAGGGAGGTTCCCTACTACTCGGTGGCAATGCTGCTTCTGGCAGGATTCTGCGGGATCATTGTGACCGGTGACCTCTTCAACCTGTACGTTTTCCTCGAGATAAGCTCACTGGCTGCCTATGCCCTGATAGCTTCCGGTGAGAGGGCGGCACCGGTGGCCGCCTTCCGGTACCTGCTCATGGGAACGATAGGTGCCAGCTTCTACCTCTTCGGACTCTGGTTCCTCTACACGATGACAGGCTCCCTCAATATGGCCGATGTCGCGGCCATATTGCCCGGAGTTTACGATGAAGCCGGTGTCATCATTGGACTGCTCCTGATAGTTGTAGGGATGGGGATCAAGATGGCGCTCTTCCCGCTGCACGGATGGCTGCCCGACGCCTATACCTACGCATCCTCTGCAAGCACGGCTCTGATCGCGCCTATCGGAACGAAGATCGGTGCCTACGTTCTGATCCGTATCCTCCTCTATGTTTTCCAGCCGGGTTACTTCACCGACCAGCTGCCGCTGGCGGACATTCTGATGTGGCTTGCGGCTGCCGGCATACTCTTCGGGTCCATCATGGCGATAGCCCAGAATGAACTGAAGAGAATGCTCGCCTACAGCAGTATCGCCCAGATCGGGTACATAGGACTCGGAGTGGGGCTGGCCAATCCGCTCGGATTGATTGGAGCGGTGCTGCACGTGGTCAACCATGCCTTCATGAAGGCGTGCCTCTTCCTGGTCGCCGGAAACCTGAGGGTGACGATCGGTCATTCCGATATCTCCAGATTTGACGCCGCACTGCGCAGGAAGATGCCGTGGACGATGGCGGCATTTACCGTTGGTGCACTCTCAATGATAGGGATTCCGCCCACCGCTGGTTTCTTCAGCAAGTGGTACCTTGTGCTGGGTAGTATCAATCGGGGGGCCTGGATCATGGTCGTCGTGATACTGGTCAGCAGTCTGCTCAACGCAGTTTACTTCTTCAGGGTTCTGGAGAACGCCTACCTGAAACCGGCCCTCTCGATGGATGAAGCGATGGGTGATCTGGATCACACCGATTCAGATCCCGAAGGATTCCCACTCAACGAAGCCACGGCTTCCATGCTTGTTCCCACACTGATCCTGGCAGCAGGGATCATACTGCTCGGTATCTTCAACGCATTTATCGTCAACGGGGTGATCAGGTTGATGGTGCCTGCCGGCCTGTGATGTACGAATCGTACATACCGCTCTGGGCCGTCCTGGTATCGATGGCTGCCGTCGTTCCCATTCTCTTGAGCTCCCACCGGCCCAACCTGAGGGAATTCTGGACGATAGGTGCAGCTCTGGTGAAATTCGGGCTGGTTCTTTCGCTGCTTCCAGGTGTCCTTGCAGGCCGGATTGCACATGTGGAAGTTCTTCAGGTGGTCGAGGGTGTTGAACTGGCCCTGCGGGTCGATCCAATGGGTATCTTCTTTGCACTGATCGCTTCGGGGCTCTGGATACTCACGTCGTTCTACTCGATCGGTTACGTGCGAGGAGTCGAGGAGAAGAAACAGACCCGTTACTTTGCCAGTTTTGCCGTATGTCTCTCTTCGACCATCGGCATCGCCTTTTCGGCCAATCTGGTAACCTTCATCCTCTTTTACGAGATCCTGACCATCGCAACCTACCCGCTGATCATACACAAGGAAACACCCGAAGCACTCCGTTCGGGCCGCAAATACCTCTTCTACACACTGACTGCCGGCGTGGTTCTGATGGCGGCGGCAGCGTGGACCTACACACTGGCCGGAAGCCTGGATTTCGTCCCGGGCGGTCTGTTGAAAGGGCTGGGTTTACCGGCCTCCACTGTCAGGATCCTCTTCCTCCTCTTCATCGGTGGTGTCGGTGTGAAGGCGGCCATCATGCCGCTGCATGCCTGGCTGCCGGCGGCTATGGTTGCCCCGACCCCGGTCAGTGCACTGCTGCACGCGGTGGCAGTTGTGAAGTCGGGAGCATTCGGAGTGATAAGGATTGTCGGCTTCGTTTTCGGACCTCAGATTCTGCGTGATTGCGGTGCTGATAAACTGCTGATGGTTGCTGCCGCGATCACCATACTTGTGTCCTCGATAATGGCGCTGGCTCAGGACAACCTGAAGATGAGGCTGGCCTATTCCACTGTCGGTCATCTCTCCTACATAGTGCTGGGTGTGGCCATCCTTTCTCCCGAGGCCTTCACGGGTGGTGTGCTCCACCTGGCGAGCCATGCAACCATGAAGATCACCCTCTTCTTCTGTGCCGGTGCCATCTATGTAAATGTTCACAGGGTAAATATCAGCGAACTGGACGGAATAGGCCGGGCCATGCCCTGGACCATGGGAGCGTTTGCGGTCGGGAGCATCGGACTGGCCGGACTCCCGCCCGTCAACGGTTTCATCAGTAAATGGTACCTGGGACTGGGGGCTGTGGAGGCCGGATACCTGCTGGCACTGGCGGTTTTTCTGGTCAGCGGACTTCTGAATGCCGCCTATTTATTCCCGATCGTCCACCGGGCCTTCTTCCGCAGCTCCAACCAGTTCGATGGTGACAGGGAGGCTTCGCCATTGTTGGTGGTGCCGATTGTGATAACTGCTCTTCTCTCTATCCTCTTCTGCATCTGGCCGAATGGTCTGGTCCGCTTGTACGACCTGGCCGTGATGATTTCGGGCAGCGTGTTCGGAGGTGGGCCGTGAAACAATGGCACTGGATAATGCTGGGGATCCTTGTCGTGGTCTCGATAGTCGCCGGACTGGGGTATCACGAGCCGGGCCTCCGACACTGGTGGGACGCTATCCCGGGTTTCTATGCCGGTTACGGTATCGCCGGAAGTTGTGCAGTCATCTACCTCGCGTGGCTGCTGGGCAGGTGGCTTCTGCAGCGTGATGAGGATTATTACGATTCCGTTGATGAGGGATCCGGGAGGGAGGATGCGTAGATGATCTCTCCTGCAATCCTCATAATCGCAGGTGGAGCGGTTCTGCCGCTGCTGCCGCGCAGGATCCGCTCGGCTGCCGCTGTAGCCGTACCGCTTGCAGCGCTCTGGATTGTCTTTTCCCTTACCGATGGTTCGACCGTTGAAGCCTCCTTTATGGGCTACACACTGGTCCTGCTCAAGGTGGACAGCCTCAGCCGGGTATTCGGTGTGATCTTCACGATCCTGGCTGCCGCCGGCGGTGTGTATGCATACCACCTGAAAGAGACAGGTCAGCAATCAGCGGCACTCTTTTACGGTGGTGGAGCCGTCGGAGTGGCTTTCGCAGGCGATCTCTTCACACTCCTTTTCTTTACCGAGCTGATGGCTCTCTCCAGTGCCTATCTTGTCTGGGCCCGCCGGACTCCCGAGGCCCAGAGGGCTGGTTTCAGATACATTCTGATGCACCTTGCCGGCGGCAGCCTGATGATGGCAGGCATCCTGCTCCACCTGGCCGAAACCGGTTCAATCGCCATTCGGCTCTTTGAACCCGGCAGTTCCGTCGCGGCATGGCTGATTCTGGCGGGAGTGGCCCTCAACGGGGCGATTCCGCCGCTGCATCCCTGGCTGCCCGATGCCTACCCGAAGGCAACTGTAACCGGCGCTGTTTTCCTGAGCGTTTTCACCACAAAGTCGTCGGTGTACGTACTGATCCGTCTCTTCGCCGGGTGGGAGATCCTGATCTACTTCGGAGTCATCATGGCACTCTACGGGGCCATTTATGCCCTGCTGGTAGATGATATAAGGAAGATCCTGGCCTACAGCATCATCAGCCAGATCGGGTACATGGTCACCGCTGTCGGCATAGGTACGTCAATGGCAATAAACGGTGCAACCGCCCATGCCTTCAGCCACATCCTCTACAAGGCGCTTCTCTTCATGGGTGCGGGTGTGGTGCTTCATACAACCGGCAGGAGCAGGCTGTCGGAGCTGGGGGGCCTGGCCGGCCGGCAGAGACTCACCTTCTTCCTTTATATGGTGGGTGCTTTCTCGATCTCCGGGCTTCCCCTCTTCAACGGTTTCATCAGCAAGTCGATGATTATCGGTGCAGCGGGTGAGGTCCACCTCGAGGTTGTGGTGCTCCTGCTCATGCTGGCCTCCATAGGCAGCTGGCTCCACACCGGTCTGAGGCTTCCTTACTACACCTGGCTCGGCGAGTCGAGGGGCCTGGAGCCGGCCGAACCTCCGCGCAACATGCTGGTCGGCATGGGAATACTCGCATTTCTGTGCGTGCTCTTCGGAGTGGCACCGTCGCTGCTCTACAACATGCTTCCGTACGAAGCCCCCTTTCACCCTTACACCGTGGCTCACCTGGTGGAAACAACTCAGATCATGATCCTCGCCTTTGTCGGGTTCTGGCTGCTGCGTCACATGCTGGTCGGCCGGCGCGGGCTCATACTCGACACCGACTGGTTCTATCGTCGTCCGGCGCCCTTCCTGCGGCGGTTCATTGTCGAGTTGACGGCACGCGGATTCCGGAAGTCAGAGACAATTGCGGTGAGCTTTGTGCACACTCTTACCAGGAGGTCTAAGAATCCCCTGCCGGCTCTGCAGCGTTTCTCGGCTGTTGCCCCCGACAGGATTTCCGAAAATGAATTCGATCCGGACAGGTCGAGGCCGATCATGCAGTTCGCGGGCGGACTGGTACTGCTCACATTTGTGGTGATAGCGCTTCTGATATTGCTAAGTACACCGTAATTACGGAGCGGTGCACTGAGTATCCCTCAGCAACGACTTCTTTTATTCCAGAACACCGGCCACCAGTCTGACCTTCAGCCTGCCCCCACCCGGGTCGAGGTGGATTCCCATTCTGCTCCCTGTAAGTGTGATCGTGGGTGGATCGGAACTGAGGAGCATGCCGGGCAGAGGCCAGATCAGATATTCAGGCGCGTGACGCCGCAGCGCCATCCACTCAAGCCGCAGCTCCTCTCCCGCACGTTCGAGCCTGTAGCTGACAGGGCCGTAGCAGGTGGGAGCATCAATCAACTCTACCACACCGCCATCCCCAGGTGGACGAAGTGCATAGGCGGGAGCAATCAGCAGGGTCGAGTGGTGGTCGAATACCAGCATGTTGCGTGCAAGCCAGACCAGATAGGAGGCGTCAACCACACTGGTGATGGAGGCATTGATAATCGGTTCAATAATATCCCAGGTGCGACCGTCACCCCGCCTGAGCAGGTGGTGTGCCAGGGCTGCACGCCCTGCTGTCGAAAGCCCGTTCGATGACGAGTCGCCGGCAGAAAGCAGGTCTTTATTTCCACATAAATGTTCGATTGCGCCCGAAAGATGCTTGAAGTCGGGAGAGAAAACCTCTCCGGGAATTAAAGCCACAAGAGTGGATGCCGAGATCTCCACGGGTGGTGAATCGGGGTCGGCGGGCAGGCCCGGCCTGTCCCTGTCGCCGGCAGTCAGATCGAGCGATCGGAGGAGGGCTCGCTTAAGCTCGTGAAAGAGTGATTCACTTTCGAAGAGGTGCCCCGATTTGCCCAGAACAGATGCAGCACGAGCGGCCTCCTGGATGCCTGCAAGGGTCCAGAGGGCTGCCGGATAACGATTGAGAGGCCTGTCGGGTCGTTCCGGCATCAGACCGCTGTGCGGTTTCGATCCATCGGGACAGCGATTGCGGGCGATCCATCTCAATCCTCTTCGAACGTACCTGTATACAGAGTTCAGGTGGCCGATCTCCCCGGTCAACCTGGCATGATCTACAAGAGACCAGAGCGCACAGCCGGTTCCTTCGATTTCGCGGCGGCCAGCCCGGAACTCACCATTCGGGCGCTGCAGCCGGTGATATTCACTCAGCAGCGAATGTGCCTTCCCGGCATTGCCGGATCTGTCGAGTGCCGCGAGAATCGCAAGCTCATCAGAGAGAGTGTCGATATCAGAGATCTGCCGGGAATGGTCGAGGATCAATCGCAGTGAACTGTCGAGGGCGGACTGCAGGTTCCTTTCGGCTGCCTTGAATACCGTCTGCTCTCCTTCGGGATATCCCTCAGGCATCAGTGTGCTTTCTGTCTGTGCCACCAGCGATCGGCAAGAAAGATGAGTAGCAGACAGGCTGCCAGTCCCAGCCAGAATGAGGTTTTCTGTCTGATGTCAGCCGAGGCGCCTATCTGGGCGTAGGTAAAGATCCAGGGCAGTGAACCAGCTATGGAGCCCAGCAGGTATGGGAGGAAAGGCAGGCGGGTCAGACCGAGCAGGTAGCTCTGTGCACCGACTGGTATCGGAATATATCTGGCGGCAAAGGAAACCCGGAAGGGGGATCTCTCTTCGATCGTGCTCAGAATCGGGGTCCATCCCATTCTGGCGGCAAGGCCTCTGACAGCATCGCGCGCAAAGAGGGCGCTCAGTGCATAGCCGAGCGTATAGGCCAGCATTGATGCGGCAACCCCGATGACGAAGCCAGGAACACCTCCGAACATCATTCCAGCAGCCACAAGCATCAGGCTGGTAGGGAATATCAGATTCGTCAGAAGCGCGAATCCGATGATGAAGATAAGAGGTCCGGCCCACTCCGCAGCGGATACCCTCTGCTGAAGGCCCTCCACAGACCAGCCGGGGCCCGGCAGATCACTGCGCAGCAGAGCGATTGCACATGCCAGCAGAGTGATGAAAAGAATCAAACGCCAGGTTCTGCGCGGTTCTCCCGGCCTGCTTTCCTCCAGTCCGGACGTCACCGGCGCTCTCTCAGGTATTGAGCCGCGTTCCTGAAGACCTTCAGACCCGGACCCTTTTCAGGCAGTGTGCCGGACCTGCGCTGCTGCGGCCAGTGCGGGTGCAGGAAGGGTGTATGGTAGGCCTCCGGGTGGGGCATCAATCCAAAGATGCGGCCCGACGGGTCACAGAGCCCCGCCATCGCACCGGGGGAACCATTGGGATTGCAGGGGAACTCCTGTGTGGGATTGCCCTGGCGATCCACATATCTGAAGGGTACGAGGTGACCGTCATTCAACTGGTCATATAGTTCTTCAGATTCTATTACGACCTTTCCCTCTCCGTGTCTGACGGGCAGATCGAGGGTATCGATCCCCCGGGTGAAGATGCAGGGTGACTCGGGATCGGCTGCCAGCGTCACCCAGCCATCGTGAAAAAGGCCCCTGTCGTTCCCGGTTACGGTCACCGTCTGTTCCGCCGCTGAATTCAGGCGGGGCAGCAGTTTCATCTTGCTGAGTGTCTGGAATCCGTTGCAGATACCCAGCAGAAGACCTCCGTCCTCCACGAATTGCTCGAGCGAGACGGGCAGTCTGGTCATGAGGCGTATTGATAGCACTTTCCCTGCGCCCAGATGGTCTCCGAAGGAAAAGCCGCCTATGAGAATAATCATGCCGTAATCGCTGAAATCGACTGCGCCGGCTGCCAGATCATTGATGTGGACCAGGTGGGGTGACAATCCCGCCAGGCGGCATGCATAAGCGGTTTCAAGCTCGCAGTTGAGGCCGAATCCGGTTGGAATCAGAACTCCAGGTTCATTCTCTCTGCTCATCTGGTCATTCCATCCATCCATTTTTCAAAATCCAGCCAGGGTGGATTGCCATGCCCTTTTCAACTCCATCACGTCCGCATCTATAACTGTCGCGCCCCCCGATGTTACGGTCAGCCGACCGCTGTTGTTGACTGTTCCGATCCGGGCCAGCGGCGTGTCTTCCATCGCCTCTTCAAATGATCCGGCGTTCTCCACTTTTACGGTAACCAGGAACCTTCCGGTACTCTCACTGAAGAGCTGACCCCACAGGTCTACCTCTCCCGAGGTCGGAATCAGATCGAGATCGACCTCGATCCCCAGCTCCGAGCCGAAAGCCATCCAGGCAAGAGCCACACCCAATCCCCCCATCGAAGGTGTCTTCACACTTTCCGGTATCTGGTCGGCGATTGCAGCTGCAAGTCTGTTATAGCAGGCAATATTCTCTTCCAGATATGTCTCGGGAGGCGATCCTCCCACCGCTGCATCTCTGCCGCCTGCTTCTGCCCACCGGGCCAGTTCCGAAGCGCCCAGTTCCTGACGGGTTTTACCGATCGCGTAGATGAGATCACCTGCACCCTTGGGTTCCGGGGTTACCGAAGTTCGGACATCATCTATCCTGCCCATCGCGCTAACCAGCAGCGTGGGGGGTATGCTGATCTTTACTCCACCCCTGGTGGAATCGTTCTTCATCGAATCCTTGCCTGAAATCAGCGGTACTCCGTATGCCACGCAGGCGTCGTGGAGGCCTTCGCAGGTCCTGATCAACTGGGCCAGTTTATAACGGCCGTCAGGATTCGAGGTGCTTTCAACGGGATCGGGCCAGCAGAAGTTGTCGAGCGCGGAGATGGTATCCGGTCGGGCACCGGCACAGATGAGCCTTCTGACGGCTTCGTCAACCACCGCCATGGCCATCGCACGGGTGTCCAGATCGCTGTAGTAGGGATTGATCCCTTCTGACAGCACCACCCCTTCAGTGCGCTCGTAATCGACCAGGAAAACCGTGGCGTCAGAGGGCACATCGGAAGATATCCCCGTAAATGGCTTGATAATTGTCCGCCCCTTGACTTCATGGTCGTACTGTCTGGATTTGACTTCCTTGCTCGCTATGTTTTCGCATCGGAGAATCTCCTCCAGCACCTCCTGCACAGTGGCATTGATTTCGGGCAGGAACCGGCTCTCCGGTTTCTCCCAGCGTGCCGGGAGAACCGGTTTGGGCCACCCGTCGTGGAGGAATTCCATCTCCAGATAGGCTACTACCTCCTCCCCGTAACGGACGCAGAAATATCCGGAGTCGGTAAAAGTACCCAGAGCAGCAGCCTCGACTTCCCTTCGGTCGGCCAGCTCAAGGAAGTGATCGAGCTGCTCCGCCGGCACTCCCACGGTCATCCTCTCCTGCGCCTCTGAGAGGAGGATCTCCCATGGCATCAATCCGGGATATTTCAGTGCAGCTTTCGCCAGGTTGAGATCTGCGCCGCCTGTGGTTTGAGCCATCTCTCCGACGCTGGAGGAGAGGCCGCCGGCTCCATTGTCGGTCAGGCTTGTGAAGAGACCCAGGTCGAGCGCTTCGAGCAGGAAATCGGTCATCTTCTTCTGGGTTATCGGATCGCCGATCTGGACGGCCTGGCTGGGGGATTCCTCATGCAGTTCCTGGCTGGAGAAAGTGGCGCCGTGGATGCCGTCTGCACCTATGCGGCCACCTACCATTACTATGAGGTCGCCGGGATGGAGTATCTTCTCGTGTGCCGGGGCACCGTCGTGGAGCGTGGCGGGCATGATCCCAACCGTTCCGCAGTAAACGAGGGGCTTTCCGAGGTAACGCTCGTCGAATATCTCCCAACCCCTGCCGTACGGGATCCCCGACTGATTCCCGCCGTCGATCACACCCTTATGCACTCCATCGCGGATCCGGCGTGGATGCATGAGGCCTTCAGGCACCTTGCCGCTGTAAAATGGTGAGGCGAAACAGTAGCCCCACACATTGATCAGCAGATCGGCTCCCCGGCCGGTTCCTAAGGGATCGCGGTTCACTCCGACTATCCCGGTGATAGCTCCCCCGTAAGGATCGAGCGCGCTGGGCGTGTTGTGGGTCTCAACCTTGAAGACGAGGTTCGTATCCTCGGTGAATCGCACTACGCCGGCGTTATCCTTGAAAACCGAGAGGAGCCAGTCCTTATCTGCCCCCACGGTTGAAGTTGCACCCCGGATAAAAGTATCGAAAAGGCTGTTTATCGTTCTGCGCTCTCCGTTCTCACTGTCTTCGTAATCGAGACTGCTGTTGAAGATCTTGTGCTTGCAGTGCTCCGACCACGTCTGGGCCAGACACTCCATTTCGACATCGGTCGGTTTCGATGTCAGTCCGATCTCACTTCTGACTGCCGCCTGGGAATCTGAGGCGAAATGATCCCGGATGGTGTGCATCTCCGGCAGGCTCAGTGCCCATAGGCTCCTGTGGCTGAGCTCGGTCAGCTCATCATCCGATCTGTCCAGGTCTGATGTTTCGATCCCCGGTTCATAGCGGGATGTGATTTTAGGTACTGTTGTATCGGGAGGACTCGATGCCCACTCTTCAAAGGATCGAACATCGATACTCTGGATGAGGGGATTGGCGAGCAGATCAGTGGCGACCTGATTGGCCTGGGATGCCTGAAGATCGCCCCTGAGCAGGTAGAGGGTTGCGGAGTATGCGCTCTCATCCTCTTCCAGCTTCCGCCCCAGCAGGTCACTGATAACGACTTTCGCCGAGGTGCCGACGTTGTCGGTGACTCCCGGTTTGTAGCCGACCTGAATCGACCAGTTGAACTCTGCGGCAGGGGCGGAACCTATATGGGCGCTCTGGACTACCGGATCTTCAAATGCAGCCGCCAGCAGTTCGAGTTCATCCGGACCGAGATCGCAATCGAGCAGGAATATGTCCCTGGTCTCTGTACTCTCCAGCCTGATTCCCAGGTCGCGGGCCGCCATGAGGGTTACAGCTTCTCCGCGCGCATCTCTGGCCGCGGGCAGGTAGGTAAGTTCCAGTCTGAAGGGGCGCTCCGAGGGTGGCTTCGGCGGTATAAAATCTTTCCTGGCGGTTGTCATGTGCCCAAGATACAACAGCAGAACGTTTCTTTCACCCAGATTTGAACCATGAACCAATATTGTGAGATCGTATGCGAGAGCGTAATTGATAAGATGTTAAGTTACATAACTGTACTAATTATAGGCAGTTATCGTATCATTATTACAATATCGAAACAACATTGCCTGCACTCTCTATCAACCAAAGCAGCGCAGATAGAATATGTTCTTCGTGCTGTTCGTGTAAGTCGTTGACTGGCAATAAAATATGAAATCGCCATGATTTCTGTTATTCCTTCTCCAACACTGGCACGGTGATTGCAGTATTTATCTCCCGGAGTTCGTTTGATGTACTGCATGAAAGAGATGAACTGCCGGGAGGGAATAATGATGACTGCTGCATCCGCAATAGATCTGACCCACAGGGTGAACATCCGTCGCATCATGTGGCAGGTTGCAGCAGTTGCAGGGATTATGCTCTCTTCAGCAGGGATTCTGGCTGGCGCAACCGGTCTCTCCCTGAGGATCCCGCTCCCCTCGTGGAGCCTGGGAGCCGGAGCACTGTTCGGTCTGGCAGTGATGACTCTGGCCGGAGCACGGCTGCTCTCTCTGAGGGAAACTGCACAGTCTGGAACGAACAGGATGGAAGCTGTACAGGGTGATGAGAACTCGTGGGTGATGATATCTCAGGCATTCGAAAGCTGGCGAACGGGCCAGGTGCCTGTACTGATACCTCACCAGAAGGCGGATGAACGCGAGATTGCAGCTTTTGAACGGGGTAACGAAGCATTTCAGTTTCTTGCCCGACGTCGAAAAGTAATCAGAGCAGCACTGGATGATGTCGGGGAGGATTTGACGCAGTATCACCGGTATCTGACCAGAAGTCAGGTTGGTCTTATCGGAGCCAATAGCGTCGCGGAGCGGCTTGAGGACCTTGACAAGCGGCTGGCCAAGATCCGCGCTGCGGTGTGAGGCTCCGTTCATTGTACACACCGGCTCAGGCGTAGCTGTCGGCCAATCCCTGGGTGACCGGCTTGCCGGTGCCTGGTGTGAATCGCGTCCCGGATCGGAGAGGATTGCACCCTCTCTCCGGCCGGGACGCGTACTTTTTGGAGTGTTTACTTTTAAGGCGTGTTCACCCGCCACGAAGGATGGGTGATTCCATATTTTGAGATCCTGTAATTCAGCGACCTGCGGCTGATACCCAGCATCCCGGCCGCCCGGCTCTGCACAAAGGCGGAGGCTTCAAGGGCCTGGATGATGGCTGCCTTTTCAAGGTTCTTCAGATCGACATCGCGTGCAGATGGGCCGGCGCCCGTGGAATCAGGTGCTGTGCGAACGGTCGGTGCCCCGGCCGGTACGGGAGTATCTGCCGGTACCTCCCCACTTCCGGCCAGGTTTTCAACAGGCAGTCTTACAGGGCTCCTGTAGATAGACAGATCTTCCGGTTCTATGTAATCGCCATCGGCAAGCAGTACCGCACGGGCGATGGTATTCTCCAGCTCGCGTACGTTGCCGGGCCACGGGTACGACTGCATGAATTCCATCGCTTCGAAGGAGAAATCTCTCACATCCTTTCTCTCTTCAAATCTCGCTTTCTTCAGGAAGAACATGGCGAGCTGGGGGATATCTGTCGGGCGTTCACGCAGCGGCGGCAGTTCTATTGTGACAACATTGAGGCGGAAGTAGAGATCGTCACGGAAGGACCCATCGGCGATTGCTTTCTCCAGAATCCGGTTTGTGGCCGCAATGATCCTGACGTCGACTCTGACCAGGCGAGTACCACCAAGCCGTTCGAACTCCTGAGATTCGAGCACTCTCAGCAGTTTGGACTGAGTTGCAGCGCTCATGTCACCCACTTCATCCAGAAAGAGTGTGCCGCCGTGCGCCTGCTCGAAGCGACCGATACGCTGTTTTACCGCACCTGTGAATGAGCCTTTTTCATGTCCGAAAAGTTCCGATTCCAGAAGGGTGTCGGGCAGTGCGGCACAGTTGACCTTGATGAAGGCCTGGTCTTTTCTGGGACTGTTGTAATGGATGGCCGCAGCAATCAGTTCTTTCCCCGATCCGGTTTCACCGGAAATAAGAACCGGTGTCCTGCTGGAGGCAACCTTTCTTACTTCCTCGAATACCTGCTGCATCCGAATGCTCGATCCGATGATGTCGTTAACCCGGAAAATGTGGCCGCTCTGGCCCACGTAGTAGTTGCGCTGGGCGTGCCAGGCATACGACTTGCAGGCTCTGTCAATCCGCAATCCCAGTTCTTCCAGGGATAGAGGTGACCGCACCAGATCGTGGATGCCGGCGGCCATCAGGTGTCTCAGGGCGTCCTCATCGGGAATGTTGTAGACGAGGATCCGGGCCTGTGAATTCGCCTCGAGAACCTCGTGGATCAGGCGCGAAGCCATTTCCGGTTCGAGGTGATCATCTTCGTTCGTCAGGATCGAGAAGTCGACCACTACCACACCGAAGGCAAGCTGGGCAGCCAACCGGGAGAAGGCATCCCATTCAGGAGCCAGAGCCAGGTAACCTGAATCATGGTCGGATAGCCGCCTGAGAGAGGCGACAAGGTCACCGTCGGGTGTAAAGAGAAGTGTGGGGCTCGAGAAATTCATCGCTTCTCTCCCAGGTGGATCATGAGTGCGGCCTCTATTATCGCTGCTCCCACCAGAAGCGGCAGGGTGACACGCAGAAAGAACGCTTTTGCCCAGATTGTATCGGCCATTACATCAAACCATTGCAGACCCAGCTTCGCCGCCGATGCTTCCAGAGCTGCTGCCGAAGCAGTGATCACCGCCGGCAGCTCCAGCCAGGCGTGAGGCATCAACAGGGCTATCCATGATTTCGAGCCGGCAGTTCGCTGTGCCATCACTCCCGTGTTCAATCCTGCCAGTACTATAAGGATCAGGCTCACCGGTGGAAAGTGTGCTGCTGCGATTATAACAAGTGCCGCTGCTGCATTCACTGTCGTGATGAGAACTGCCAGGATACCGAAACTTCGGCTGCGCCTTGTCAACCACCCTTCCAGCCTGTTCAATACCCACCGGCCGTAGGCGGCGGCCCACCTGATATCTTTTCGCTCCGCCGCCATGCCGAGCATCAGCCCGCCGAAGAAAAGGAGCGTTGCAGCGACCACGGCCTGCCAGGCGATAGGGCCCCATACGAATATCCAGGGACGACCCAGCCACCATAAAACTGTTGACACCGTTGTTTACCTCCCTTTAGGTGATAGTGTCAGGTCCCGGTAACCGGTTACTATTCGGGATACAAACGACCGCGTTTGCGGCTTCTCCAAAGAAGGAGGAGCCGTTTTGTATTAATCGTTTCTCCGACAAGCTCCACAGGATCATGCGTTATGGTAAAACCAACCTATTTGAGCAAAAAGGCTA
Organism: uncultured Gemmatimonadota bacterium; assembly: GCA_964637695.1. Classification (GTDB taxonomy): domain Bacteria; phylum Blakebacterota; class Blakebacteria; order Blakebacterales; family Blakebacteraceae; genus JAGLTZ01. The sequence continues at coordinate 27,557 of CAZWVF010000008.1, read as the reverse complement.
TTGACGAACTCAAGGCAGAGCTGCACCACCTTAAGTATGTGCGGCGTCCTGAAGTGAGCAAGGCAATCGAGGTGGCAAGGGCGCATGGTGATCTCTCCGAAAACGCCGAATTCGACGCCGCCAGGCAAGAGCAGAGCCTCCTGTCGCGCCGCATCGGCGAACTCGAGGAGACGCTGGCGTCGGCCCGTCCACTGAATGAAGCTGAAATATCCGGGGATGCATGTTACCTGGGTTCGACCGTGACGCTCGAAGATCTCGATGATGGCAGCAAGGAAGTCTACACTCTCGTGGCGCCCCCCGAATCCGATCCGCGTCAGGGTAAGCTGAGTGTGGAGAGCCCGATTGGAAAGGGATTGCTGGGCCTGAAGGCAGGGGAGGAAGCAGTAATCGATATACCTGCCGGCAGGGTTGCATACAGGGTGATATCGATAGAACGGTGATGATCCTGAGTGATTGACCAGCCAGACTGGCTTCTTTATGTTTGAGCATCATTGTTGAAGAGAAACTCACTGGGAGGATAGCTGAGTGGCCACGCGCATACGTGTCGTGATATTGGGAGCGGCTGGAAGGGACTTTCACAATTTCAATTGCACCTTCCGCGACAATGAGAACTACGAGGTTGTTGCTTTTACAGCAACTCAGATTCCCGATATAGACGATCGGAGGTATCCGCCCGAACTCGCAGGGGAACTCTACCCTGATGGCATACCTGTTCTGGACGAAGAGGATCTCACGGATATCATCAAAGTTGAGGGCATCGACCAGGCGGTGTTCTCCTACAGCGATGTTCATTACGAATACGTGGGGCACATGATCGCGAAGGTCAATGCGGCAGGAGCTGACCTTGTTCTGCTCGGTACCGGAGACACGATGCTCGAGGCATCGGTTCCCGTTGTTGCCGTATGTGCCGTCAGAACGGGGTGCGGCAAGAGCCAGACTACAAGGCGTGTTGCCCGGATCCTTCAGGAAGCCGGCAAGAAGGTTGTGGTGATCCGTCATCCCATGCCTTACGGCGATCTGGCCAGACAGGCCGTTCAGCGGTTCGAGACTCTCGATGACCTCTCAAAACATGAATGCACGATCGAAGAGATGGAAGAGTATGAGCCCCACATCGAGAGCGGTGTGATCGTTTACGCAGGAGTCGATTATCACAGGATTCTTGAAGAGGCTCAGAGTGAAGCTGATATCGTTCTGTGGGATGGGGGCAACAACGATACACCCTTCTATAAGCCCGACATCTTCATCGTATTAGTTGACCCGCATCGTGCCGGCCACGAACTGACCTACTACCCGGGTGAGACTAACCTGAGGATGGCAGATGCGGTCGTGATCAATAAAGTGGTCACGGCTGACTACGAGGATATCATGGTAGTCCATGAGAATGTGAAGGCGGTCAACCCGGGAGCAGTGGTCATCGAGGCCGCCTCGCCGATTCGCGTTGAAGATCCTTCAGTTATTGCCGGCAGGAGGGTGCTTGTGGTTGAAGACGGCCCGACTCTGACGCACGGTGGAATGCAATATGGTGCCGGTGTTGTAGCGGCAGAGAAGTTCTCAGCGACCGAACTGGTCGATCCCCGTCCTTTTGCGGTGGGCAGCATAATTGAGACCTTTGAGAGGTATCCCGAAACAGGTATTTTACTGCCGGCCGTGGGGTATGGCCCCGAGCAGGTGCAGGACCTGGAGAACACTATTAACGCATCTGATGCCGAAGCAGTGATCATCGGAACCCCGATAGACCTGCGCCGCGTAATAAAAATTGAAAAACCAGCTGTTCGAGTGACATATGAACTGCAGGAAATCGGCAGTCCCGACCTGACCGATATCCTGAAACCACTGTTATAAGGAATAGTGGAGAGAGGCCTGAATCCGGGTAGCGAAAGCACAGGAACCGTGAACAAGAATGATGGATTGCTGGTAGTGGCATTGGGTGGAAATGCCATAACAAGGAAGCATGATACGGGAGCCATACCGGAACAGTTTGTCAATACCCGGCAGAGTCTGGCACCAATAGCAGATCTAATCGCTGAAGGACGGAAGGTTGTTCTGACTCACGGGAACGGTCCCCAGGTAGGCAACTACCTGATCCGGGTCGAGAGAGCCCGGGACGAAGTGCCTTACCTGCCCCTGCCTATCATCGTTGCCGATCTGCAGGGTGGAATGGGTTACATGATCGGGCAGGTCCTGCAGGGGTTGCTGGCCGAAAGGAAAACATACAGGCCCGTAACCACGGTACTGACACAGGTTTTGATCGATACCAACGATCCTTCTCTTACCGATCCGACCAAATTTGTCGGTCCGTTCTACGAGGAGGAGGAAGCACACGAGCTTGCAGAGAAACGCGGCTGGAATATAAAAGAAGACAGCAACAGGGGGTGGCGGCGGGTCGTCGCTTCACCACAGCCGCTCGAGATTGTTGAGGCCGACATAATTCAGGGCCTGATAGAAAACGGTACGGTTGTAGTCGCCGCCGGGGGGGGCGGCATTCCCGTCCGCAGACTTGAGGGGGGGAACCTTCAGGGTGTGGATGGTGTAATTGATAAAGATAGAGCTTCGGCAGTTCTGGCTCACAACATTGGAGCGGAAGAACTGCTGATACTGACCAGCGTTCATAAAGTTTCGCTGGCGTTTGGGACCGAGGACCAGTGTGATCTGGACCGCCTCACTATCGAGGAGGCCCGACGTTATCTGGCCGAGGGTCACTTCCCTGCAGGGAATATGGGTCCGAAAATCGAATCTGCGGTCCGATTCCTGGAGGGGCGTGGCAGCAGAGTGTATATAGGAGCCGTCGATCAGGCAGGGGATATTCTCACCGGTCGAACAGGCACCGTGATAGTTCAGTCGTAGATCCGTCGCGACAGGAGGGGAGAGTCCTCCGAAATACGGAGGTTCTTTCGACGGATCTGACTCCTAGCCGGAAGGTAATCTGACCGGCATCTACTTTCAGGAGGTTGTCAGCAATGGCTTTAAAGGCAGGTCTATATGTAGACGCAGCCAATCTGTATCGCAAAGAAGGACCATCAATCAATTACCGCATTCTGAAGGACTTCATCACCGAGGGCCGCGAACTGCTCAGATGCAATGCGTATGTAACCGTTGATCCGGAGAACCCGAAACCGGTCAAGGGTTTCATAAGTGCACTCAGGGACATCGGCTTCAAAGTAATTGAGAAGGAATGGTCCCGTTCCGTGGATGGTCGCGTTAAGGCCAACATGGATATGGAATTGGCTGTAGACATGCTTACGCAGGCAGAGAATCTGGATGTGGTGATCCTGGCTTCCGGAGATTCCGACTTCGTGCGGCTGGTGCGCGCGGTACAGAATCTCGGTAAAAGAGTCGAAGTGATCGCATTCCAGGATCGGGTCGGTTTCGATCTGATAAAGGAAGCGGATGCATTCAATGCACTGGAGTCACTTGAGGACATCTTTATGGTCACTCCAGATCCTCCGCAGCCGATGACGAATGAGACTCCGGCTCTGAAGCCGACAGTAAAGAATGAGGAACGGATAGGCCGCTTTTTCCGTCGGTAGATACGTCGTCGAGAAACTCGCCGTACAGCAGCACGTTTCCTGAGTGGAAACGGGTCAGCCTCCTCGTGAAGGCTGTCTTGGAAGAAGGACGGGAATCATGAAGGTGCACGAGTTTCAGGCAAAGGAGGTCCTGCGCAAGTACGGAGTTCCTGTGCCGGAGAGTAAAACAGCGACCTCCCCTGCAGATGCCGGGGCTGCGGCCCGCGATCTGGGAGGAGGCACCGTGGTGGTCAAGGCCCAGATTCACGCCGGTGGACGCGGCAAGGGCGGGGGTGTCAAGATTGTCAGCGGGCCCGAGGAGGCTGAGGCGGCTGCCGAAGCCATGCTGGGCAACCCCCTGATCACACACCAGACAGGACCTGAGGGTCAGATCGTCAGGACGGTGCTGATTGAGAGCGGGATAGCCATTGCCTCGGAGCTCTACGCCGGAATAGTTCTCGATCGCGCGGCCGAGCTGCCGGTTTTCATGGCCTCCTCCGAAGGCGGAGTTGAGATCGAGGAGGTCGCTTCGAAGAGCCCGGAGAAGATCATAAAGAAGTGGTTCGCCCCTGCTGCAGGACTTTTACCTTACCAGGCACGCGAACTTGCCTATGCGGTGGGTCTGGAGGGCGAACAGGCCGGTAACGCGGCCAGATTCTTTGTCGCACTGGCCCGTGCTTTCATCGAGACCGATGCAAGTTTGGCAGAGATCAACCCTCTTGTTGTGACTGCAGACGGGGAGGTAATCGCCCTCGATGCCAAGATCAACTTCGATGACAACGGCCTCTACCGGCATCCCGATATCCGCCAGTACCACGATCCCAATGAGGAGGAACCGCTCGAAGTCGAAGCCGGGAAGTACGATCTCAATTACATAAAACTGGACGGCAACATCGGATGCATGGTGAATGGTGCCGGACTTGCGATGGCCACGATGGACCTTATCAAACATGCAGGAGGAGAGCCTGCCAATTTCCTCGACGTTGGCGGTGCTGCGGACGTGGATACGGTTGCCAGCGGTTTCCGTATTCTGATGAGCGACCCGAAAGTCAAGGCTGTGCTGATCAATATCTTCGGCGGTATCGTTCGTTGCGACCGGGTAGCCCTGGGTGTGGTTGAGGCGATGGGCAAGGTCAAGGTGGATCTGCCTGTGATAGTCCGTCTCGAGGGTACTAATGCTGAAGAAGCGAACCGGATCCTCAACGAATCCGATTTTGAATTCATCGTTGCCGACAGCTTTGAGGATGCGGCAGGCAAGGTCGTCGAAACACTGAACT